>JAILZQ010000197.1 GCA_023512415.1 Geminicoccaceae bacterium | reverse complement strand
AGCATGTCCGAGGCAATAACGGACCACCCGCTCGAGCCGTTCGGCGGTCAGCTCGGTTTTTTCGAGGTAATAGGCGGCGCCGGCATCCTGCGCGGCGTGGTCGACCGCGGCATCGCCCGCACCGGTCAAGAGCACCATCGGCACGCGACGGACGGTGCGCGCCCGCTCGAGGAAGGCGAGGCCGGAGGATCGACCGATCCGCCAATCGACGAGACAGAGGTCGATCGAGCCGCGAGCGAGCAGCGTCAGTGCCTGCTCGACGCCGGTGGCGGTCAGCACGAGAGCTTCCGGGCCCAGACCTGCGGCCAAGAGCTCGCGCAGGAGGACGAGGTCCTCCTCGTCGTCGTCGAGCAGGAGGATTCGCGGCATGGCCTCGGCCGGCTCGGGCTCGGGCCGCTCGCTGCGAGCACTCGGGCGGCAGGGCGACGATCTGGATCCAGTAGCGGCAGAGCACGTTGACGGCCTCGACCAGCCCGGCGAAGGTGACCGGCTTGGTGATGAACGAGCTGACTCCGAGGCCGTAGGTTCGGACGATGTCCTCCTCGGCGCGCGAGGTGGTGAGCACGACGACGGGGATACGGCAGAGTTGCGGGTCGGCCTTGAGCTCGCGCAGCGCTTCGCGGCCGTCCTTCCGCGGCATGTTGAGATCGAGGAGGATCACGCCCGGATAGGGCTGGCCGGCCAAGGATGCCCAGCGTCCTTCGCGGCGCAGATAGGCGAGCAGTTCCTCGCCGTCCTCGACGAAGTGGATCTCGTTGGCGAGCCGGTTCTCGGCGAACGCCTCCTCGATCATCGTCCGGTCGTCCGGGTCGTCCTCGGCGACCAGGATCGTGATCGGGCGCACTGCGGCGAGGCTCATGGCTGGCTCTCCGTCGCCGGCTGGCGGACCGGCAGATCGACGATGAAGGTGGCGCCCTCGCCCGGCGTGCTCCGCGCCGTGATCGTCCCGCCGTGGCGCTCGACGATCTTGCGGCAGGTGGCGAGGCCGATGCCGGTGCCTTCGTATTCGGCCCGGGTATGGAGCCGCTGGAAGATCCCGAAGATCCGCTCGGCATACTTCATGTCGAAGCCGATCCCGTTGTCGCTCACCCGGATCTCGACCCGCGACTCGCCGCTCGGCGAGGTCCTGGTCGCGGCTGCGACCTCGACCCGCGGCGGCACGCCCGGACGATGGAACTTCAAGGAGTTGGCGATCAGGTTCTGGAACAGCTGGCGCATCTGGGTGGTGTCGGCGTCGATGGTCGGCAGAGGTGTGGCCACGACCTCGGCGCCCGAGCCCTCGATCCGCATCTGCAGATCGGACAGCACGCCCGCGAGCACCTCGCTCAACGCCACCGGAGCGAACGGTCGGGCCTTGGTCGTGACCCGGGAATAGTCGAGCAGGTCGTTGATGAGCGCCCGCATGCGCTTGACCGCGCTCTGCATCCGCTCGACGTACATCTGCCCGTCCTCGCCGAGCGCCGCTTGGCAGCGTTGCTCGAGCCGGTCGCCGAACGCTTCGATCTTGCGCAGCGGCTCTTGGAGATCGTGCGAAGCGATCGAGGCGAAGGATTCGAGCTCCTGGTTGGATCAACGGAGGGCCGCCTCGCGCGCCTTGAGCTCGCTGATGTCGGTGTGCAGGACCACGAGCCCGCCATCGGTGGTCTTGTGCTCGTCGATCAAGATCCAACGGCCGTCGGTGAGCTGCCGTTCCATCACTCGGTCGGCCTGCCGGTGCTGGGCCATTCGCTGGTGGAAGCGGACCTCGGGGTCGGCCTCCGGCGGCACCGGGTCGATCCCGCAGGCGATCTCGGCGCGGACCAGATCGGCGTAGGCGAGCCGCACCTGCAGCGTGTCCGCGAGCTTCGGATAAAGTTCGACCAAGCGACTGTTCCAGGTCACTAGCCGCCCGGCCGGATCGAACAGCGCGAACCCGTGCGGGATGCTCTCGATGATCGCCGTCCGGGTCCGGGACTCCGCTGCCGCCGCGGCGAGCTCCGCCTCCTTGATCCGGGTGGCGTCGAGGATCACTCCGTCCCAGACCACCGAGCCGTCCGCCAGGCGGTGCGGACGGGCGAGGGCATGGGTGTACTTGCGCTTCCCGTCGCGCGTGATGATGGTCGCCTCGACGTCCCAGATGGAGAGCGAGCGGGAGGCGGCAAGCAGCCGTTCACGGAACGTCGCGTAGTATTCCGGACCGTGACAGTCGAAAAGCGCCTGTGGATCAGCGATGATCTCGGCCGGCTCGACACCGAACAAATCCTTGGCGGCGTCACTGATGTACGTATAGCGGATGGTTCCGTCAGGTTTCACCACGCGCTGGTAGATGACGCCGGGTATCGTCTTGGCCAGTGCCGCGAATTGCTCAGTGGCGCTCTGCAAGGCGGCTCGTCTGCGTTCGGCCTCGATCACCGAGCGGGCAAGAAGGGAGAGGGTCTCGAGCGCATACTGCTCGGCCCGATCGAGCCGCAGGGGGCGAGAGGCGACCAGGGCGATCGCCGCCACGAGCTCGCCGGCATGGTTGTGGATCGGCCGGCGCGCGGTGGCGAGGCCCGCCCTCGTGCAGATGCGCTGCAGTTCCTCGAGCGAAGCTTCGAGCCCCGCGGACTCACGGATCCACGACGAGCCGAGTTCGGCGATCGGCCTCGGCGGGTCCGTCGGGGCGACCCGGACACCGTCGGACGGGTCGCCGTCGCACCAGAGCAGGAGGCCGTGCGTCGGACCGAGCAGATTGCCCAGGACGTCCTCTATGCGACCGAGCATGACCGCCGGGTCGGTCCCGGCGACGATGTGCTCCAGCACGTCGTTCTGCGCCTGCAGCAGGATCATGAGACGATCGTGGCCGTCCGTGGTCGGCCGATCGCCCGCCCGGGCGGTCGTGGCCACGGGTGATCCCGGTGCGGTCGCGATCGTCTGGCCTACCAACATGCCGCCGTCGGCCTCCGTCTCCTCCGGCCCGATCCCGGACCGTCGCCGCCGTTCCGATGACGCGGAGTATCCTGGCCGCCCCTCCACGGTTGGTTACGACGAGCGACGGATCGCTCCGGACGTATCTTGTTCCCACCGTGCGGCGTGCATACCGGACGGCGCCGGAGGGTGACGAAAGTTAGCTCGGTCCTTACCGGGCGACCCTTAGAAGCCGCAGCCGAGCGCGTTTCCGAGGAGGACGAGGTCGGCCATGAGTCCGGCTGGTTCGGCGACAGCGACGCGGCGGTCGGTTCCCGTGGGTGCCGAGGAGCCGACCCGACGGCGGCGGACCCGGGTCGAGGAGCTCGAGCGTCAGATTGAGCGGCTTCTCCCTCGGCTGCGGATCGCGGTGATTTTCGGTGGCGACGAGTCGGCCGAGGGGACCGTCATCAACCGTACGGTTAATCCTCGACCGTGGAAAAGCTACGAGAAGGTCGCCCACGACATCGCCGAGGCGCTGCGGCGCATTGGCTTCCGCGAGGTCGCGACGCTGCCCGACGACATGCAGCTCGGCGAGCGGCTGGGGCGCAGCGGGACGCATCTGGCTTGGCTCAACACCGGCGGTGTGCAGGGCTTCGGCGCGATGTCGCACGCCGCCGCGATGCTCGAGATGTTCGGCGTGCCCTATCTCGGACACGATCCGATCACGACGAGCATCCTCGACACCAAGCACCTCTTCAAGCGCGAGCTCGCCCTTCTGGGTCTGCCGACCGCGCCGTTCATCGCTTGGCATCCGGCGCGCGGACCGCTCGGGCCGCCGCACAACCCGCGTTTCCGTCAGGCGTTCGGCGATCATCCGGGGCCCTTCGTCGTGAAGCCGGTGTCCGGCCGGCCCTCCCATCACGTGCGCGTGGTCGAGGACGTCGCCGATCTCGAGGAGGCGATCGCCGACGTCTACGCCGCCACCGACAACCACGTTCTGATCGAGACGTTCCTGCCCGGCTCGGAATATTGCGTCGCGGTCGCCGGTGCCGTGATCGCCCGGGGTGGACGGCTCGTTCGCCTTAACGCTCCCTTCACCTTCTCGGCGATAGAACGTCGGCTCGACGGGGACGAGCGGATCTTCACGTCCATGGATCAGCGGCCGATCACCACCGATCGCGTGCGACTCTTGACCGCCGAGGCCGATCGAGAGGTTCACGCCCGGCTCCACGAGCTCGGTCGGGCGGTCTTCGAGGAGCTCGACCTCGAGACGTTGATCGGGCTCGACGTGCGGGCCGACGCCTCGGGTCGGCTCTACATCCTCGAGGCCAATCCGAAACCGGATCTCGCCGCGCCGACGGCCGAGAAGACCAGCCTCGTCTGCGTCGGGCTGTCGGCCGAGCGCATGAGCTACGACGACCTCGTTCTCGGTCTGCTCGCCGATCGGCTCGACCAGTTGTTCTGCCGGCGTCGCGGCAACGCGCATCGCCTGCTCGAGCTGCTCGACTGAGGCGACGGGGTAGGCGCGGGCTCGGCCATACGGATACGAGGCGGCGTGTTGCGCAGCCGGGTCCTCGACATTCTGGCCATGGCGCTCGTGACCGGCCTCTCCTTCTCCCTGCTCCTCTAGGTCGGATACGGCGAGGCGCAGCGTAGCTTCGAGCGCTTCCACGTCGACAAGCTGGCCGCGCAGGGCAGGATGTTGCAGGCGGCCATCGAAAGCTACCTGCGGCGCGATCTTCCGCTTTCCCAATATGTCGGATTCCGCGCCCGGGCCGAGCCTCTGCGCGCTTCCGACAAGCAGATCCTGGCACTCGCCGTCCACGATGCCGCCGACAAGCCGCTCTTCACGAGCGGCGACACGGAGATCGCGCTCCTTCCGGTGGCGCCCGAGCGGAGCCGCACCGTGGTCGATGCCGGCGAGGTCCGCAAGGACGGGCGGTATCTGCAGCTGATCCTGCCGCTCACCAATCGCTACGAGCGGGTCGGCAGCCTCGTCCTCACGGTCGGCTGGTCGGCGATCGGGCGAACCGTATCCACCCAATTCCTGCCCCTGGCCTATTTGGCGCTGGGGCTTTCCGTGATGTTCGGGTTCGCTGTCGACATCGGGCGCGACTGGTTGACACGTCAACGCGGACCTTGGTTGCAGATCTTGTACACGAGTCTGTTCCTCGTGATGGCGGGGGCGGTCGTCACGAGCATGATCCAGCTCCGCAGCCGCGGCGCCCAGCTCGAAACCAAGGCGCTCGCCGACTCGCTCGGCCAGCGCATGACCGAGATCATGGGCTTCCACCTCGACCTCCAGCAGCTCCAGGGTCTCGACCGCGCTTTCGGCGAGTATCGTCGCCTCAATCCGGACATCGGTGCTGTCGCGCTCGTCGTCGACGGTCGGATCGCGATTCATACCGATCCGTTCATGGTCGGACGCCCGTGGAGCAGTGACGTCTCGACGTACGAGTACCGGGTCGACGTGACCCCGCCCGACAGTCCGCAGCGCGTCGAGGTCGCCGTCACCCTGCCCGAAGACATCGTCTATGGACGGGTTCTGCATAACGCCAAGAACTTTTTGGCGTTGTTCGTAGCCTCGGCGTTCCTCGCCAACCTGTTTTTGCAACTCGCCGGAACACTCTACCGGGCTGGTCCGGCCGCGAGCGACGCGACCGGGGAAAAGGCGCTCGCGCTGATCAAGCCGGTGTTCTACGTCGCGATGTGCGTCGAACATCTGATCTATCCGTTCTTGCCGCAGCACGTCCGGAGCGAGCTCGCAGCCGGTGGTTTCTCGGAGAGCCTCGCTGGCCTGGTGATCACGATCTACTATTTGTTCTTCGCTCTCACTCTCGTACCGGCCGGATATCTGGTCCAGCGTTTCGGCTCGCGGCGGGTGATGACGGTCGGACTCCTGCTCACGGCATCGGGACTGCTCGCGCTCCTTCTTCCGGGAAGTCTGCTGCCGCTCGTGCTCGGCCGGACATGTGCCGGCATCGGCCAGGCTCTGCTGTTGATCGGTGTGCAGTCCTACATCCTCGCCGTCGCGGCACCCGAACGTCGGACTCAGGGCGCGGCGATCATCGTCTTCGGGTTCCAAGGCGGCATGATCGCCGGAATGGCGATCGGATCGTTGCTGGTCGTCAATCTCGGTCCCGGCGGCGTGTTCGCGCTCGGTGCCGTCGCCGCGGCGCTGACCGCGCTCTACGCCAGGATCCCGGCCCAGACCGGCAGA
>JAILZQ010000196.1 GCA_023512415.1 Geminicoccaceae bacterium | reverse complement strand
GCTACGGCCGGCCGATCCGGGGCACGCCCGAGACCCTCGCCCGGATCCGCCGCGAGGACCTCCGGGCGGTGGTCGCCGAGCGGCTGGCGCGCTCCGAGCTCGCGATCGGGGTGGCGGGCGACATCGACGCCGAGGAGCTCGCCCGGCTGCTCGACCGGACCTTCCTCGCTCTGCCCGAGCGGGCGAGCCGGCCGCCGGTCGCGCCCGTGAGCCCGGCGCTCGGCGACACGCTCGTGGTGCCGATGCCGATCCCGCAGAGCGTGGTGACCTTCGGTCGATGCGGCCTGCGGCCGAGCGATCCCGATTACCACGCGGCGACGATCGCCAATTACGTGCTGGGCGGCGGCGGCTTCGCCTCCAGGCTCATGGAGGAGGTGCGCGAGAAGCGCGGGCTCGCCTACTCGGTTTACACCTACTTGGCCGACATGGAGCTCGCGCCGCTCTGGCTCGGCGGGGTGGCGACCAGCAACGAGCGGGTGGCGCAGTCGATCGAGCTCGTCCGCGCCGAGGTGGCCCGGCTCGCCACGGGCAGGGTCGAGGAGCGCGAGCTCACGGACGCCAAGACCTACCTCACGGGCTCCTTCCCGTTGCGGCTCTCGACCAACGACCAGCTCGCGAGGATGCTCGTTTCGATGATGGTCCACGGGCTCGGCCGCGACTATCTCGAGCGGCGCAACGCGCTCGTCGAAGCGGTGACCTTCGCGGACCTCGAGCGCGTCTGCCGGCGGCTCTACGCCGGCGAGCTCCTCGTCACGGTGGCCGGCCGGCCCGAGGGCCTGCCGGGCGGGTGAGCGTGCCCGTGCCCGCGATCCGCGTCCTTCCCGAGGAGGTCGTCAACCGGATCGCCGCCGGCGAGGTGGTCGAGCGGCCGGCTTCCGTGGTCAAGGAGCTGGTCGAGAACGCGCTCGACGCCGGCGCCCGGCGGATCGACGTGACCCTCGCGGGCGGTGGCCGCGACCTCGTCCTCGTCCAGGACGACGGCTGCGGCATCCCGGCCGAGGAGCTGCCGCTCGCCGTCCGCCGGCACGCCACCTCCAAGCTCGCCGACGACGCGCTCGTGCGGATCACCACGCTCGGCTTCCGCGGCGAGGCCCTGCCCTCGATCGCCGCCGTGGCCCGGCTCGTGATCACGAGCCGGCTCGCCGGGGCGGAGAGCGCCTTCACCCTCGCGGCCGAGGGCGAGCGGGTGGAGGGGCCGCGGCCGGCGGCCGGGGCGCCGGGCACCCGGGTCGAGGTCCGCGACCTGTTCCGCCGGACCCCGGCGCGGCTCAAGTTCCTCCGCTCCGAGCGGGCCGAGCTGCAGGCCGCGCTCGAGGTGGTCGAGCGGCTGGCGCTCGCCCGGCCCGAGGTCGGCTTCACCCTCCTGGCCGAGGGCCGCCGGCTGCTCGACCTCCCGCCGGTGCGCGGCGACCGGCTCGCGCGGACCCTCGAGCGGGCGCTCGCTCTTCTGGGTCGCGAGCGGCGGGACGACCTGATCGAGCTCGAGACCGAGCGGGAGGGGGTGCGCCTCTTCGGGCTTTTGGGCCTGCCGACCGCGGCGCGCGCCGACGCTTCCGCCCAGTACCTCGTGGTCAACGGCCGGCCCGTGCAGGATCGCCTGCTCAAGGCAGCCTTGAAGGCGGCCTACGGTGATCTCCTGGCGGCCGGCCGCCATCCGGCCGCGGCCCTCTTCCTCGAGCTGCCGCCCGAGCGGGTCGACGTCAACGTCCACCCGGCCAAGATCGAGGTCCGCTTCGCCGATCCCGGCACGGTGCGCGGTCTCGTGATCGGGGCGCTCCGCCGCGCGCTCGCCGAGCACGGCCAGCGGACCGCCGGGCGGATCGCGACCGCCGCCCTGGGCGCCTTCCGCCCGGGCGGCCCGCTCGCCGCAGGCCGCACCCCCTCCCCTTCCCCGCCGCGCGGCCTCGCCGAGGCGGCCGCTTCCTACCAGGCCCCGCTCGCGCCCTTGCCGCCCGCCGCCCCGCCCGGGGCGAGCGAGCCCCCCGAGGAGGTGGATCCGCGGGCCCATCCCCTGGGGGCCGCCCGGGCGCAGCTGCACGACGCCTACATCCTCGCCCAGACCGCGGACGGGCTCGTGATCGTCGACCAGCACGCGGCGCACGAGCGGATCCTCCTCGAGCGGCTCAAGGCCGGGCTCGCCGCGGGCGGGGTGGCGCGCCAAGCCTTGCTGCTGCCGGAGGTGGTCGAACTCGGCCCGGGCGAGCGCGAGGCCCTGCTCGAGCGGGCGGAGGATCTGCTCGCCACGGGCCTCGTGGTCGAGCCCTTCGGGCCGGGGGCCGTGCTCGTCCGCGAGGTGCCGGCGCTGCTCGGCGAGCGGCCGACCGGCGAGCTCGTGCGCGCGCTCGCCCGCGAGCTCGCGAGCCTCGGCTCCACCTTCACCCTCGAGGCGGCGATCGGCCGGGTGGCGGCGACGGCGGCCTGCCACGGCAGCGTGCGCGCCGGCCGCCGGCTGAGCCTCGCCGAGATGGACGCGCTCTTGCGGCAGATGGAGCGCACCCCCGGGGCCGCCCAGTGCAACCACGGCCGGCCGACCTGGATCGAGCTCAAGCGGACGGACATCGAGCGGCTCTTCGCCCGCCGCTGAGGGGGCGCGGGCGCCGGGCGTCGCAGGCCCTGGCCGGTTCCGCGGTGCGGCACTATGTTGCCGGGCGCCGGTCCGGGCCGGCGGGCGAGGGAGTGGAGTGGCCGATGACCTACGTGGTCACCGAGGCGTGCATCCGATGCAAGTACATGGACTGCGTCGAGGTGTGCCCCGTGGACTGCTTCTACGAGGGCGAGAACATGCTCGTCATCAACCCCGACGAATGTATCGACTGCGGGGTTTGCGAGCCCGAATGCCCGGCCGAGGCGATCCTCCCCGACACCGAGGAGGAGGCGGAGAAATGGCTCGAGCTCAACCGTAAGTACTCGGCGATCTGGCCGAACATCACCCGCAAGCGCGAGCCGCCGCCCGACGCCGACGAGTACAAGGGCATGCCGGGCAAGTTCGAGCGGTTCTTCTCCGAGGCCCCCGGCAAAGGGGGCTGAGCGGTCCGCACCCGCGCCGCGTTCGCGCTCCGGAGGCGCGTGCCGCCTCTGGAAATGCCACGCCTTTTGTGATAAATGCGACACGTCTTCGAACGGGATGGCGGATCGCCGATCCCACCTCTCGGTCGGATGCCGAGGATGGGACGCTGCGAGCGGATCGCAGCGCGGTCGATCGCGCGCCCGTGCCCGCGGGGGCGTCGGGTCGACGCCGGACGCGGCCCCGGGGGCTGCGGAGCGATGCTGGGAGAACATGCCTCATGGCCACCAAGAAGCTGACCTTCGCCGCCGGCGATTACATCGTCTACCCCTCGCACGGGGTGGGGCGGATCACCGGCGTCGAAACACAGGTCATCGCCGGGATGGAGCTCGAAATGTACGTCGTCTCGTTCGAGAACGAGCGACTGATCCTGCGCGTGCCGGTCGACAAGGCGCAGAAGGCGGGCATGCGCAAGCTCTCCTCGCGCGAGAAGATCCAGTCGGCCATGGAGGCGCTCAAGGTCCGCACCCGGCCGCGCCGCAACGTCATGTGGAGCCGCCGGGCGCAGGAATACGAGGCCAAGATCAACTCGGGCGACCCGGTCGCGATCGCCGAGGTGGTCCGCGAGCTGCACCGTCCGGAGGACGCCGAGCAGTCCTACAGCGAACGGCAGATGTACCGCGCCGCCCTCGAGCGGCTCGCCCGCGAGCTCGCGGCGATCGAAAAGATCGACGAGGCCGAGGCGAGCCGGCGGCTCGAGAGCGTGCTCTTGAAGGCCGCCTGAGCCGGCGCATCGGCGGAACGGTCGACGGGCGGGGCCGATCGGTCCCGCCCGCCGTTTTCCGGTGGCCTCAAGTCGGCCGGGCGTGGTCGGGCCGGCGGCCGACCTTGCTCTCGATCGCGTCCCACACCCGGGCCGAAAGGTTGGTCCCGTCGAACCGGTCGATCTCCTGGATGCCGGTGGGCGAGGTCACGTTGATCTCGGTCAAGTAGCCGCCGATCACGTCGATCCCCACCAACACGAGGCCGCGCGCCTCGAGCGCCGGGCCGATCGCCTCGCAGATCTCGTGGTCGCGCTTCGTGAGCCGCGCCGGCTCGGCGCGGCCGCCCACGTGCAGGTTGGCGCGCGTCTCGTCGGGGGCCGGCACCCGATTGACCGCACCGGCGGGCTTGCCGTCGATCAAGACGATCCGCTTGTCGCCCTCGCGCACCGCCGGCAGGTAGACCTGGACCATCAAGGGCTCGTTCAAGAAAGTCTGGAACAGCTCGATCAGGCTGTTGAGGTTGGTGTCGTCCTTCTTGATGTGGAACACGCCGGCCCCGCCGTTGCCGTAGATCGGCTTGACGATCACGTCGCCGTGCTCGCGGCGGAAGGCGCGGATCTCCTCGATGTCGTAGGTGACGATCGAAGGCGGCATCAGCTCCTGGAACTCGGTGACGAAGAGCTTCTCCGGGGCGTTCCGCACCGCGTCCGGATCGTTGACGACGAGCGTGCGGGGATGGACCCGGTCGAGCAGATGGGTCGCCGAGATGTAGGCCAAGTTGAAGGGCGGGTCCTGGCGCATCAGCACCACGTCGAGCGTGGCGAGATCGAGCGTCTCGGCGGCGCCGAGCTCGGCGTGCGCGCCCTTGACCCGCTGCACCCGGACCGGCCGGGCGCGCGCCACCACCCGCCCCTGCCGCCAGGTCAGCTGGCGCGGCAGGTAATGGTAGAGCAGATGGCCGCGCCGCTGCGCCTCGAGCATGAGGGCGAAGGTCGTGTCGGTGTCGATGTTGATCGATTCGATCGGATCCATCTGCACGGCGACCGCGAGCGACATCGACCCTCCCCCGAACTTCCCTCCCGCCCGGCCCGCGCCGGGGCTGCGGGTGTGCGTGTTTGGCACCGCCCCCGCGGGCTTGACAAGGCGGCCCTGCCGTCCCCTTCCTCGCGGGGCGGCGAGGGAGGTGCCCGATGACGCGTTACGACCCGACCAACGTCTTCGCCCGCATCCTCCGCGGCGAGCTGCCCTGCCGGAAGGTCTACGAGGACGAATGGGCGCTCGCCTTCCACGACATCCACCCGCAGGCCCCGGTCCACGTGCTGGTGATCCCCAAGGGCGCCTACGTCTCGATGGTCGATTTCACCCAGCGAGCCTCCGAGGCCGAGATCGCGGGCTTCTTCCGCGCCGTCGGCAAGACCGCCTCGCTTTTGGGCCTCGACGCCGACGGCTACCGCTTCCTCGCCAATTGCGGGGCCAACGCGCACCAGGAGGTCCCGCATCTCCACGTCCACATCTTCGGGGGTCGCCCGCTGGGCCGCATGCTGCCCAAGGCCGAGGGCTGAGCCTCCGGTGGCGCTGTTCGACGTCTTCCTGCTCGAGGCGATCCTCAACGGGCTCCTGTTCGGCGGTGTGCTCGCCCTCTTGGCGCTCGGCCTCAACTTGATCTTCGGCGTGATCGACGTGGTGTGGATCTGCTACGCCGAGCTCGTGATGCTCGGCATGTACGCGGTCTACTTCCTCTACACGGTGCACGGCCTGCCCTTGCCGCTCGCCTTCGCCGTGGCGATCCTGCTCGTCGCCGGGCTCGGCGCGCTTTTGCACCTGCTCGTCATCCGCCCGGTGCTCGCCTCCGAGCCGATCAACCAGCTCCTCGTCACCGGCGGGGTGCTGTTCTTCCTCCAGGCGGCGGCGACGGTGGCCTTCGGCATCGACTTCCGCAATCTCGGGCTCTCGCTCCCCTCGCTCGTCTTGGGCGAGATCTTCTTGCCCTGGTCGCGGATCCTCGCGGCCGGCACGGCACTCCTCGCGATGCTCGGCGTCTGGCTCTTCCTGCGCCGGAGCTTCCTCGGCACGGCCATCCGGGCGATCGCCCAGGATCGCCAGATCATGCCCTTGATGGGCGCCGATCCGGGCCGGCTCTATCTGTTGACCTCGGCGATCGGCGGCGGGCTCGCCGGGCTCGGTGCCTGCCTGTTGGTCCTGCAGTACGACGTCCACCCGGCGATCGGCCTCTCCTTCGGGCCGATCACCTTCATGATCTGCGTGATGGGCGGGCTCGGTAACCTCGTGGGCGGTTTCCTCGCCGCCTTCGTCTTCGCCCAGTTCATCTCGGTCGGCGGCTTCTTCTTCCACATCGAGTGGGGCTACGTC
>JAILZQ010000195.1 GCA_023512415.1 Geminicoccaceae bacterium | reverse complement strand
CCCGGGGAGCCCCCCCCGGGGGGGCGCCGCGCCCCCCCGGCGGGGGGTGGGGGGCGCGCGGGGGGGGGGCGCGGGGCCCGACCCGGACCCGTCACCGCCGCACGCGGGCGGCTGAGACGAGCCCCTTCTCCTCCAGCCAGTCGCGCGCGACGTCCTCGGGATCCTCCTTGTCGACGTCGACGCGCTTGTTCAGCTCCGAGAGCTCCTCGGTCGTGAGCTGCGCCGAGACCTCGTCCAGCGCCGCCTCGACGGTGTCGTTCAGCACGTCCTGGCGGACGACCGGGAGGATGTTCTCCGCGGGCTGCAGGTCCTGGTCCTCCTCGAGCACCACCAGGCCGAGGTCGACGAGCTGGCCCTGCGACGAGAACACGAGCGCGACGTCGATGTCGCCGTTCTCCAGCGCCTCGAAGGTGAGCGGCCCGCCGGCGTCGAGCGGCCGGAACTCGGCGAACTGCAGCCCGTAGACCTCCTCGTACCCGGGCAGGCACAGCGGGCGCTCGGGGCACTCGGGCGGGCCGCCGAGCACGAGCTCGCCGGCGACGTCCGCGAGGTCGGAGACCGTCTCGAGGCCGTACCGCTCGGCCGTCTCCTGCGTGACCGCGAGCGCGTTGCGGTCCTGCGCGTCGGACGGTTCGAGCGCGGCCAGGCCCCGCTCCTCCAGGTACCCGCGCAGGATCCCGAGCGACTCCTCGAGGTCGCCGGTCGCCTCGCCGGCACCTTCGTTGAGGAACTCGACCAGGGTCCCGACGTACTCGGCCACGAGGTCGATCTCGCCCTCCTCGAGCGCGGGGAACACGACCTCGCGGGTGCCGAGGTTGGCGCGCACCTCGACGTCGCAACCCTCCGCCTCGAGCTTCTGCGCGTACATGCTCGCGACGATGAACTGCTCGCTGAAGTTCGTCGAGCCGACGACGACCGAGCCGCACTCCTCCCCCGCCGGCGCCTCGCCGGTGTCGTCGGTCGCCGCCTCCTCGTCGTCGTCGTCACCACCGCACCCGACCGCGACGAGCGCGAGCACCACGAGGAACGCGGTGTACACGCGGCCGCGGAACCACCACTTACGGTCCTTGTTCACGATCCCTCCCAGGGGCTTGGTCGGCCGGTCGGAGTTCCGGCTGCGCCGCGCGAGCGGCCCGCCGGACGCTACCGGTGCGGGAGCGCAACGGCGCGGGCACCACGAGACGCTGGATCCCGGCGAGGAACAGCTCGGTCACCATCGCGAGCGCGGCGATGAGGATCGCACCACCGAACGTCTGGGCCTCGTCACGCTGTGCGATCCCGTCGACGACGAACCGCCCGCGCCCTCCCCCTTCCCAGCTCCAGTTCGGCAACCGTTGCTGGCATGGAGGCGATCCGCCACGTCCTCGACCGCGCCTATCGCTGCCCGCCGCCGCGCAGCTTTCTGTTGGCCCGGCTGCAGAGCCTGTTCCTCGTGATCGTGGTGGCGCTCGCCATCCTCGTCGCGATGCTCGCACTCGTCGGCCTGCCGCTGGTCCGCCAGCTGGTCGCCTGGCTCGGCGAGCAGGAGCTGTTCGACCGCCGGCTCGATCTCCTGCTCCGCTACGGGCTCGGCCTCGGCATGCTCGCGGCCTTGACGGTGAGCTTGCACCTCACCTTGCCGTCCGTGCCGCTGCGGTTGCTCGAGGTGCTGCCCGGGACCTTGCTCTCGGTGGCGCTCTGGGCGGCGGCTGCCGAGCTCTATTCGGCCTATCTCGGCTCCTTGCCGACCTCCTATTCGGTGACCTACGGGAGCCTGGCCGGCATCGTCGTGACGCTCTTCTTTTTCTACATCTCCGCGGCGATCTTCATCTTCGGGGCCCAGCTCAACGGCGCGTTGCGCGCGTTGCGCGCCGAGCGGCGGCCCTGAGCCGGCCCCCTCGGTCCCCGCGGCGGCACCGGGCCGCGAGCGTGGCGTGTCGGCCACGGCGACGCTCCCCGTTTCGCCGGGCGCGCCCGCCGGTGCCGGCCGAACGTTCTCCTCGGCGCCGGCGCGAGCTGATATGAGAGGGGTCGACGGCGACGGGCGTGGCGGGCATGGTCGAAGCACTCCTCCTGGGCGGTGCCGGGGCGCTGGCGCTCGGCTCTTGGGCGAGCCTGGTCGAGCCGCGCCGCTTGCGCTCCGTCCGCTACGAGATCGCGAGCCCCGCTTGGCCCACGGCGTGGGAGCCGCTCCGGCTCGCCGTCCTGGGTGACCTGCACGCCGCTCGGCCGCACGTCGGCGAGCGGCGAATCGGCCGGATCGTCGAGCGGCTGCTCGCCGAACGGCCGGAGCTCGTCCTCTTGCCGGGCGACTTCCTCGCCAACCGCACGGCCTTCGTGTGGCCGCTCCCGGCGGCGCGGATCGCCCGGGCGCTCGCCCCGCTGGCCCGGGCGGTGCCGACCTTGGCGGTGCTCGGCAACCACGACCTGCACGAGGCCCGCGGCCGGTCGATCCGCACCGCCCTCGAGCAAGTCGGGATCGCCGTGCTCGAAAACGAGGTCGTCGAGCTCGATCTCGCCGGTCGGCCGGTCCAGATCGCCGGCCTCGGTTGCGCGGTGAGCCGGCGCGCCGACCTGCCGGCGGTGCTCGCCGCCCTCGACCCCGACCGTCCCGCCATCCTCTTGAGCCACGTGCCGGACGCCGTGGCCTATCTGCCCGACCACGTGCTGTTGACGGTGGCCGGCCACACCCACGGCGGTCAGGTGCGCCTGCCGGGGATCGGGCCGCTTTGGACCATGAGCGCCTTGCCGCGTCGCTTCGCCCGCGGCCACCACCGAGTCGGTCGCCGGCACCTTCTGGTGACCTCGGGCGTCGGTACGAGCCTGTTGCCCGTCCGCCTGGGCGTGCCGCCCGAATATGTCGTCGCCACCGTGCGTGCCGCGAGCGAGGAGGTGCCCGGGACGGCCGTCCGGCGGCCGGACCGGGTATCGGCCTGAAGCCGGAACCCAGGGAGGAACGAGCCGTGCGTCGCCATTGGAACCCGTCGGGCATCGCCGCCCCCGTCGCCAAGTACAGCCACGCCGTGCTGGTGACCGGCCACCAGAAGCTGCTCGCCGTCTCGGGCCAGCTCGGCATCGCGCCGGACGGTACCATGCCGGAAGGCTGCGAGGCCCAGGCGCGGCTGATCTTCGCCGCTCTGGACCGCTGTCTCGCCGAGGCCGGGATGGGCCGCCGCCACGTGATCCGGCTGAACACCTATCTGGTCGACCTCGCCGACCGGCCGGCCTTCATGGCGGTCCGCGATGCCTGGGTGGCCGACCCGCCGCCCGCTTCGACGCTCGTCGTGGTCAAAGAGCTGGTCCGCCCGGAGGCGCGCGTCGAGGTCGAGATCCTGGCCGCGGCCTGAGGCCGGTGCGGGTCCTCCACCTCTACTGCCACCCCCTGGGCGAGAGTTACCATGCGGCCCTGCGCGCCGCGGCCGCCGAGGGTCTCGCCCGGGCCGGGCACACGGTCGACCTCCTGGACCTCTACGCCGAGGGCTTCGACCCCGTGCTCTCGGCCGAGGCCCGCCGCCGCTACCACGACACGAGCCGCAACCGGCGCGGCCTCGAGGCTTACGTCGAGCGGCTGTTGCGGGCCGAAGCGCTGGTCGTGCAGTTCCCCACCTGGTGCTTCGGCCCGCCCGCCATGCTCAAGGGCTTCCTCGACCGGGTGTTGATGCCGGGCGTGGCCTTCGACCTCGCCGACCCGGCCCGGGTCCGGCCGCTCCTCCACGGGATCCGCAGCCTGGCCGGCATCGTCACCTACGGCCGCGACCGGTTGACGGCGCTCTGGATGGGCGACCCGCCACGCAAGATCGTCACCCGCTATCTGCGCTGGTTCGTGGCGCCCGGCGCGCGCGTGCGCTACCTCGCCCTCTACCACATGAACACGGCCGACGAGCGGCGCCGGGCGGCGTTTCTCGACCGGGTCCGCGAGGAGCTCGCCCGGCTTTGAGCGGCGCCCGCCTTCAGCGGTCCGGCCGGCAGTAGGAGGGCAACGGGTAGACCCGGGTGATCGGCGCGCCGCGTGCCGACGCTGCCCGCTCGAGGGCGGCGTAGCGGCCGCCCGAGAAGCGCGGACAGTCGCGGGCGAGGCCGGCGGCGACGAGTGCTGCGCCGAGGTCACGCCCGTCGACCGTGCAGACGGCGACGATGCGCCCGCGGGTGCGGCTGCCGTCCGGGGCACAGGCGACCGTTCGGCCCGCCACGAGCTGCCGCAACGCCTCGCGCGATTCGGCGCCGAGCCGATCGTTCAGCTCCGGCGCGGCCACGCCCTGCAGGCGGATCGCCCGGCCCTCGAGCTCGAACGTGTCGCCGTCGCGCACCCGCTCGACCACGCCGCGCAGCGTGGCCAGGGCGACGGATCGCGACCCGGGCTCGGCGGCGGCGCGATCGGTCGGCGCGGCGCCGGCGGCGATCGCGGCGAGGGCGAGCCACGCGACCAGCGCGCGCCGGTTTCCCCAGAGTCCCGGCAAGGCGGCGCTTCTCCCGCCCCTACCGTGCCAGAAAGGGTCGCGGCTGGGGAGGGCCCTCGCGCGGCGGGTCGTACCCGGCTATCGTTTTCGGCCAACACCCGTCGGCTGTGCGCTACCGAGACGCGAGAGAGCGAGACCGGCCCGAGCTCGGGGGAGACCTTCTCGGCCGGACCGAGGCACCGGTCGCGGCCCGGGAGGGCGGCCGTCAGGTGGCGGGGGCCGCCTGTCGCAGATCCAAAGGCGGGCCCGGGGTCCGAAGAGGCGGCAGGCAGGCGTCGCCGGCGACGTAGTCGATCCCGGCGGCACGAGCCTGTGCAGCCAGCGCCGCGTTCGCGACCGGGACGAGGAGGCTGCGGAGCCCCGCGGCCCGGCAGGCGGCGGCGAGCTCGGCCAACCGCGCGACCGTGCCGGGATTCGTCGGATCGAGGGTCGAAGCGTCGATCGAGGCCGCCCGCGCCCCGCTCCCGGCGAGCGGCGCGATCGCGCTCGGATCGGGCGGCACCCGGACGATGACGAACGCCACGCGATCCTCGACCGACGCCAGCATCCCGCGCAGATCGGCCGGCGGCCGCTGCGGCGTGCGGTCGACGAGCTCCAAGATGAGCCGGTTGATCATGACCGCGGGAAGCTCGGCGAGCAGGTTCTGCCAGGGACCGCGGAAGCCCGGCGTGGCGAGCGTCGAGCGGTGGACCGGGACCGCGAGCACCGGCAGCTCCGCCTTCGGCCGCCCCGGGGCGAGATGCGCCATCGCCTGGCCGAGCAACCAGCGGTCGAGCTCGGCATCGAAGGCGCCGGTCGCCGGATCGGGGCAGAGCGTCGCGGGCACGACGAGCGCGCCGCCCGCCGTCGCGAGCCGGGCGAAGGCGCGAAAGCCCACGATCAGCGGCACCCGGAGCGCCAGCACCGGGCGGTAGAGCGCCACGAGCTCGGCCCCGTGCTCGCGCAGCAGCGCGGCTTCGGCCTCGGCCAACGCCTGCTGGGCCCGACGCACCCGCTCGCGCAGCCCGACCATGCCCGCCAAGGTGGCGAGCTCGGCCTCGTAATCGAACGGCAGCGTGCGCACGGCCGGCCCGGCGCCGCCCGGGGCGACGCCCAAGAGTCGCTCGGAAATGTCGGCGGCGATCAGCGCCACCCGCCGGTCGACCTCGGCCCGCTCGCGGGCGAGGGTGAGGATCCACACCGTCACCTCGTCGGCGGCGACGTACAGCTCCGGTCCGTCGAGCCGTCGGCCGAGGCACCCCTCGACGTTCGCCCAGACGATCGGGCGGACCACGTCCCATCGCGAGCCGAGCCGCTCCTTGACGGGCGACAGGTCGATGATCCCGAGGTTTCCCTTGTCCCGCCGCCCGGACAGTTCCCGATGCGCCTTGCGCAGCCGGGCGATCCGCGTAGCGAACTCGCCGGGCAGGGCCGGGTCGAGCCCGGCCCGGCTGCGGGGCGGGTAGAGCTCGAACGGCCGCTCGCGGACCTCGCCGACCTCTTTCGCGCTCCGCACGTCCCTCGCACCGTGATCCGTGCCGGGGCCGGTCCCGCGGCATCGGAACGCACTCTGCCGGGCAAGGGTTGACGAACCGTTGACGGCGCGCGAGCGACGAGCGCGGCGACGGACCGCCACCGCGAGCGCGCCCCATGCCCGATCTCGACCGCCTGCTGCCGGCGCTCCTCGACCTCGTGGCGCGCGCCGGGCAGGTGGTGCTCGAGCACTACG
>JAILZQ010000194.1 GCA_023512415.1 Geminicoccaceae bacterium | reverse complement strand
GAGGAAGGCCGGATCCTGCCACAGCTCGCCCCGGGCGACCGGCTCGCCCAGGACAAAGTCACGCCCGCCCAGCACTTCACCGAGCCGCCGCCGCGCTACACCGAGGCCTCGCTCGTCAAGAAGCTCGAGGAGCTCGGGATCGGTCGGCCGTCGACCTATGCGAGCATCCTCTCGGTCCTCAAGGATCGCGACTATGTCCGGGTCGAGAAGGGCCGCTTCGTGCCGACCGATCGGGGTCGGCTGGTCAACGGTTTTCTCGTGAGCTTCTTCGACCGCTGGGTGCAGCCCGGCTTCACCGCCGAGCTCGAGAGCAAGCTCGACGAGATCGCCGCGGGTGAGATCGACTGGCGGGCGGTGTTGCGGACGTTCTGGGAGCCGTTCCGCAGTTCGGTCGAGGAGGTCAAGCAGCGGCGCGTGGCCGAGGTCCTCGACGCCCTGAACGAGGCGCTGGCCCCGAAGCTCTTCCCACCGCGCGCCGACGGTTCGGATCCACGCGCCTGCCCGGCCTGCGGTACCGGCCGGCTGTCCTTGAAGCTCGGCCGATTCGGCGCCTTCGTCGGCTGCTCGAACTATCCCGAATGCCGCTACACCCGCAAACTCGACGGCGAGGCCGAGCCGAGCGAGACCAAGCTCGACAAGGTGCTGGGTGTCGACCCCGCGACGGGCGAGGAGGTCCGGCTCAAGGAGGGCCGGTTCGGCCCCTATGTCGAGCGCGGCTCGGGCGAGAGCGTCAAACGCTGCTCCCTGCCGCCCGGCACGGATCCCGCCTCGATCGACCTCGCCCGCGCCCTGGCGCTGCTCGCTCTCCCGCGCGAGCTCGGCCGTGATCCGAGCACCGGCGAGGCGGTCCTGGCCGGGATCGGTCGCTACGGCCCTTACGTCCAGCGCGGCCGGCGGTTCGTCAACCTGCCGCCCGACGAGGACGTGCTGGAGATCGGCATCAATCGGGCGATCGACCTCTTGGCCGGCGCCGAGGACAGGGCGGGACGTCGGACGGCAGCCGGGCCGTTGCGCGAGCTCGGTCCGCATCCCGACGATGGCGCGCCGGTCACCGTCCACGCCGGCCGCTACGGGCCCTACGTCAAGCACGGCGAGGTCAACGCGACGCTGCCCAAGGGCATCGGCCCCGAGGCCGTGACCCTCGAGGAGGCGCTGGGACTGCTCGCGGCCAAGGCGGCCAGGGAGGGGACCGCGAAGACCCGTCCGGCCCGCAGCGGTCCCCGTGCGAGCGCGAAGGCGAGCGGTGCCGGGAAGGGGGCCCCGGCGCCCCGTTCCGTGGCGGCCGGCCAGCGGGTGGCGAGCCCGGCGCGTGAGCCCGCGTCCCGCCCGCGGGCCCGTTCGCGCGCCGGCGAAACGAGCGCGAGCCCGCCCGCCTCGCGCCGGCGGCGCGGCTGACCCGCTTGGTCCGAACCCGCCGGCCCGTGGCTCTCCCGAGCAAGGCGGAACTCGCCCGGTACATCGCCGAGCGGGGCGGCCGGCCACGCCTCGAGGAGCTCTTGCGCGCCTTCGGCCTCGGCAGCGCGCATCGCCGACCGTTGCGCGCGCTCCTGCGGGAACTGGAGGCCGAGGCAGCGGCGCCGCCGCGGCGGAGCCGGCGGGAGCGGCCCGCGGCTGCGCCCCGCCGCGCGCCCTCCGTGACCGTGGTCGAGGTCGTCGCGGTCGACGCCGAGGGCGATCTTCGCTGCCGCGCCGAAGCCTTGCCCCAGGCTCGGATCGTCCTGCCCGCCGCGCGCGCCGGCCGGCCCGCTCCCGCCGAGGGCGACCGGCTCCTCGCGCGCCTCCGCCCTGCCGGTGGCGGCGGCCGCTACGAGGCCGAGGCGATCCGCCTCCTGCCGCGCATCCCGCGCGCGGTCGTGGGCGTGCTCGAGGGCGTGGGGGACACGCTCCACGTCCGCCCGCTCGATCGCAACGCCCGCGGCACCGAGTACCGCCTGGCGCCGAGCGCGCTCGGTACCGCCCGGCCGGGCGAGCTGGTCCGCGCCGCGCTCGCCGCCGATCGCCCGCTCTCGCGGCCGGTGGCCACCGCGCTCGAACGGATCGGCCCGCTCGGCGAGCCCGCAGCGATCTCGACCGCGCTCGCGGTCCAGGCCGGGCTCCCCATCGAGTTCGCACCGAAGGCGCTCGCGCTCGCCGCCAAGGCCCGGGTGCCGACGCGGCGCTTCCGGGTCGATCTGCGCGACCTGCCACTCGTCACGATCGACGGGGAGGATGCGCGCGACTTCGACGACGCGGTGTGGGCCGCGGCCGACGACGATCCGGCCAACCCGGGGGGCCATCGGATCACCGTCGCGATCGCCGACGTCGCCTACTACGTGCGGCCGGGCGACGCGCTCGATCGGGCGGCCAGGGAGCGTGGCAACTCGGTCTATTTCCCCGACCGCGCGATCCCGATGCTGCCCGAGGCCCTCTCGAACGATCTTTGCTCGCTGCGCCCGAACGAGGATCGGGCCTGCCTCGCCGCGCATCTGCGGATCGACGCGCACGGCCGCCTCGTCGCCTGGCGCTTCGAGCGCGCCCTGATGCGCTCGCGCGCCCGGCTCACCTACCGCCAGGTCCAAGCCGCCGTCGACGGTGCCCCCGACGCCACCACCGAGCCGCTCCTCGAGCCCGTGCTCCGCCCGCTCTACGCGGCTTACGCGGTGCTCGCCGAAGCCCGCCGGCTCCGGGGCACGATCGACCTCGATCTGCCCGAGCGCCGGATCCTCTTCGATCGGGACGGCCGCGTCGCGGGCGTCGAGCGGCGCGAGCGGCTCGCCGCTCACCGGCTGATCGAGGAGTTCATGATCCTCGCCAACGTGGCCGCCGCCACGGTGCTCGAGCAGGCGGTCCAGCCCTGCCTTTACCGGGTCCACGACAAGCCCGATCCGCTGAAGCTCGAGATCTTGGCCGATTACCTCGAGCGGATCGGTGTACCTTGGAGCCGCGGCCCCAAGTCGGCCGGCGATTTCGACCGTCTGTTGGCGCGTCTGGCCGACCACGCTCTGCGCGAGCAGGTGGCTCAGCTGATCCTGCGCTGCCAGGCCCAGGCCGTCTACAGCCCGCGCAACATCGGCCATTTCGGATTGCATCTGCGGCGCTACGCGCATTTCACTTCGCCCATTCGCCGCTACGCCGACCTGATCGTCCACCGCGCCCTGGTCCGCGTGCTCGGCCTCGGCGCCGGCGGGCTGCCGGAGACGTCGATCGAGGAGCTCGAAGAGCTCGGCCGCCATCTCTCGCTCTGCGAGCGTCGAGCGATGGAGTGCGAGCGCGGCGCGCTCGAGCGGATGATCGCGCTCTACTTGGCCGACAGCGTCGGCGTGCGCTTCACCGGCCGGATCACCGGCGTGCAATTCTTCGGACTGTTCGTGGCGCTCGACGAGACCGGGGCGGAGGGCCTGATGCCGCTCGCCGAGCTCGACGACGACGTCTACGAGCACGACCCGCGCCACCATCTCCTGATCGGCCGGCGGACCGGCGAGGCCTTCGGCATGGGCGATCGGGTCGTGGTCACCCTGCTCGAGGCCGATCCGGCGACCGGCTCGCTCCTTCTCCGGCTCGAGGAGCACCAGCGCGCCCCCGGAGCCCCGCTCCTGCCGCCGCCGCGCGGCCGCACCCGGGGCCGCATGGCGGGGTCGGTCGGACGCCGGCGCGTGCGCGCGTGATCGCCGGCATCCTGCCCGCGGGTGGGGCGGGTCGCCAGCTCGTGGCGATCGTCGCCACGGCCTCGCTCGCGAGCGTGACGATCTCGCTCGGCCTGCCCTTGCTCTCGATCGTGCTCCACGGCCACGGGGTCGATTCCTTCACGATCGGCCTCAACACCACCGCCGGCGCCTTGGGCAGCCTCGCGGCCGCGCCGCTCGCCGAACCGATCGCCCGCCGGCTCGGGGCGGTCGCGGCGATGCAGCTCGCCCTGCTCGTGGCGGCCGCCGTCCTTCTCCTCTTCCCGCTCGCGGTCGATCTCTGGCTTTGGGCCCTCTGGCGGATCCTCCTGGGCGGTTCCGGCGCGGTGTTGTTCATCGTGAGCGAGGCTGCGATCAACGCGATGGCGCCCCCCGAACGGCGTGGCCGGATCCTCGCCCTCTACGCCACCTCGTTCAGCCTGGGCTACGCGGCCGGCCCGCTGTTGCTCGCGCTCACCGGCAGCGAAGGTTTCTTGCCCTTCCTCGTCGCCGCCGCCTTCCTCCTTCTCGCGGCCGGGCCGTTGCGGCTCGTTGCCGGCGTCGACCGGGTGCTCGCGGAACCCGATCGGCGCGGTCGGGGGCCGGGGCCGATCACGCTGGTCCGCCGGGCCGCCCTGCCGTTCGCGGGCGTGCTCGTTTATGCCGTACTGGAAACGAGCTTCTTCGCGCTCCTGCCGGTCTACCTCCTCGCCATCGGTCGGCCCGAAAGCCTCGCGGCGTTGCTCCTGTCGATCTGGATCGCCGGCAACATTCTCCTGCAGCTACCGATCGGTTGGTTCGTCGACCGCCTCGGTGGCGAACGCAGCTTGGCCGCCTGCGCGCTCGTTGCGGCCGCGAGCCTCCTCTTGCTCGATCCGGCCGTCCGCACCGGCTGGGCGGTGTGGCCGCTCTTGCTGTTCGGCGGGGGTGCCATGGGCGCCTTTTACACGGTGAGCCTCGTGATCTTGGGCCAACGTTTCGCCGCGGGCGAACTCGTGCGGGCCAATGCCGCCTTCGTCGTGGCCTTCCAGATCGGTCTCCTGATCGGCCCGGCGACGGTCGGCGGGGTCATGCGCGCCTTCGGCGCCGAGGCGTTCGCTTGGCCGCTCGCGCTCGCCTCGGTAGCAGCGCTGGTCGCGGCCCTCGCCCGGCCGGCGGCTCGCGCGGCCCGCCGCTCGCCTTGACAGGGCGGGGTCGGTCCCTATGTTCCCGCGCCGAAGCGCTCCGAAGGATCCCGACCCATGGCCAAGGCCGCTACCACCTTGATCAAGCTCGTGAGTTCGGCCGGCACCGGTTACTTCTACACGACCAAGAAGAACACCCGGTCGAGCACCGAGAAGCTCAGCTTCCGCAAATACGACCCCAAGGTCCGGAAGCACGTCGAGTTCAAAGAAGCCAAGATCAAGTGAGCCGCCGGCACACCCGCCGGCTCGCCGGAAGGAGCGGCCCGCGTCACCGCGGGCCGCTGCCGTTTCCCGCCGGGCTATTGTCCAGAAAGGCGAAAATGCGCTAATTTCCTCGCTCGATGGTAGTGAGGCGGACCGGGTCGAACGTGCCGCCGATCGGGCGAGGAGGGCTGCAGGTGGCGGACCGGCGAGGGAGGTGCGGCATCGGCGTGCGCCGGCGACCGGCTGCGAGGGGCAGGCGGTGGCTCGCAAGCGCCCTCGGCACGATCGCTGCCTTCGGGAGCACGGCGCCGGCCGCGGCCGGCCAGCTGCGCGAGCTCGCGCGGGAGGCGACCCCGCTCGTGCTCAAAGACGGCCGCATCGCCCACGTGGCGATCTGGGCGGTGCCGTTCCGGCCGGGTGCCACCGACCTCGACCCCGAGGTCAAGGTCGAGCTCGCCGGCCTCGTCGAGACCTTCGCCACCGACTGCTTCCTCACCGCCCAAGCGATCGGCCATGTCGAGCCCGAGGCGGCCAAGGCCGGCGAGAGCCTGGCCGCCCACCGCCTGGCCCGGGCCAGGGCCGACCGGATCCAACAGGTGATGGTCGAGCGGGGGCTCCAGGCGAGCGCGATCGCCTCGGTCTGGGACTGGCAGTTCCTGGTCAAGGAGCCGCGCGTCACGGTCTGGGTGTTCCGCCTGCACGAGGGCGAGGATTGTGAGGGCAAACGGCTCGAGCGACCGGCGGCGTCGACGCCCGCCGGCCCACCGGGCGCCCGTGAGGTCCCGGTCCGCACGGCGACGGCACCTTCGCCTGCCGAGCGATCGACGGCCGAGCGGGCGACCGCGCCGGCCCCGGCCGGCGAATCCAACAAAGCGCCCGCGGCGGCTCGGGTCGAGCGGCCGACCGGCGCGCCGCCGGAACCCACCGACCCGGCTGGCCGTACCGCGGCACCGGCGCCCATGCCCGGCAGCACGCCGCCACCAAGGCCGTCGGTCGCCTCCCGGCCGACGCCACCCCCCGCTCCCTCCCTACCCGGAGCTTCGGCAGCGGCCGACGAGGTCCTGGTGAGCCCGCTCTCGGCCGAGGAGCGAACGCCGGAGAAAAGCCCGTCGCCGCCCGCCGCGGGCGAGCAGCCCCGACCAGCCGACGCCGCGAC
>JAILZQ010000009.1 GCA_023512415.1 Geminicoccaceae bacterium | reverse complement strand
GCTCGGCGGCGATAGCTCGGCCTTCGCTGGCCACGGAGCCGGTCGGCGCCGACCGTCCCGCGCGGCGATACCAATAGGCGGCGTTGGCGAGGTCCCCCTCGACCCGGTGCAGCCAAGCGTGCACCCAATCGCAGGCAGGATCGCCCTCGGCCGCTTGGACGATCGCATGGGCGGTGTTCCAGGCACCCTTGAGGCCGTGCCACAGCGCGAGCAACGGCGGCTC
This sequence comes from Geminicoccaceae bacterium, assembly GCA_023512415.1. Taxonomy (GTDB): domain Bacteria; phylum Pseudomonadota; class Alphaproteobacteria; order Geminicoccales; family Geminicoccaceae; genus JANXAZ01. The sequence continues at coordinate 37,850 of JAILZQ010000009.1, read as the reverse complement.
GAGCCCGGCCGGTGGCGCATCGAGGGCGAGTGCCTCCTCGAACTCGGCGATATCCCACGGCATGACCCCTCCCGGCGCCCGGCTCTAGGCGCGACGTGCGCTGCCGCCTAGCTATGCCGCGACGCGACAGCCGTGGGGAGACGTCGGATGGATCGCCACCTCGAGGTCGAGGCAACCTTGCCGGTCGACGCCGATGCCGCGGCGCTGGTGGGCCGAGTCTGGCTGCCGGAAGAAGACGGGCCGGCGGTGGTCGCGGTACGCGGCGGTGAACTGTTCGACCTGACACCGCTCGCCCCGACCGTGAGCCTGCTCCTCGAGCGGCCCGATCGGCTCGCGCTCGTCCGCGAGGCGCCGGCACGCCGGATCGGCCGGCTCGCCGAGATCCTGGCCAACTCGCGGTTCGACCGCCGCCGGCACGAACGACCGTGGCTGTTGGCGCCGGCCGATCTCCAGGCGCTCAAGGCGGCGGGGGTCACCTTCGTCCGGAGCCTGCTCGAGCGGGTGATCGAAGAGCGGGCCCGCGGCGATGCGAGCCGCGCCCAGGCCATCCGAGAGCGACTGGAGGCGGCGATCGGCGGCTCGTTGCGCGAAGTACGGCCCGGCTCGCCGGAGGCTGCCCGGGTCAAGGAGCATCTCCTGGCCGAGGGGCTGTGGTCGCAATATCTCGAGGTGGGGATCGGGCCCGACGCGGAGATTTTCACCAAGGGCCAGCCCATGTCGGCGGTCGGCCACGGTGCGGAGGTGGGGATCCACCCGCGCTCGACCTGGAACAATCCCGAGCCCGAGGTCGTCCTCGTGGTCACCTCGCGAGGCGAGATCGTCGGTGCCACGCTCGGCAACGACGTCAACCTCCGCGACTTCGAGGGTCGAAGCGCCCTTCTGCTGGGCAAGGCCAAGGACAACAACGCTTCCTGCGCGGTCGGACCGTTCATCCGGCTGATCGACGAGCGCTTCGACCTCGACGCCGTGCGATCGGCCGAACTGCTGATGGAGGTCGAGGGGCCGGACGGATTCCGATTGGACGGGCGGAGCTCGATGCGCGAGATCAGCCGCGACCCGACCGAGCTGGTGGCCCAACTCATCGGCCCGCATCACCGCTATCCCGACGGGGCCCTCTTGTTCTGCGGCACGATGTTCGCGCCCACTCGGGACCGTGACGCCCCGGGCATGGGATTCACCCACAAGCTCGGCGACGTCGTCGCGATCCGCGCGGACCGATTGGGGACACTCGTCAACCGCGTGACGACCTGCGATCGGGCCGAGCCTTGGACCTTCGGCGTCGGGGCCTTGATGCGCAATCTCGCCGGGCGCGGCCTGCTCGCCGGCCGCTGACCCGCGCCTGGGGGGCCGGAAGGCCTCCGGCCCCGAGCACGCTCAGTGCGTCGCGAGCGGGTCCGATCGGGTCTGCGCGCCGCGGATCCGCTCGATCTGCTCCTTGATCCTGAGCTTCTCTTTCTTGAGACGGGAAATCACGCCCTGATCGGGAAGCGGTCGGTGCAGCTCCTCCTGGATGAGCTCTTCCAGGCGCGCGTGCTTGGAGCGCAGGCTCTCGACATGCTCCTGCATGGGCATCGTCGCACTACCTCCCGGGCTAACCCCACAGTGTGGCAGTTTAGTGATCCTGCCGCCCGCTTTCCAGAGGGAAAGAAAACCGGCAAGTGGCACTCACCCGGAGCCGGCTAAACCAGGGCGGTCGAGGCCCGCAAACGGCCCGAGCCGCGACCGACGCGGAGGGTCGAAGCGGCCGGGTCGGGATCAATCGCCGAAGGAAATGCCGAGACCGCGGGCCGTCCAGACGAGGGGATCGTGCGGATCGACGGCCTTGAAGGACGCGCAGGCCTCGGCGAGTGGCAGGTCGATCACCCTGCGGTTCTGCCAGCCGACCACCCGGTCGAAGCGCCGCTGCGCCACGAGGTCGACCGCGTGCACACCGAACGCGGCGGCGAGCACCCGATCGAGGGCCACGGGCGAGCCTCCCCGTTGGACGTGGCCGAGAACGGTCACCCGGCTCTCGGCGCCGGTCCGTCGGGCGATCGCCTCGGCGATGACCCGCCCGATCCCACCGTACCGCGACTGGCCGTGCGCGTCGGTGTAGGTCTGGACCTCGCCGTCGACCGCCCGCACCGATTCCGCCACGACCACCAAGCTGAAGTTCCGCCCGCTGGCGCGGCGCGCTTCGATCTTCGCGCACACTTTCTCGATGTCGTAGGGGATCTCGGGGATGAGGATGACGTCGGCACCGCCGGCGATGCCGGCATGGAGAGCGATGTGGCCGGCATCGCGCCCCATGACCTCGAGCACCATGACCCGATTGTGGCTGGCGGCGGTGACGTGCAAGCGGTCCACCGCCTCGGTGGCGATGTCGACCGCCGTCGAGAAACCGACCGATCGTTCGGTGTGGCCCAGATCGTTGTCGATGGTCTTCGGGATGCCGACCAGGTTCCAGCCGCCCTGGCGTGCCAGCCGGCGCAGGATCGCGAGGCTGCCGTCGCCACCCACCCCGATCAGCGCGTCGAGTCCGAGTTCGTGGTAGCCCGCGACGACCTCCGCCGACCGATCGACCGGTACGCCGTCCGGCGAGGGGTAGGCGAACGGGTTGCCGCGATTGGTCGTGCCGAGGATCGTGCCGCCCAGGTGCAGGATGCCCTTGACGCTCTCCGGGGTGAGCCGCTCCGCAGCGACCGGTCGCTTCAAGAGCCCGTGGGTGGCCTCGCGGATCCCCCAAACCTCGAAGCCGTAACCCAGCACGGCGCGCAACGTCACCGCACGGATCACCGCGTTGAGCCCGGCGCAGTCCCCTCCGGAGGTCAAAAGGCCGATCCGCATCGCTCTCCTCCGTCGCCGCGGCGCGCGGGTCGAAGCTGTCGGGGCTGAAGGCGAGCCCCGATCGTGCTAACATCGGCGAGCTTGGACGGGGACCCGGCGGGCATGAGCGAGCACGGCACGACCACCGACATCGACACGCGGCTCGCGACACTCAAAGCGGCGCATCGCGCCCTCGACGATCGGATCCGCCAGCTCACGGCGGAAGGCGTGACGGACGCCGTGGAGCTCCAGCGCTTGAAAAAGCAGAAACTGGCGCTCAAGGACCGGATCGCCTTCCTCGAACGGCAGCGCTTGCCCGACATCATCGCGTGAGCCCGCCCGCGAGCGGGAAGAGCCGGGTCACGTGACCCATCTTCCGCCCCGGTCGGACCTCGCGCTTACCGTAAAGATGGAGCCGAGCGCCCGGTTCGGCCAAGAGCCTCGGCCAGGCGTGCACCTCCTCGCCGAGGAGGTTGTCCATGACCGCGGCCGCGAAGGGCGTGGGATCGCCGAGCGGCAGATCGCAGATCGCCCGCACGAGTTGCTCGAACTGGCTCACCGGGCAAGCGTCGAGGGTCCAATGGCCGGAATTGTGCGGTCGCGGGGCCAGCTCGTTGACGAGCAGCCCGCTCTCGCCGGTGACGAACATCTCGACCGCCAAGAGTCCCACCACACCGAGCGCCTCGGCGATCGCCTCCGCCAACGCCACGGCCTCGCGCGCCAGCGCCGGCGCGATCGGCGCCGGTGCGAGCGTGGTCCGCAGGATGTGGTGTTCGTGCCGGTTCTCGACCGGCGGGTAGCTCGCACGCGCACCGTCGGCGCGGCGCGCCGTCACGACCGAGATCTCGCGCTCGAACGTGACGAAGGTTTCGAGGACTTGGGGGCCGCCACCCAGAGCCGCGAAGGCTTCCGCGGCCTCACCCGGGCTGGCCACGATCCGCTGGCCGCGACCGTCGTAACCCAGCCGCGTCGTCTTGAGAACACCACGGTCGCCGAGCTCCGCGAGTGCCCGTCCAGCGTCCTCGCGACTTCGCACGTCGCGGTATCGGGCGAGCGGAAAGCCTCGGGCTTCCAGAAACCGCTTCTCTGCGAGCCGATCCTGGGTCACGGCCAGGACGGTGGCATCGGGTCGCACCCTGACACGGCGGGCGAGGATCTCGAGCGCGGCGACCGGAACGTTCTCGAATTCGAGCGTCACGACCGAGACGGAGTCCGCGAACGCCTCGAGGGCGGCTCGGTCCTCGTAGGAGGCGCAGGTGTGGCGAGCCACCGCGAAGGCCGGACTGTCGGGCTCGGGGGCGAAGACGTGGCACGAGTAGCCCAGGCGCGCGGCGGCGAGAGCCGTCATCCGGCCGAGCTGGCCCCCGCCGAGGATGCCCAAGGTCGATCCCGGCGGGATCATGTCCCCTCCGCCACGGGCTCTTCGGGATGCTCGCCGACCGAGGCCGTGGCCCGCGCGCGCCAAGTGGCGAGCCGCTCGGCGAGCGCGGGGTCGCCCAAGGCCAGGATCGCCGCCGCCAAGAGCCCGGCGTTGGCGGCGCCCGCCTCGCCGATGGCGAGCGTGCCGACCGGCACGCCGGCGGGCATCTGGACGATCGAGAGCAGGCTGTCGAGGCCGTTGAGCGCCCGGCTCGCGACGGGCACTCCGAGCACCGGCAAGGGTGTGAGTGAAGCGATCATGCCCGGGAGATGGGCGGCTCCGCCGGCCCCGGCCACGATCACCTTGAGCCCCGCGTCGGCCGCCGAGCGGGCGAAAGCGAACAGCCGCTCCGGCGTGCGGTGCGCGGAGACGATCCGCACGAGGTGCGGGACCGCGAGCTCGTCGAGCACGGCCGCGGCATGGCGCATCGTCGGCCAGTCCGAGCGGCTGCCCATGACGACCGCGACGAGGGGCCGGGCCGCGCTCACGGAGGCTCGGCGGCGGGATCGCCGGTCGGCTCCCCGCCGTCCCAGGTGTCGAGCACGGCTGCCGAGCGCGAGGCCGCCTCGTTGGCGGCCCGGATCTGCACGAAGAGCTCCTCGCGCAGCACCGAGGCGCCGGCCGGGAAGCTGAAGCCGAGCTTCACGGACCGCCCGCGCAGCTCGACCACGCGGACCGTGATCTCGTTGTTGATGATCACCGCCTCGCCCTGCCGCCGTGTCAAGTACAGCATACCGACCGACCCTCCAGCGAGCCGTCGCCCGAAACGAGATTAGGGCCGAAGTCGTTGAGGATCTGTTAACCGTTCCGCGCCTAGCTTGGCAACCGCCCCGGCGACCCGCCGGAGCGCGGAGGAACCCGTCGTGAGCGTGCCCGTCCATTCGCTGCTCTTCGCCCTGCTCTCGAAGCGGGCGGCCTGGCTCGGCGCCCGGCAAAGCGTGCTGGCGCAGAACCTCGCCAACGCCGACACCCCCGGTTTCCGGCCGAACGACCTCGCTCCGTTCGAGCGGTCGCTCGCCGCGCCCGGGCCGATCCCCGCTCCCACCCTCGCGCGGACCGCAGCGGCGCACTTTCCCGGAACGGCGCCGGCTCGGGCGGAGGAGCCGCGCGGGCGGCGCACCGGCTCGTGGGAGTTGGCTCCCTCCGGCAACGCGGTCGTGCTCGAGGAGCAAATGGAGAAGCTCGCGCGCACCCAGCTCGAGCACCAGCTCGCCACGAGCCTCTACAGCCGGCACGTGGCGATGTTGCGCACCGCGCTCGGTACGCCGGCCGGCTGAACCCACCCCCGAAGATCAGGAGGACCGCTGAGCCATGGATCTCGACGTCGCCATGCGCATCGCCAGTGCCGGGATGAAGCTGCAGGCCGCCCGGCTGCGGGTCGTTTCCGAGAACCTCGCGAATGCCGAGTCGACCGCACCGACGCCGGAGGCCGAGCCCTATCGGCGGAAGATCCTGGAGGTCGCGGCCCGGCGCGATCGCGAGACCGGTGCCACCCTGGCTGCGGTGCGTCGCTACGGCGTCGACCGCAGCGAGCTGCCCCTGCGGCACCTGCCGGGGCACCCGGCCGCCGACGCTGCCGGCTATGTTCGGTTCCCCAACGTCAACCCCCTGATCGAGCTCATGGACATGCGCGAGGCGCAGCGCTCCTACGAGGCCAACCTGAACGTGATGCAGATGGCCAGGACCATGCTGCAGCGGACTTTGGACATCCTGCGGTGAACGAACCGGTCGAACGGTCGGAGAACGGACGATGAGAGCCACGCTCGGACAGGCCCTCGCGGCTTACACGGCAGCCTTCGCGCACGGTCGAGGGGACCTCGCCCCGGCCGAACCGGCGACAGCCGGCGGCCTCAGCTTCGGCGCGCTCGTGCGCGAAGAGCTCGCGTCGACCAAGAGCGCGCTCGCCCGCGGGGAAGCCATGGCGGTGGCGGGCCTGCTCGGCAAGGCGAGCATCCAGGACGTGGTCGAGGCCGTGAGCTCGGCCGAACTCTCGCTCCAGAAGATCGCCGCGGTCCGGGACCGGGTGATCGCCGCCTATCAAGAAATCCTGCGGATGCCGATCTGAGGGGCGGCGTCGTGAGCCCCGACCAGATCCTCGACATCGGCCGCGAGGCGATCTGGGTGACCATGCTCGTGGGTGCCCCGAGCATGGCCTGTGCGCTCGTGCTGGGCCTCGCCATCGCGATCCTCCAGGCGCTGACCCAGGTCCAAGAAGCCACCGTCGCGTTCGTGCCCAAGCTCCTGGGCGTGGCACTGGCCCTCGTCCTGGCGATGCCGTGGAGCCTCGAGGTGTTGCGGAGCTTCACGGTGAGCCTCTTCGGGCGCATCGCCGGGGTTCCGTCGTTGCCGTGAGGCCGGGATCGGTACGAGCTCGCCCGACAGCGGAGGCCCGCGCATGAAGCTCGCGGACCTGCTGGTCGGCGAGGCCTTCGCCGTGCTGCTCGTGTTCGCCCGGCTCGGCGCCGCGCTCATGCTGCTTCCGGGCTTCGGCGAGAGCTACGTGCAGCCGAGATTGCGCCTCTGGCTCGCGCTCTTCGCGAGCGCGCTCGTGGCGACGGCGCTGGGCGACCGGCTGCCACCACCCCCGACCGAAGCCGGCGCTTTCGTGAGGCTCGTCGCAACGGAGGTGTCGGTCGGGCTCGCGATCGGTGCGCTTCTCCGGCTGGTCCTCGCGGCGCTGCACTGGGCCGGCTCGATCGTCGCGCTCCAGTCGGGGCTGGCCGCGGCCGCTTTTTTCGATCCCTCGGAAGCGACCCAGGGGACCGTGCCCGGGGCTCTCTTGTCGACGGTTTTTCTCGTGGTGTTCGTCGCGACCGACGGACATCACGTTCTCTTGGAGCGGGTCATCGCCGGCTACGAGGGTTTGCCACCCGGTCTCCTGCCGAATGCCGGCGACCTCCTGACGCTGGCCGCCCGGCTCGGCAACGCGGCACTCGCCCTCGGGCTCGCGATCGCCGCCCCGGTCCTGGTGGCGACGTTCCTCGCCAACCTGGCGGTCGGCTTGCTCGCGCGTCTCGTACCGGCTCTCCAGGTCCTCTTCGTTGCGCTGCCCTTGCAGATCCTCTTGGCCCTTGCCGCGCTGGGACTGGCGCTCGGCAGCGGCGTCGCCGCCGCCTTGCGCTTCCTCGACCAGAGCTCGGCTTGGCTCGTGGACTGAACGCCCGTGGCCGAGGAACGCGACGACGCCGATCGGACCGAAGAACCGTCCCAACGACGATTGGAACAGGCGCGCGAGCGCGGCCAGGTCGCCACCTCGCGGGAGCCGGGCCACGTCATGGTACTGGGTTGCGGTCTGCTGCTCATGCTCTGGGCCGGTCCGTGGAGCGCCGAGCGGCTCGCTCGTTCGCTCCGTGCCCTGCTCGGAGCCGCCGGCGCACCCTCGGGTTCGGGCCTGGCCGGATCGGCCGAGCTCCTGGCCGCAGCGGGCGACGGCCTTCTCGTCCTCCTCGCCTGGCTCCTCGCGCTCTTCGCGGCCGGACTCGCCGGCCCTTTCCTTCAGGGCGCCGTCGTGTGGACCGCCCAACCCCTCCTGCCCAAGCTCGAGAGGATCTCGCCGGTCGCCGGCCTCGGTCGATTGTTCTCGCTCTCGACCGTGGTGGAGTTCGCGAAAGGCCTGTTGAAGCTCGCGATCGTAGCCGGTGCCACGGTGTTCGTGCTGCGACCGCTCGCCGCCGACGTCGCCCGTTTCGTGGAGCTCGCCCCGATCGCGTTCGTGGGCCGTCTGCTCGAGCTCTCCGCCCGCCTGGTCGGCGCCGTGCTGGCGATCTTGCTCGTCCTCGCCGTGGTGGACACGGTCTGGCAGCGACTCGACCATCGTCGCCGGCTGCGCATGACCCGGCAGGAGGTCAAAGAGGAGCTGCGCGAGAGCGAGGGCGACCCGCTCGTCAAGCAGAAGCTCCGCCAGTTGCGCTTGCAGCGGGCGCGGCGGCGGATGATGGCCGAAGTGCCGAAAGCCACGGTGGTCGTGACGAACCCGACCCACTACGCCGTGGCGCTGCGTTACGATGCGGCGACGATGGCCGCCCCCAAGTTGGTCGCCAAGGGGGTCGACAGTTTGGCGCTCGCGATCCGGGACCTCGCCCGTCGGCACGGCGTGCCCGTCGTCGAGAACCCCCCGCTCGCGCGTGCCCTGCACGCCGCCCTCGAGCCGGGCGAGGCGATCCCCCCGGCCCACTACCGAGCCGTGGCGGAGCTGATCGCGTACGTCTATCGCCTCGCCCGGCCGAGGACCGGCAGTGCCCCGCCCTGACCGGTGGCGAGGAAGCGGGCGACGATGTCCGGCACGTCGCTACCGAGCGGGTAGGTGATCGTCGCGGGTCCCGAGAGTGCCCGCTCGACGGCCGCACGCAACCCCTCGACCCGCTCGCAGAGTTGGATCGGATAGCGCGTGGTGAGCCGACGCAGGAACGGCAGCTGATCGTCGGCCGGATGGTCGAAGCTCGGCTGACCGCGCCGCGGCACGGCGACGATCGGTCGGCCGGCGCGCATGGCATCGCCCAAGATACCCACCCCGCCGTGGCAGACGACGACCCGCGCCGCCGCGATCCGAGCGCGCAGCTCGTCGGGTGGCAGGAACCGCACCCAGGCGAGGTGCCGCGGCCGGACGCGCGAGCCGCCGATCTGGGCGGTTCCGCCGATCCCGAGCTCGGCCGCGACTCGATCGGCGGCGGCGACGAGCTCGTCGAACCCGTGGAGGAAGGTGCCGACGGCGACCAGGAGCCCCGGCGGACCGCTCAAAGCAACGGACCCCCGGCCAGGACGGCGCGTGGGTAGTGGACGAGCTGGTCCGGCCACTGGACGATGAACAGATCGGCCACGCGATAGCAGAGCCGCCCCGAGAGCGAACCGTCGAGAGCCGCGGCGGTCTCGATGTACACGACCTGCGCCCCGAACAGCTTGCTCAACAGGACGGTCGCTACGGCCACGTCGGCGCCGGTCGAGACGACGAGCCGCGGCCGTTCCCGAAGGAGCACCCGCAGCGCCCCCAGAGCGTTCACGAGCGTGCGCAGCACCGATCGCCGGGGATGGCAGAGCCGGTAGACCCGGCGCGCCGGCAAGCTCGACGGTCGCCCCCCACCGTAGGTGACGTGGAAACAATCCACGAAGGTTATGCCATCGAGCGCGCGCTCGAGCTCGGCGAGATGCCCGCCCGGGGAATAGGCGAGGCAGGTCCGCCGGGTCTCGACGTGGCGGGGCGTGCTCATCGCAGGGCCACGAGCTGGCGCGAGGCGAACAGCTCGGCGAGCCGCCCGCGCCGGTCGAGGATGACGAGGAGCGGCTCGTCCTGACGGAACCGACCGAGCGACTCCGGCCGGTCGTAGACGTAGACATCGAGCGGGACGAACCGCACCAAAGCCCGTGCCCGTAGCCGGAGCAGCAGCAGATTGGCCTTCAGCCAGCCGATCGGACCGGGCGGAGCGATCAATCGCAGATCGATATCGGCCCGGTCGTGCCGAGCCACCGCGGCTGCCCCGAAAGAGCCGATGCACACCACCTCCTCGAGCCACCCGATCGCGCGCATCTCTCCCGCGACCTCGCGCAGGAAGCGGTCCAGCGCGGCCGGCGCGCGATGCCAGAAACGGCAGTAGCGCGCGCACACCCAGAGCTGCCCGTTGACCAGGAAATTCACCGTGTGCGCCAGCAGGAGCGCGGCGATCGGCCCGGTCGCCGGGGCCAGGGCGAGCCAGAGGAGGGATTCGAGGAGGAGGCGGAAGAGGAGCTCGCCGCGATCCATACCGCGCATCCCCTGGAAGCACCAGTTGATGGCCAGGATCGCGGGACAACTCTGCAGCACCGCGGCGAGCCACGGCGCACGCGGTACGAGCGGGAAGGCCTTGGTCTTGGGTCGGGACGGGCAGAGCGGACTCGACACGGAAGGACATCAACCATAAATTGAATCGCTGGGCAAGATCGCCAACTGCACCGGGCACCCCTTGCCGCTGCTCTTCGCCATCGTCGTGGGCTTCGCCTTCCTGTCCTCGGAGGCCGCCGAGCTGTGGGGCCTGGGATGGCTTCGGATGCCGGCGTTCCTCGTGGCATTCGGCGCCCTCCTCCTCGGGGCCGTCCTGCGCGATCCGCAGCTGCGGCCGAACGATGGCCGGACGCCGGCGCTCCTCGCGCTCCTGCTGGCCCTGATCCTCGCGGCGGATGCGGCGCAGGGCTAGGTCGACCCGGTCGAGTACAAGGTGGCTCTCCTCCTGCCGCTCCTCTTACTCGCGCCGAACCTCGCGCACGCGCTCGAAGGACACGATCCGGCCGGGCTGATTTGGCGTCTGCTCACGGCGTACGTGCTCGGGACCGCCCTGCTCGCGGTCTGGTTCGTTCCCGATTTCCTCCTGCGCGGCCGGCCCGACCTCGCCCGCGTCGATTTCTCGGGCTCGCTCGTCGCGCATGCCGGCCTGTGCGTCGTCTACCTGCTCATGACCTTGGCGAACATCGAATGCGCCAGCCGGCCGCTCGCCGCTGCGGCCCAGCTGGCGCTCGCCGGGGCGGCAGCGGTGAGCATACTGCTCACGGGCACCCGCACCGCGCTCGTGACCTGCGGGATCTACTGTGCCCTCGACGTGGCGGCGGCCAAGCGGCCGAGCGAGCGGCTCGCGCGGCTCGCTCCGGCGCTCCTCGGCACCCTCGTGCTTCTCACCTGCTACACCCTCGTGATCAGCGACGATTTTCTGGAGCGGTTGGTGCCGGGCAACTCGGAGGATTGGTCGTCCGGGCGTGCCGTCAGCCAGCTCCACTGGCTCGCGTCGGCCCTCGACGAGCCGTTCGGCCTGGGTTTCGGGTTCGTGCGCGAGCGGCTCGCGGACGGCCGCCCGGCTCTCGACGGGACCCGGCTGCTCGAATGGCCGCACAACGAGCCCCTCCGGTTCTTCGTCGAGGCGGGGCTTCCGGGTCTCCTCTTCGTCGTCCTGCTGCTCGGCCATCTCGTACGCCTGGCGGTTCGGGCCGCGCGCGCCGAGAGCCGGCCGCTGCCGCGCGCGACGATGCTGGCGATCGCAGCCGACATGCTCGCGCAAAGTCTGTTCCAGAATTACTTCAACAGCGTCTATTATGCGACCGGGCTCCTCGTCGTGCTCGTGACCTTGGCCGCCTCGGTCGAAGAACGACGGCCACACACTGCGAGCTGCCGCCGGTCGTCGGCGCACGACGATCTTCCGGGTAGCGCAGCGACGGCCTAGAACCGCGACGTCGCGGCGCGAACCAACGAGGGAGGGCGGGACGATGAGCGGAGCGCGGGCCTCGAGCATTTTCGACGTGGCGCTCGATCGCACGCCGGCCAATTTCCGGCCGCTGACCCCGATCGACTTCCTCCTCCGCGCCGGTGAGGTGTTCCGCGACCGTGTCGGGGTGATCTACGCCGACCGGCGCCGGAGCTGGGGCGAGGTGGCGGAGCGCTGCCGACGATTCGCTTCGGCCTTGGTGCGACGGGGCATCGCCCGGGGCGACACGGTGGCGATCCTCTGCCCCAACATCCCGCCGATGCTCGAGGCGCATTTCGCCGTGCCGATGGCCGGCGCCGTCCTCAACGCGCTCAACACGCGGCTCGATGCGGCCACCATCGCCTTCATCCTCGAGCACGGCGAGGCGAAGCTCCTGTTGGTCGACGGCGAACTCGCCCCGCTCGCCCGCGCGGCCGTGGCGCGGCTCGCCCGTCCGCCCCTCCTCGTCGACATCGTCGACCCCGCTGCACCGGGCGAGCCGTTCGGGACGCTCGACTACGAGGCTCTGCTCGCCGAGGGCGACCCGGAATTCGTGCCGTCGACGCCGGCCGACGAATGGGACGCGCTGTCCCTCTGCTACACTTCCGGCACGACGGGTAATCCCAAAGGGGTCGTCTACCACCATCGTGGTGCTTTTTTGAATGCGCTCGGCAACGCGCTCGTGCTCGGTCTGTCTCCGCGCTCGGTCTATCTCTGGACCTTGCCGATGTTCCATTGCAACGGCTGGACCTATACCTGGGGTGTGACGGCCGCTGGCGGGACCCACCTGTGCCTGCGCAAGGTGGACCCGGCCGAGATCTTCCGCTTGATCGCGGAAGAAGGGGTGACCCACCTCTGCGCAGCGCCGGTCGTGCTCACCATGCTGATCCACAGCCCGCCCGCGGTGCGCCGCCGTTTCGCGCAGCGCGTGATCGTCGGCACCGGTGGTGCGGCTCCGCCCTCGGCGGTCATCGAGGCGATGGACGCCATGGGCTTCCACGTCGTCCATCTCTACGGCCTCACCGAGGTTTACGGCCCGGCCACGGTGTGCGTCGAACAGCCGGCGTGGGACGCGCTCGAGCTCCGGCAGCGAGCGGCGCTGATCGCCCGTCAGGGCGTCCGCTACCCGACCATGGCGGAACTGCGGGTCGCCGACCCCGAAACCCTCGAGCCCGTGCCGGCGGACGCCCGGACCATGGGCGAGCTGCTCTTGCGCGGCAACACGGTCATGAAGGGCTATCTCAAAAATCCCACCGCCACCGAGGAGGCGTTCCGCGGCGGCTGGTACCACACGGGCGATCTCGCGGTGCTCCACCCCGACGGCTACGTCGAGATCAAGGACCGATCGAAAGACATCATCATCAGCGGTGGGGAGAACATCAGCTCGCTCGAGGTCGAAGAGGTGCTCTACCGGCACCCGGCCGTGATGGAAGCCGCGGTCGTCGCCAAGCCCGATCCGTTCTGGGGCGAGACCCCCTGCGCCTTCGTGACGTTGAAACCCGACGCGGCCCCGGTCGACGCCGCCGAGATCATCCGCTGGTGCCGCGAGCACCTCGCGCACTACAAGGCGCCGAAGACGGTCGTCTTCGGGCCGTTGCCCAAGACCTCGACGGGTAAGATCCAAAAGTTCGAGCTGCGCGAGCGGGCCCGTGCCCTGGCTCGCGAAGAGGCCTCAGAAACCCGTTAGATCGCTCGCCGGCACCTTGGGCTCTTCGCCGAGGATCGTGCGCAGGATCGCGTTGACGACCTCGACACTGTTGTCGAAGGCGCCGTGACCCGCCGGGATCGAGGTGGGCCCGGTACTGACCTGCGGCTCGCGGAGCACCTCGGGTGGTGGGCCGTCCGCCCAGAGCTCGAGCCAACGCAGCCGGCCGGGATCGTCGAGGTCGACCGGCTCCCGTTCGGGTGCGGCGCTCGGATCCCAGGCGACCTCCAGGCCGAGGAGCGGCGCCCGACGACGCCGCTCGAGCGCGCGGCTCACGAGATACAAGAGCGACTTGCCGTAGGGCCCGACATGGTCGCGACGCTCGTTCCGGTCGCTCAGCACCCGGATCGCGACCCGGCGGCGATCGAGGACGGCGCGCCGGCCGCGGCCGAGGGCCGAACCGAAGGTGCGGGCGGCGAAGTCCATCGTGCAGGCCGGTGCGAGCAGATGCAGGCTCGCGATCCGGAGCCCCCGATCGGCGAGCGGCGAACAGAAGCGGCCGAGCAGGATCGATCCGGCCGAGTGCCCCGCCAGATGCAGCTCGAGATCACGGACCGAATCGCGCAGCCTCGCGAGCGCCTCGGCGGCGAGTCCGAGACCGCCGCCCGGTTCCGAGGCCGCCGCTCCGTTCTCCTTCATCTCCGACCAGAGGGCGCGAGGTATGCCGTTGGCCGCCAGCCATTCGATCGAGCGGTCGCGGATCTCGGCCAGCGTTTCCCTGAACCGCTCGAGCGGGGTCTTGCCCGTGCGCAGCCCGAGCCCCTCGAGGACCTGGCGACCGAGGTCCTCGATCTCGGCGAACAAGGTCTCGCCGACCCCGGAGCGCCAGGCGAGGAAGACAGGCCAGATCCCGTTGCGGAGCAGGACCGGCCCCAGGACCTGGGCGCGGCGGACCGCCGCCTCCTCGCTGTTGAGCCCACCGTGGGCGTAGAGGACGAGCTTGCCGCCCCCGAGCTCCGCGAGGCCAGCGGCCGGTAAGCGATGGCACAGGAGCTCGACCTCGTCGGCGGCGCTCGTCGCGTCGGGCTGCCGGCGCAGGGGCCGGCCGTCGTTGCCGAGCACGAGCGTGTGCCGACGGGCCCGGGCCTCGTCCCACCTCGGATCGTCGAGGGCCGGCCGGCGACCGGCGAGCCCCGCGCGGGCTTGCAACGATCGGCCGATCGCGGCCGGTGCCAGCCCGATGGCCCCGGGTCGGGCGATCGGCGCGCCGGTCACGGCGACCCAGGCATCCATCCCGTTCGCCAGCCAATCGTCGTAGCCGAGGATCGCGAAGCCGCGATAGCCCCAACCCTCGCCCCAGGAGTTCTGGACGATGAAGCCGCGTCGCTCGTAGCCGACGAGTGCGAAGGCGTGACCGCCCTCGAGGCGCTGCCGCGCCCAGGGGATGCGCGCGAGTTCGGGCTCGCGACCGAGCCGCCAGCCGGCGTGCACCATGGCCGAGACGTAGACGGCACCGACCTCGTGGATCGCCGCCTGGAGATCGCCGATGGCGCTGCGGTCGATGCGATAGTAGGCACCGAGCGGCCGCTCCGCCGCATCCTCCGCCCAGCCGGGATCCGGCCGACCGTCTTTCGGCCAGAGCGTCTCGGCACAGACACCGTGCTTGTGCCAACCCTTCATCGCGCCGCGGCAGGACGAGCCCTCGTACTGCTCCCCCGGCCACTCGTCGTAGAGCCGGGCGAGCTCGTAGAGCATCTTCGGGCTGACCCGCACGGGACGTCGCTCGGCCGGACGACCGGCCGCCACCCAACGGCGCCAGAAGAGATAGTTGATGCAAGCGGCGAGCCCGTACCCCGTGCAGGCCCCCTCCCGTCCCTGATCGAGGATCATCCCGTCGGCACGGTAGGCTTCGAAGTGTCGCACGACGGCCTCCGGCAGTGGCCATTGCTCGGGCAGCGGCACGAGCGGGGGGCGGTAGGGAAGATCACGCAAGTCCACGCGATCGGGAGCGACGTCCAGCACCGGGAGCGGCGCGGCGGGGATCGCCGTTGTGGCGGCACGCGCCGCGCGGACGGTCGGTGCCGCTGCGGCCGCGAGGCCACGCTCGAAGAGTGCCGCTTCTTCCTCCCGCCGCGCTTGCAGGCCGGGGCTCTCGGGCCACAGCCGCTTCATGTCGCGGAGCAGCTGCGGGACGCGGTCGAATGCCCGCTCCACCATGCACGTCTTGATCTCGCGCATTTCCGTGAAGCGCGGTGCCGGATTGTCGAAGCCGCCAGCGCCGCGGTTGAAGACCAACGAAACCAGCGCACCGAAGCAGTCGTCCGGCAGCTCGTCGGTGTGGGGAAGGGCGCGTTCCGTCCGAGCGACTTCCGCCGGGGCGGTCTCGGCATCGAAGACCGCTTCGGCCGTCTCCCAAGGTATCCGGATGTCGGCGAACGCGCGGACGAGCGCCTTCAAGCGCGCCACCTTCATACGGCGGTCGGGCTCGACCGCGCGCAGCCCCAGAGCCGCCGCGAGGCGATCGGTGGCGGTCGGCCCGAGATGCGGCCGCCAGGCCCGGTCGAGGTCGGCGCGGCTGTGGTAGCCGAGATCGAAGCCGAACCCGATCGTCAGGCCCGAAGAATAGCCCGGCCAGTGTGGCCGGCTCTCGAGGACCTTCTCGTAATAGTCTCGGCCCCGCTCTCGTGGCGGACGATCAGCTCGCGGGCCGCCGGCGAAAGGGTTCGGCGCCCACCGGCGGCGGCTGGCGCGGCAACGAACGCGCCCGGGGCTTCGGCGAGGCCGCCGGGCTCGGATCGATCCTCGCCCGAGCCGGATACACGACGACCACCGGTCCCGCTCGCTCTGGCCATGACAGCCTCCCCGCGCCGGCCGTGTCGGACTTACAATCACAGCGCGAAATGACCCGCAAGTCGCTCGCCGCGAGGACGCGGTCTCGGCGGGAGTCGGAGCGCCTAACGGGGCATCTCCTGCTGCGAGCAAGCTCGAGGCAAAGGGGGGGTTGGAACGCGATCGGAGCCGCCCGTGGCGACCCTTTCCGGCGATCTCTCCGCGCTCTCGCCTGGCTCGAGAGGGCGCGGCTCGGCCAGCTCGTCGCAGTCCGGGTCCCGTTCGCGAACGTTTCGGTCCTGGTTGAGGATCGAGATCGGGGTGGGGACCGGGGAGCGCCTACGGGGAGGGTGGCGACCCGGAAGACGGCGCCTCTCGCCCACTCCGGCCGAGCGCGGTTTGAACCTACCGCCTCGGCCGCTGGACGATCGACACGGCGCTCGGGGATGCCATGACCGATCCTGTTCGGCCAAGGTGCGGTGCACTGGGAAGCGGTCGATCGGCTCCGCAAGTCGGGGGCGTGCGAAAAGAACTCGGCGACGACGCTACTTGCCGGCGCGCACCAGACGAGGTGACCTGAGCCACAACGGTCGCCGGCTTTGGCCACGCCGGCTCGGGGAAGGTGTTCGGCCGGCTTCGGGAGCCACGGAATGCAGCCAGCCGCCACGGTCCGGATCCATCCGCCCCACGGCACGGTGATCGCGAGCGAGACCGGGGCCGGGGCCTACGCCCTCGAGATCCTGGCGGGCCGGCACCGGCTGGCGGCCGACGAGCCGGTCGAGGCGGGCGGCAGCGACACCGGACCGAACCCTTACGAACTCCTGGCCGCAGCGCTCGCCGCCTGCACCGTCATGACGCTCCGCATGTACGCGAAGCACAAAGGCCTCGAGGTGGGCACGATCCGCTGTGCGGTGCGGCACGCCAAGATCCACGCCCAGGACTGCGCGGAATGCACGACCAGGACCGGCAGGATCGACCGGTTCGAGAGGGTGATCGAGATCGAGGGCCCGCTCGACGGGGCGATCCGGCAGCGACTGCTCGAGATCGCCGAGCGCTGCCCGGTACACCGCACACTCACTGGCGAGATCGTGATCGAAAGCCGGCTCGCGGGTGGCTGACCGCTCAGCGCGGCGCGAAGCGGGCGAAGGCGCCGGTGTAGGGCTTGGGCAGCGGGGGCGCGAAGGCGCCGATCTTGGAAGTGCGGAGGCCCAGCCCCACCACCGCTTCGACGAGCTTGATGGCCGCTGCCACGCCGTCGATCACCGGCAGGCCGAATTCCGCGGCGAGGTCCCGGGCGAGATCGGCCATGCCCGCACAACCGAGGATGATCGCCTCGCAACGGTCTTCGGCGATCGCCCGGGCGATCTCCGCGCGCAGGAGGTCGCGGGCGCGGGAGCCGGGCTCTTCCAGCGCGAGCACCGGGAACTCGGCCGCGCGGACCTTCCGGCAATGGTGCACGAAGCCGTATTTGCGCGTGAGCTGCTCGATGGTCGGAACGGCCCGCGAAAGCGTCGTCACGATCGTGAAGCTGCCCGCCACGAGCGTGGCCAGGTGCATGGCCGCTTCGGCGATGCCCACGACCGGGGCTCGCGCGAGCTGGCGGGCGGCATCGAGCCCCGGATCGTCGAAGCAGGCGACGATGTGGCCGTCGAAGCCCAGTTCCTCGGCCTTCGCGATCTCCTCGAGCAGCCCCGGCACGCAGAAGGCTTCGTCGTAGGCGCCTTCGATCGAGACCGGGCCCATGGCGGGCGAGACGGCGCGGATCTCGGTGCCGGGTGCCGCGACCGCGCGGGCGGCCGCCGCGATCTTCTCGGTCATCGAGAGGGTGGTGTTGGGGTTGACGAGGTTGACTCGCACGGTTGTCCTCCGACCAGGATCTCGCCGGCACCGGAGCCGAGCCCGGCGCGGCACCGCCGCGAGTGCCGATCCGAGCACCGGGAACGGTGCGCCGCTCCCCCCGGTGACGACGGGATCGGCTCGTGCCACCCCCGGTGGTCTCGTTGCCGATGTCGTGGCCGAAGCGCAAGCTCCAGACCGGGCCGAGCCGAACGGCGCGGACGGGGTAGCCCCGGTGTTCCCCTTTCCGCGGGGCTCGCTTGCAGCTCTCGGAACGCTCGGTCGATGGAGGCTCGATGCCACGGAAGGCGGGGGAAAAGGCAGCAAGAGCGGCGATCGTCGAGGCGTGCCGCTGGCTCGTCGAGGCGGGGCTCGTCCAGGGAACGTCGGGCAATGTCAGTGTGCGCTTCGGCGAGCGGATGCTGATCACGCCGTCCGGGGTTCCCTACGAGCGGATGGAGCCCGAGGACGTCGTCGCCGTCGAGCTCGCGGGCGACGGAAGCAGCTTCAGGGCGCGCGGCGGCAACGTGCCGTCGAGCGAGTGGCGGTTCCATTTCGACATCTTGCGCAGCCGGCCGGAGGTGGGCGCGGTCGTCCACACCCACAGCCCCTACGCGACCGCCTTCGCGATCTGCCGCAAGGAGCTCGTCGCCGCCCACTACATGATCGCCGCTTCCGGCGGGGCCACGATCCGGGTGGCCGACTACGCCACCTTCGGCACCCAGGAACTCTCGGACGCCGCGCTCGTCGCCCTCGAGGGGCGCTGGGCTTGTCTCTTGGCCAACCACGGGGTGATCGCCACCGGCCCCACGCTCGAACGCGCGCTCTGGCTCGCCCAGGAGGTCGAGGTCTTGGCCCGGCAGACCGCGATCGCGCTCCAGGTGGGCACACCGGTGCTCCTCCCCGACGACGAGATCGCCCGGGTGGTGGAGAAGTTCAAAGTCTACGGGCCCAGGGGGACGGACAAGTGATCGGGTCGGCCCGGGGCACCGGGCGTCGTGCGCGTCACGCTCGGACCTGAAGCGCGAGCCCGAGGCGGTTTCGTACTTCTTCGTAGATCCCCTGTACGCCGGGCATTTCGATAGTCAGCACGAGTGCGAACGGGACCGATCCGGATTCGATGTCGAGAGGGTCCGGTTCCCGTTGGATCAGAAGCTCCATCTGGTCGTCGCTCGTCACTGTCGCCGCGCGATGCCCCGACCAACGTCGATGGATGACGGTTCCCCGAGCTGCTTGGTTCTGGCCCGGTTGGCTATGCTCAGATTTTACACCGAGCGTTCTCAGCCGTTCCGGCTCCTGTAGCTTAAGACGGACCCCTCGATATCGCAGCGTGCGGGGTTTCACCGGAGCGAGCCATGCCAGGGTGACCCGGACTTCATGCGCCTGCGCCTTCCCGCCGATCAGTGCGGGTACGGGCACGCTGACCGGGACTGCCTGCTCCCGTGCGATGTCGCCCACGGCCCAGAACGTCGCCCTGTCGGTGGCGCACCGGATCGCCCGTTCGGTGTCGACCGAGCCGTAACCCAGGTAGCGCCGGATATTATCCTTCCGGCGCACGTGTTGGGAGTTGCCGGTGGGACCAATGGTCTCTCCGATGAGACGGGCGCCTGAGGGAGGCCAAGATGCCGCGTGGACGAGAAATGCTTTCAGCAACACTGCCCGCTGCCGTTTCGGCAGTTCCACAAAACCGTGCCCGTAGGCTTCTTCGAGCACGTCGTGAATTCGATGGGCAGTCCGCGAGGCGAGGGCGGCCGCGGCGCTCGTACCAACAGCGTAACCGAGGTCCTGGCCCGGCATCGCAGCCTCGGGCGCAGCCACTTTCAATCCCGTGAACTTGGAGGCGGGTGTCGGCTTCACTTCGAGCACCGGATTGCTCCCTTGGTATCGCAGCCGTTCGCGCCCACCCGGCAGGAGAACGTCCGGCTTGACGGCGTTCGCGAACCCGGGGCCCAGCGCACTCGACGGGTTGGCCATCTCGTAGTCGGGGTAGGGGTCGAACGAATTGCGACCTGCGCCATGCATCGGCGGACCTTCGCTCACGTTCGCCGCGCCCACGGTCAGCCCGTTGATCGACTCTGCCGGCGAGAGCAGTCGTCGCTCGGCTTTCCGGCAGTCGATGGATCGGAGTACGAGTTTGCACTTCTCGGGTAGTGGTTTGCTTTCGAAGTCCTGCGAGTTCGCACACTTGCACAACGGGAACTTTTCAGAATGATTGCCAGCGCTGATGACGAACAACAAGCCATGCTCATAGGCTAAGGCATCGACGAGGCGAGCCCAGGGCGACAGGAGTCCTTGAAAAATGTCATTGATATTTCCCAAGGATATGTTGAGTATTAACATATCCTTCAATTCGGTCGAACTCACCACATGTTTGATGGCTCGATAAAAGAGGTCGACGAAAAGTTGGTCGTCGGGCGCCCTGTCGTTGGGACCGAGAACGGGAATGTGGACGATCTTCCGAGGCAGCGCGGACTCGGTGCGGTTCAAATCACCCCACACGATGAGCGATGCCATGGCGGTGCCGTGCTTTCGCTCCGCGACCGGAACTCGGGACTCGAGGTCGAAAAGGTCTTCGACGATCAGATGACGAGCGATGCGCGGGTGCTTCGCTACGGGAACACCGTCGAGCAGCGCCAAGATCGGCTCCGGGCGCGGCTCGGGCGGCTCGTGCGGCGCCCCTTCCTCCACATCGGGCCCTGGCGCCACCACGTCGACCTCGGCCTGCGGGCGAATGTGCATGATCGCATCGGCCCAGGCGAGCGTGCTGCGAACGTGCTCGTGATCGAGGATCTCCTTGACCGATCGCACGGGCAGTTCGATCAGGAGGGCTTCGTACGCGATCGCGTCGAGGCGTGCTTCGTCGAGGACACGGCCCTCGGCATTCTGGACCAGTGTTTTGATCGAAGCCTTCGCGTCGGAAGCGTCGGACTTCGGGCGAAAGACGAGTTCGAGTTCCAGACGGACGAGGTGATCGGCATGAGACTCCGCGATCATTTGTTCGATCGCCATCCGGTCACGCGCGGTTAAGCGGTCCTGTGGACCCCAAGGCCGAAGATCCCGCAGGAGCGCGAACACTTCCTTCCACGGAGCGAAGCCCCGGTCGAGCACCTGCCCCTTTCGCCACCGCTCCCAGAGCGAAGCGAGCTGTTTCAAAGCTCGTACGTCGGGGAACAGGAGGTAGACGACCGGGCTCATGTCGAGCTTGTCGCGATCGAGCTCCTCGGCATCGACGAGCTCGAGGCCCGGCACCTTTCGTACCGCGTCGACGAAGCGCTCGATCGCGCCCCCGACTTTCATGACGAGCAAACGTTCCGGCGCGAGACTGCTGGGGTCGGCGCGAAGCTCGACCCCGGACGGATCCCGTCCGAGAACCTCCGTGAGCCGCGCGAATTTCGGCCCGAAGCTCGCCTCCTGCTCCGCGGGGCCACGTCTGCTCGGGCCCGGGATGCGGCGGGGTTGTCCCAGCTCACGCCCGCGTGGTTCCCCCGGCTCGACGCGAAGCGGTGGGAACGCCCTTGCCTCCACCATCTCGGATCTCCGATCGGACCCGGCTCTCCCAGGTCCGAAGCTCCGCCTGGAGCGCCTCGTCCACGCTGATCTCGCCCAGTCCCAGGATCTCGCGTCGGCGCACGTCCAAGCAGAAGTCCTTGGCCTCGGCGTAACTCAACGCGCCGAGCCTCTCCGCGATCCGCGCCGCGGGGACTTTCGGCTTCCTCGGCCAAGCGCTCATGATACGGTCGAGGAACGCGGCGACCTCCCGTTCACTCGGTGCAGGAAAGGAGAGGCGGTATTGAAAGCGCCGCCAGACGGCACGGTCGAGGAGTTCGGCATGATTGGTTGCCGCCATGACGATCGTCCAGCTCGGTAGCTGGTCGATCTGCATCAGAAGGAACGAGACAACTCGCTTGATCTCGCCGGTTTCATGGATGTCGCCGCGTTCTTTACCGAGAGCGTCGAACTCGTCGAAGAGCAGCACGCATGGCGTCGTGCGAACGTAGTCGAAAAGCCGGCGCAGCCGGGCGTTGGTCTCACCCAGGTAACTGCCCACGAGCACGTCGTAGCGAACGAGGAACAGCGGCAGAGCCAGGGCTTCGGCGATCGCCTCGGCGAACGAGGTCTTACCGTTGCCCGGCGGGCCCGAGAGCAGCACCCGATGCCGAGGCTCGAGCCCGTGAGCCCTGAGCACGTCGGCGCGCGCGTGCTCTTCGACGAGCTGGCGTGCGGCTTCGCGTGCCGGCAGAGAAAGCAGGAGATCGTCGAGCCGAATACGCGGCGAGATTTCCAGGATCGCCTCGCGACCCGCTGGCCCCGTCACGCCTGCCCCTGTGCCGGGCACCCCTACCGAGAGGGAAGAGAGAGCCTGCTGCAGCCTTTCCGCCAGCAGGTGGTGGTTCTTGGCCCGCTCGTCGGCGGCGATCGCCTCGGCCGTCGACCGCGCCCGGGCCCGATCCCCCGCCACGGCGGCACGGACGAGCGAGACGAGAAGGTCGCTGCGCGCCATGGCTTTTCCGGGAGCTCAATCGAAACACGCGGTGGGATACCGCAGCCATATCAAGGTGCCAAGATAGGCCGCCTGTCACACTTCCACCGCCCCGCCGTCACGCGGCCGTCATCCAACTCGTCTAGACATCTCGACGAGTGGAGGGGACATGGGCCTCACGACCGTCGAACGGAGCACCGGGCCGGCGCTGTGGCCGGCGATCGCCGAGCGGCTGCGGCGCGAGATCGCCGAGCGCTACGAGCCGGACGACTTCTTGCCGGCCGAGGCGGAGCTCGCCGCCGCCTTCGGCGTCAGCCGGCTGACCCTTCGTCGCGCGATCGACGAGCTCGTCGCCGAGGGGCTGGTCCGCCGGGAACACGGCCGCGGCGTGCGCGTGCTCGGCCCGGATCTCGTCTACGCGATCGACCGGACGACGCGGTTCACCTTGCGGCTCGAAGAGGCCGGCCTCGAAGGCCGGAGCGTGCTCGTGGCGGCCGCCGCGGTGCCCGCCGAGGGCGGCGTCGCCCGACGCTTGGAACTCGCCGCCGGCACACCGCTCGCCCGGCTCGTGACACTACGCTTCGCCAAGGACTTGCCGCTCTGTCTGATCACCCACTTCGTCGCGCCGCCCGAAGCCGATGTCGTCCTCGGGACCTATCGCGGCGGCTCGCTGCACGCCTTCCTGGCCGAACGCTGCGGTCTCGTCCTCGAGCGACGGACGAGCCTCGTCACGGCACGCTTGCCCGAGCCCGAGGACGCGCGGCTCCTGCGCCAGCCCGCAACCCGGCCGATCCTGCGTGTCAAGGGTGTGAACGTCTGCGCGCGGACCGGTCGGCCCGTCGAATACTCGGTCACCCGCTTCCGCGGTGACCGGATCGAGCTCCTGGTCGAGGCTTACCCCCGCCCGACCGGAGACGTTGCGGCCGTGCCCGGAGCGGGCGCGGTCGCGGCACCGCTCCCCCCGAGCGAACGAGACCAACCCGGAGACATCGTCCCATGAAGCTTCCGAGCGTACTCGCCGCCGCGACCGCGGCAGTCATCTTAGCCGCGCCGCTCGCGGCCCAACAGATCCCGGACGGCAGCCCGGCGCGACCGTTCCGCGCGACCCTCGTGCCGGCCGACGGCGGCACCGAGGACGGCACCAAGGCGGATTTCAAGCCGCTCTTCGACGCCGTGACCAAGGCCACCGGGCTGCACTTCGACATCAAAGTGGGCCAGACCTACGGTGCCGTGGTCGAGGCGATCTGCGCCGGCGTGACCGAGATCGCTTGGTTCGGCCCGGCGAGCTATTTGCCCGCCCGCGAGCGGGGTTGCGCCGAGCTCCTGGCCGTCGACGTCCATCACGGTCAAGCCGTCTATTACTCCGGCATTTTCGTCCCGGCGGACTCACCGGTTCGCTCGCTCGCCGACCTCGAGGGCAAGACCGTGGCCTTCGGCGACGCCAATTCGACCTCGAGCTTCGTCTACCCGGTGGCGATGTTGCTCGCCGCCGGTCTCGACCCGGCCAAGGACCTGGCCGCCATCCGGATGACCGGCAGCCACGCCAACAGCTTGAAGGCGCTCGCCGAGGGCAGGGTCGACGCGGCCGCGGCGTCCTTCGACAGCTTCGAGAAGGCGGTCAACCAGAAGGTCCTGGAGCCGGGCAAGTTCAGGGTGCTCGCCAAGTCCGACCCGATCCCGAACCCGCCGATCGCGATGAGCACGAAGCTCCCCGCCGAAGTCAAGGCGAAGCTCAAAGCGGCGTTCGGTTCGGTGCACACGATGCCCGGCGTCAACCCGGAGCAGATCCGCGGCTACGGCGGTAAGAAGGTGGACCGCTACGACAGCTCGATCGACGAGGACATGATGAAGCCGGCGCTCGTCACCCTCGCGAAAGTGAGCGGTGAGGTGCGCCGGGCGATCCTCGAGAAGGCCGCGGCCAGCCAATGACCTCCCCGGTGGACCAGGCGACCGTCGGCGAGCGGGTGGTGTTGGCCTTCCACGATGTCAGGAAGACCTTCCCGGACGGCACCAAGGCGCTCGACGGTGTGAGCTTCGCCGTACCGCGCGGCCAGTTCTGCGTGCTGCTCGGCCCCTCGGGCTCCGGCAAGTCGACGCTGCTGCGCTGCGTCAACGGCCTCGTGGCACCGGACGCCGGAACGATCGAGGTCATCGGCCGGCGCTCGAGCCCCCGTACCCTGCCGGAGATCCGGCGCCGTGTCGCCATGGTCCACCAACACTTCAACCTGGTCGAGCGGGCTCCGGTGGGGATCAACGTCCTCACCGGAGCCATCGCACAGGTCCCCGCGTGGCGGGCGCTCTTGCACTGGTTCCCGGAACCTCTGCGGAACAAAGCCGTGGCGCTGGTGCTCCGCGTCGGGCTCGAACCGCAACACCTGCACCGCCGGGTCGGCGAGCTGTCGGGTGGTCAGCAGCAGCGCGTCGGCATCGCCCGGGCGTTCTTGTGCGATCCCGATCTGCTGCTCGCGGACGAGCCCGTGGCGAGCCTCGACCCGACCACGGCGCAGGACATCTTGTCGCTGCTCCGCGAAGCGGCCCGCGAGCGGAGCGCGACCGTGCTGTGCAGCCTGCACCAGCCCGAGCTCGCCGTGCGCTTCGCCGACCGGATCCTGGGCCTGCGGGCCGGCCGGATCGTTTTCGACGGGCCACCCGAACGCCTCGACGACGCCGCTCTCGCCCGGATCTACGGCCATGGTTTCCCGACCGACCGCCTCGAGCTCGCGGCCTGAGCCGTGATCCGCGCCATCCGACCCCGGTTCCGCGACACGGCCGCCCGGCTCGACCCGCCTTACGACTGGCGGACGGCGCTCGCGGTCCTGGTGGTGGGCTTCTGCTTGATCCTCTCCGGCCAACGGGTCGAGCTCGATCGGTTCACCGCGCTCACCGGTGAGGCCATCCTCGCCCAGCTCGGCCTCGCCGAGGAGAGCCAGGTCGGCCGCGGCCTCGGTCGCATGATCCAGAGCTTGTTCCCGATCGCCGTCGAAGAGCGGCGTGAGCTCGCCCGACTTTCGGAGATCGACCGCGAGAATCTTCCTTGGCTCGCCCGGATCGAGCGGGTCGAGACGACCCGCTACGAGCTCGACCGCCAAACGTTGCAACTCGTCCCGATCGTCGAAACCAAGGAGTACCTCGTCGAACCCTTTGGCTACCTCCTGCGTGTCCTCGGGAAAATGCTGGAGACACTCGAGATCGCGCTCTGGGCGACGATCCTCTCGGTGCTCCTGAGTGCCCCACTCGCGATCCTGGCCGCCGCCAATTACACGCCCCATCGCTCGGTCTATCTGGCCGCTCGAGGCTTGGTGAGCTTCCTGCGGGCGATCCCCGAACTCGTCTCGGCCTTGTTCCTCGTCTTGGCCTTCGGCTTCGGCCCGATCGCCGGGATCCTGGCGCTCGGCCTGCACGCGGCCGGTTTCCTCGGTAAGTTCTACGCCGAAGACATCGAGGCAGCGGACAAAAAACCGCAGGAGGCGTTGCTGGCGCTCGGCGCCTCGAAATTGCGCGTGTTGCGGTCGGCCGTGCTACCGCAAGTCGCACCGTCTTACGTCGCTTATACTCTCTACATCCTCGATCGCAACGTTCGGATGGCCACGGTGGTGGGTTTGGTCGGCGCCGGCGGGATCGGCCAAGAACTCAAAGGGCGCTACGATCTTTTCGAATACGATCATGTGGGCACGATTTTAGTCGTTATCTTCGTGACGGTTTTCTTGCTCGACCAGCTTTCCGCACGACTGCGCGCGAGGCTCCTGTGACCACCTCTCGCACCGACCAGCCGCTCTCGGATTTACCGGCTCGTTCGAGCTGGAGCCGATTGTTCTCCTTGGTCGATCGCGAGGCGGTTTCGGCGACCGCGAAGGCCATCGCCGCCCGTGTCCGGATCGAACCGCTCGCCCCCCCGGAATCGGGGTTGGTGTTGATCGCGGTCCGTGACGGCGTCGGTGGTGTACCGTTCCATCTCGGCGAGATGCCGGCCGCTCGCGTCGCCTTGCGGGTGAGCACGGCGGACGGTCGGATCGGCGAGGGTGGTGCGATCGTGCAGAACGAGGATCTGGACCTGGCACGCGCCGTCGCCTTGCTCGACGCCGCGCTCGCGCACGCCCTCCCCGGATGGGAGGACGCGGTCGCGCTTTTACAGGCAGGCGCTCGACGAGCGGCCGAGATCGAGGAACGACGGACCACGCTCCTCGCGCGAACCCGGGTCGACTTCCGAGCCTTTTCGGAGTTCGCGGGAGAGGAAGCTTGATCGAGGTTCCCGCGGTCTTTTCCCCGGCCTGCCGGCAACGGGTGTTCCGGAGGCTGCTCGACGCTACGGCGCGACCCGGTACGGTTGCCGAGCTCTCCGGGCTCGCAGCCGGTGCGCCGGCTTGGCTGGTCGTTCTCTCCGTGTTCGTGGACCGGGCGGTGAGCTTCGCCGACCCCGACGGCCTCCTCGGCACGCGCGACCGGGCCTTCTTGCCCGCCCGATCCGAGGAGCCCGACCGCGCGGCTTGGCTTTTGCGCGACGGTCGGCGGCCCGTCCCGGCCGGCTTCGTCCCGGCCCTCGGTACGCTCGAAGAACCGGAACGCGGCGCGACGCTCGTGCTGCGGGTCGAAGGCGTCGGCTGCGGTCGATCGCTCCACCTTTCCGGCCCCGGAATCGAAGGGTCCCGAAGCTTGGCCGTGGCGGGTCTCGATCCGTCTTGGCTCACCGCGCGGTGCGGCTGGTGCGCGTTCTTCCCGCGCGGTGTCGATGTCGTGCTCGCCGATCGGGAGCGGGTTGCCGTGCTCCCGCGCACCACCCGGATCGAGGAACACCGATGAGCTACGTCGCGGTCAAGGGCGGAGCCGAGGCGATCGCCGAAGCTGCCCGCGCGCTGGAGCTCCTGCGCGCAGCGGGGGGCGGGCCGCCCCTCGACCCGAAGCAGATCGAGCATCAGCTGCATTTCCTCCACGGCCGGGTGATGTCCGAGGGCGGGCTCGCCGACCCGCGCCTGGTCTCGCTGGCCGTCAAGCAGGCGCTCGGCGACCCTCTCGAGGCGGCACTCTATTTGCGGGCCTATCGCTCGACCCGGCCCCGGCTCGGCGAGACCGCCCCTCTCGATACCGAGCGGATGCGGCTCGTCCGGCGGATCTCCGCGGCGTTCAAAGACGTGCCGGGTGGCCAGATGCTCGGCGCCACCCCCGATTATCTGCACCGGCTGTTCCGCTTCGAGCTCCTCGACGAGGAGGACGGAGCGCTCGAGCGGATCCTTGCCGGATGGCTCGCCGAGCGACCGAATGCGGTGCCCGCATCGACCGCCCCCAAGATCCTCGACCGGCTCCGCGCGGAGGGACTGGTCCCGCCCCTCGAGCCGAGGGCGGAACGAGCCTTCGACATCACACGCGAGCCGCTGGTTTTTCCCGTTCCCCGCTCGGCGGCTCTCGCGATCATGGCGCGCGGAGAAACCGGCGGGCTCTTGGCACTCGCCTACTCCAACATGCGCGGCTACGGCGACATCCATCCGACCGTGGGCGAGCTGCGGGTGGGCTACCTCCCGGTCGAGCTCCCGCACCCCGTGACCGGCGAGCCGATCGAGGTCGGCGAGGTGCTCGTCACCGAATGCGAGATCGTCGCGATGTTCACCGGCGAGGACGACGGCCCGCCGCGGTTCACGGTGGGCTACGGCGCCTGCCTCGGTCACAACGAAGTCAAGGCGATCGCCATGGCGGTGCTCGACCGGGCGATGAGTGCGGCCGCAGCCGCCGGCGGCCCGAAAAACCCCTCGGAAGACCCCGATTTCGTCCTGCTGCACGTCGACGGCATCGAATCCCAAGGTTTCTGCATCCACTACAAGATGCCGCATTACGTGACGTTCCAGTCGGACCTCGACCGGCTGCGCGCAGCTCGGAGCAAAGCCGGAGTGGAGCTTCGAACGTGAACCCGAGCACCCCCGTCGTCGGCCACGGTTTCGGCTATCTCGACGAGGACGCCAAACGCGAACTCCGTCGGGCGATCTTCAAGGCGGTCTGTATTCCCGGCCACCAAGTTCCCTACGCCTCGCGCGAGCTGCCGATCGCGCGCGGGTTCGGGACCGGTGCACTGCAAGTGACGCTCGCGCTGATCGGACCCGAGGAGGTCGTCAAAGTCATCGACCAGGGCTCGGACGACAGCGTGAACGCCGCCAATCTGCGGCGCTTCTTCCTCTCGACCTGCCCGGGGGTCCGCGAAACCCGGCGCACGCAAGAGGCTACGCTCATCCAGACCCGCCACCGGATCCCGGAGGTCCCGCTGCGCGCGGACCAGATCCTCGTGCTTCAGGTTCCCTATCCGGATCCCCTCGTCGTGGTCGAGCCGAACGAAGCGAAGCGTCGCCTCATGCACGGCCGCGCCGACTATGCCAAGCTGTGGGTCAAACTCTACGAAGACATGGTGACCTTTTCCGAAATCACGCTCTCACACCGTTATCCGACGCGGATCGCCGGTCATTACGTGATCGACCCGTCACCGATCCCGCGGTTCGACGTACCGAAGTTGCACCGGGCGGCCTGCCTCTATCTTTTCGCCGCCGGACGTGAGAAGAAAATCTACGCGGTTCCGCCGAACACCGATGCCGAGCCCTTGACCTTCGAGGATGTTCCGTTCCGCGTCGAGGACTTCACCAACCCGGCCACCGGCCGTAGACGAGCTTGCGCCCGCTGCGGCTCGACGACGAGCTTTCTGGACGAGTTCTTCGATGCGGCCGGCCGGCGCGTCTTCCAGTGCTCCGACACCGCCTACTGCGACGAGATGCTCGCCCTCGGGAGATCGGACCGGTGAGCCCGCTCCTCGAAGTGTCCGGTCTCACCCGCATCCACGGCCAAGGCTGCCCGCGATGCCTCGAAACCACGGGTCCCGACCACGGGACCAACCGCTGCCCCCTCTGCGGCGCGGTCGTGGCACTCAACCGCGTGAACTTGACGTTGAACCGGGGCGAAGTCGTGGGCGTGATCGGCGAATCCGGCTCCGGGAAATCGACCCTCGTGCGCCTGCTCTGCTTCGAAGAGCCGCCGACGGCCGGACGGGCCGTCTTCCACGAAACCGATCGCGTGATCGACCTCTTCGCCCTCGATGCGGCCCGCCAGCGGGCCTTCCGCGACACGCGCCTCGGCGTGGTCTACCAGAACCCGATGCTCGGCCTCAATCTGTCGATCTCGGCCGGCGGCAACATCGCCGAACGGCTGATCGCTTCGGAACGCGTGCGCTACGCCTTCTTGCGCAGTCGCGCGCGCGAGCTGTTGGAGCGGACGGGTGTGCCCGCGACACGCATGGACGAGCCGCCGAAGCGGTTCTCGGGTGGCATGCAACAACGTGTCCAAATCGCCAAGGCCCTGGCGACCGAACCGCCGCTCCTGCTCTTGGACGAAATCACGACCGGACTCGATCTCTCGGTCCAGGCCCGGATCCTCGACCTCGTGCTCGAACTGCAAGAACAGCTCGCGGTTTCGATGCTCGTGGTCACCCACGATCTGGGTGTGGTTCGGCATCTGGCCAGCCGCACCTTGGTGATGCGGCACGGTGCGGTCGTCGAAGCGGGGCTCACCGACCAGATCCTCGAAGACCCCCACCATCCCTACACCCAAGAACTCGTGAGTGCGGCGCTGTGAGTGGTGATCCGCCTCTGCTCGAGGTCACGGGCCTCGAAAAGACGTTCACGATCCACGCCCGTGGCCGACGTGTCGTCGCGCTCCGCGGCCTTTCCTTCACCGTACGCGCCGGCGAAATCGTCGCTCTGCTGGGGCCGTCGGGCGCCGGCAAATCGAGTGTCCTCAAATGCATTTGGCGCACCTACCGACCCGACGCGGGGGCGATCCGCTATCGGCCGGCGGACGAGCGCATCCTCGATCTGGCCACCTTGCCGGAACCGGAAATCGTGGCCCTCCGGGTGCGTGAGCTCGCGTTCGTCACGCAGTTCCTGCACGCCTTGCCCCGGCTTTCGGCGCTCGAGGTCGTGGCCCGGCCGCTGCGCCGCCAGGGGCTGCCTCGCGCGCTCGCGGAAGAACGGGCGCGTTCGGCCCTCAGGGCCTCGGGCTTGCCCGAAAGGCTCGTCGATTTGCCGCCCGCGACGTTCTCGGGCGGCGAGCGGCAACGGGTCAACCTCGCGCGGGCCTTCGCCGCCGAGCCCCGACTCCTGCTCCTCGACGAACCCACGGCCAGCCTCGATCCGGCATCCCGGGAAAGGGTCTTCGCGCAGATCGTGGCCGCCAGGGCGCGCGGCGCCGGCATCCTCGCGATCTTCCACGATCCGGAAGCGATCGAACGATCGGCCGATCGCGTGGTCGAGGTGCGCGGAACCGCGGAGGCCGCCTGATGCGCGGGCGCGCCACGACCACGCTGCGCGGCGGCCGCCTCGTGCTCGCCGATCGGGTCGCCGACGCCGATCTCGCCATCGAGGACGGCCGTATCGTCGACATCGCCGACCGTCTGCCGCCCGGACAGCGGGATTTCGATGCCAGCGGTCGACTCGTGCTGCCGGGCTTCGTCGACCTGCACGGCGATGCCCTCGAGAAGGAGGCGGAGCCCAGGCCCGGGGTGTTCCTCCCGCCCCACTTCGCCCTCGTTCAAGCCGATCGACGCTACGCCTGCGCCGGCGTCACCACCGTGTGTCACGCGATCGCGTTCGCTTCCGGCGAGCTCGGCTTGCGCGAACCGGAGCGGGCCCGCGCCTTGGCCCTGGCGGTGCTCGAGCCCGCCGGACCGCCCCTCGTCCGCCACCGCCTCCATCTGCGCTACGAGATCACCGACCCCGTGGCGGCACCGGTCGTCGCCGAACTCCTGGAGCGCGGAGCTGCGGTCCTGAGCTTCATGGACCACACACCGGGCCAGGGCCAATTCCGCGATCTGGCGGCCTACGCCGTCTATCTCGCGCGCACCTACGGCACTGCGGCCGAGGAGGTCGCCCGCCGGGTCGAGGCCAAGCGCAGCGAGGCCGCGGCCGCCCTGGCCCGGGTCGAAGCGCTGGCTCGCCGCGCCCGCGCCCGAGGCGTCCTCCTCGCGAGCCACGACGACGATGGTCTGGAGCGGGTGGTGGCCCTGGCCGCGCTCGGCGTGCGCGCGAGCGAATTCCCGATCCACCTCGACGCCGCCCGCGCGGCCGCGGCGCACGGCCTTTCCGTGATCGTGGGCGCCCCCAACCTCTATCGCGGCGGCTCGCAGTCGGGAGGGCTCGCCGCCCGGGCGGCGATCGCAACGGGGCTCGCCCGCTGCCTCTGCTCCGACTACGCGCCGCAGACGCTGCTGCCGGCCGTGCTACGGGCGGCGCGCGAGGGTCTCGTGGGCCTGCCCGAGGCGGTGGCGCTCGCCACCCGCCACCCGGCCGATCTCCTCGGGCGACCCGAGCTCGGCCGGATCGTCCCGGGTGCCACGGCCGATCTCCTCCTGGTCCGTGCCGACCCCGATCCGCCCACCGTCGAAGCCACGCTGCTCGCGGGCGAGCCCGTGCTCCGAGCCATGCCCGGGCGCTCGCGGCACAGCTGATTCGGACGATCGGATCGAGCCACTCGCCGCGAATCGTTCCGCCGAGCGGGTTCCGCGGCCGCCGTCGCGCACCGGCTAGCGAAAGCCGTGCCGGGCGCGCCTTCGCTCGCGGACCCACCTCCCCTGGTTCGACCGCGGGTGCGGGCCATGCCGCTGGAGGCCGGTCGAGACCGTCGTCGCCCGCGCGACCGGCGGTCGCAGCTCGGGGCGTTGTCCTCGGCAAGTCACCATCCTCTTATATATGAGATTGCCGATGTTCCGGCGGGAACGCCGGTCGCTCGGGCACACCACCGTCACACGGGAGACACGGGATGCACCTTCCGAACCAGCTCCGCAGCCTGGCCATGGCAGGCGCGCTCGTCCTCGCCGCCGCCACCGAGGCACCGGCCCGACCGCTCACCCTCGGCGAGCAGTTCGCGCTGCGCGGCTACACGGGTGCCGCGATGGGGCAGGTCCTCACCGGCATCGTCCGGGCCGAGCGCGTGGGCGTGCTGACCAATCCTTCGAGCATCTGCGCCAGCCTCGTGGGTGCGATCGGCGCCCAGGTCGTCGCGACCAGCAAGGCCCAGGACGCCTTCGCGGTGGCCGCACTCGCCAAGCCCGAAGAGGCCGCAGCCGCGGTCGACGCGTTCAAGGATCGCGACGCGGTCGCGCTGATCTTCGGTGGCCAAGTTCCGGCCGAAGAGAACTACGCCCTCACCAAGGCGTCGCTCCGCGCGCTCGCCGACGCGAATTACGGGGGAGCCCTGTTCCTGCACCTTCGCGTGTGGGTTCCGAAGTTCGCCGAGAGGGCAGCCTCGGAGGATCGAGCGATCGCGGCTTATCTCGCCGGCAAGCAGAACATCTTCACGGTCACGGTCGACGTCCCGAACGGCAAGGCGCTCGTGCACCGGGTGAGCTTCGCCGAACCGGCACAGCGCTCGCTCGAGGTCCTGCACCAGGTGGCGATGAACCCCACTTGGCTCGATCTCTTCAAGCGCTCGCTCTGAGCCGCGCGCCGATCGCGCACCCCGGCGAGTGGAGGCCGCGTCGGACGACGCGGCCTTTGTTATTCCTGAAGGACCCTCCGCCGATGCCGGCGCTGCCGCGGCAACGCGCCGGTCGACGGCACCGGCTCGAGAGCCTACTTCAGAAGCTGTTCAAGGACGGGACGCGGGCGGTCGCCGGGTCGGAACCGACGACCCTGCGGGCGAGAGGCGTCGATGGCGGTCGCGACGGCCGAGGGGCTCGAGGAACGGATCGAGGCGGTCCTGGGCGACCGGGCCCTCGCCCGGCTGCAACGGCGACGCTGGCTCTGGCGGGTCCTCTCGGGTCTGCTCGCGCTGGGGCTGGCCGCCGCCGCGGCTTGGTGGCTCGCCCGGCCGGCCGACGGCGGGATCCGCTGGGTCACGGTCCCGGCGCGGACGGGCGCCTTGACGGTGCTCGTCACCGCCACCGGCACCGTCCAACCCCGCCGGCTCGTCGAGGTCTCGAGCGAGCTTTCCGGCATCGTCCGCGAGGTCTTCGTCGACTTCAACAGCCGCGTGAGCAAGGGCCAGGTCCTCGCCCGGCTCGACACGTCGCGGCTCGAAGCGCGCCTCGCGAGTGCCCGGGCGCGGCTCCAGGCGGCCCGGGCCAAGGTGGTCGAGGCCGAGGCGACCCTCGCGGAGAAAGCACGCGATCTCGAGCGCAAGCGCGAGCTCGTCGCCCGCCGGGTGGCGGCACCCTCCGACCTCGACCTCGCCCAAGCCGCACACGAGCGGGCCAAGGCCGCACTCGAAAGCGCCCGAGCCGACGTCGCGGTCGCCGAAGCCGAGCTGCGGCTCGCCGAGGTCGATCTCGACAAGGCCTCGATCACCGCGCCGATCGACGGGGTGGTCCTGCACCGCAACGTCGACCCGGGCCAGACCGTGGCGGCCACACTCCAGGCCCCGCGGCTCTTCACGATCGCGGAGGACCTCACGCAAATGGAGGTCCAGGTCGACGTCGACGAGGCGGACGTGGGCCAGGTCCGCCCCGGCCAGCCCGCGACCTTCACGGTCGACGCCTGGCCCGACCGCAAGTTCCCGGCCACCATCCGCGACGTCCGCTTCGCTTCCGAGATCCAGGCAGGGGTGGTGACCTACAAGGCGATCTTGGACGTCGAGAACCGCGAGCTCCTGCTGCGGCCGGGCATGACGGCCAATGCCGAGATCGCCGTGCAGACGGTCGAGAACGCGGTGCTCGTGCCCAACGCCGCGCTGCGCTTCACGCCACCGGCCGAGGATTCGGCCGAAAAGCCGGGGCTGCTGCGCGCCTTGATGCCGATGATGCCGCGCTTCCGCCAGGCGAGCCGGCCCGAGGAGACGGGCCCGGTGCGCACGCTCTGGGTGCTCACGGGCGAGCGGCCCGAGCCCGTGCGGGTCACGATCGGCCCGACCGACGGCCGCGAGACGGTCGTCGAGAGGGGCCTCGAGCCCGGGATGCGGGTGGTGACCGACGCGGTCCTGCCGCGGGGACAGGGATGAAAGGCGGCGTCGCCGGCCGCCCGCTGGTCGAGCTCGCGGCGGCGAGCAAGGTCTACGGCTCGGGCCCGGCAGCGGTCCGCGCGCTCGACCGGGTCGACCTCGCGGTCGAGGCGGGCGAGTTCGTCGCGATCACCGGGGCTTCGGGCTCCGGCAAGTCGACCGCGATGAACATCTTGGGCTGCCTCGACCGGCCCAGCTCGGGCAGCTACCGCTTCGCCGGCAGGCCGCTCGAGGCGGCCGGGCGCGAGGTCCTGGCGCTCGTGCGCCGCCACTTCCTGGGCTTCGTCTTCCAGGGGTTCAACCTCCTGCCGCGCACGAGCGCCCAGGAGAACGTCGAACTGCCGCTCGTCTACCGGGGCATGCCCGGGAGCGAGCGGCGGGCGCGGGCGCGCGAGGCGCTCGCCCGGGTGGGCCTCGCCGATCGGGCCCACCATTCGGTCTCCGAGCTCTCGGGCGGTCAGCAGCAGCGGGTGGCGATCGCCCGGGCCCTCGTCTGCGAACCCGCGCTCCTCTTGGCCGACGAGCCCACGGGCAATCTCGACAGCCGGACGAGCCATGAGATCATGGGCCTTTTGGTCGAGCTCAACCGCGCCGGCCTCACGATCGTCATGGTCACCCACGAGCCGGACATCGCCGCCTACGCCCGGCGCGAGGTCCGCTTCAGGGATGGCCGGATCGTGGCCGACGAGCGGCGGGGTCACTGATGCTGGCCGAGGCGCTGCGGCTCGCGCTCCGGGCGATCCGCCGCAACGCCCTGCGCTCGTTCTTGACCGTGCTC
This sequence comes from Geminicoccaceae bacterium, assembly GCA_023512415.1. Taxonomy (GTDB): domain Bacteria; phylum Pseudomonadota; class Alphaproteobacteria; order Geminicoccales; family Geminicoccaceae; genus JANXAZ01. The sequence goes on along the minus strand of JAILZQ010000009.1, from coordinate 2,903 downwards.
GGCATCGTGATCGGGGTGGCCGCGGTGATCGCCATGGTCACGATCGGCCGCGGCACCCAGGCGCGCGTGACCGCCGATCTGGCCCGGCTCGGCACCAACGTGCTGTTCATCCTGCCGGGGCAGATCGGCCCGGGCCGCGCGAGCGTGGCAGCCAAGCCCTTCGCCGACCGCGACGTCCAGGCGATCCGCGAGGAGGTGGGCGGGATCGAGGCGGTGGCGCCGGTGGCCCAGCTCCCGGCCACCGTGCTCTTCGCCGGCAACAGCCGGATCACGACCGTGACCGGCTCCGACGACGCGCTCTTCAGGGTGCAGGATTGGGCGCTGGATGCCGGGCGGTTCTTCACCGTGGGCGAGATCCGCGCCGGCCGCGCCGTGTGCATCCTCGGCACGACCGTCAAGGAGGCGCTGTTCGGCGCGGGCGACCCGCTCGGCAAGACCATCCGGGTCAAGAAGGTGCCGTGCGAGGTCGTGGGGGTGCTCGAGTCCAAGGGGCAGTCGAGCTTCGGCACCGACCTCGACGACACGGTCGTGATGCCGTTGCGCGCCTTCCAGCGCCGGCTCTCCGGCAACACCGAGATCCCGCGGATCTACGTGGCGGCGAAGGACGGGGTCGACACCGCCCGCGTCCAGGCCGACCTCGAGCGGCTGTTGCGCGAGCGGCGCAAGATCGGCCCGGGCGAGGAGGACGATTTCTCGGTGCGCGACATGCGCGAGCTCGTCCGCACCGTGCAGATGACGAGCGGGGCGCTCACCGCCGTGCTCGGCTTCGTGGCCGCGGTGAGCCTGATCGTGGGTGGCATCGGTATCATGAACATCATGCTCGTCTCGGTGACCGAGCGGACCCGCGAGATCGGCATCCGCCTCGCGATCGGCGCCCTCGAGGGCCAGGTGATGGCGCAATTCCTGGTCGAGGCCGTGGTGCTCTCGGCGGTGGGCGGGGCGATCGGGGTGCTCGTGGGGCTGCTGGTCGCCTGGGGCACGACCGAGGCCCTTGCCGTGCCGCTGCGCATCGACCCGACCGTGATCGCGGGTGCCTTCGCCTTCTCCGCGGCGATCGGGATCCTGTTCGGCTTCCTCCCCGCCCGCCGCGCCGCCCGCCTCGACCCGATCGAGGCGCTGCGGCGGGAGTGAGGGATGAAGGAACGGGGTGGAGCGCATCGGCGAGTGTGGCCGATCCTCGCCGCCGCGTGCGGCCTCGCGACGGACCTGCTCGACACCGCTTCCTTCGGGTCGAACACAACATTTTGAAACGGCTTGACTTTTCGGCTTTCTGAAAAATAATGAAAGCGCTCTTTCATTATCGGATCGGGCATGTTCGGTATCGCCGAGGACGACGTTCTGGCCCGCTTGCGGGCGGACAACCCGTGGTGGGAGCCCGGTTTCTCCTGCGAAGGGCCGCCTTTCTCCTGGCCGCGGCGCGCCTTCGCGCGGAGGCTCTTCGACCTGATCGGGAGCGGGGTGCGGCGCGCGGTCGTGCTGCTCGGTGCCCGACGCGTCGGCAAGACGACCCTCTTGCAGCAGCTCGTGGGCGATCATCTCGAACGCTTCCCGGCGATCCTCTACGCCGCACTCGATACACCCACCTATGCGGGCCTCACGCCCGAGCGGATCCTCCAGCTCTTCGAAAGGGCCTGTCCGCACGATCCGCACGGCCCGCGGCTCGTCGTGTTCGACGAGGTTCAATATCTCCGCGACTGGGAGCGTCACCTCAAGGATCTGGTCGACCGCTTCCCGAAAACCCGTTTCGTCGTCAGCGGATCGGCAGCAGCCGCCCTCAAACGGGCGAGCGACGAGAGCGGCGACGGCCGGTTCACCGACGTCGAGCTACCACCTCTGACCTTTGCCGAATTTCTGGATTTTCGAGGTGACGAGGTGGTGGACGTCGCCACGGACGGCGACGTTCCGGGTTTCCGCTGTCGGGACATCGCTCGGCTCGATGCCGCCTTTCTCGATTACTTGAATTTCGGCGGCTATCCCGAAGCCGTCCTCGACGAGGAAGTGCGGCGCGGCCTGCAACGCTTCCTCGGCCGCGACATCGTCGACAAGGTGTTGTTGCGCGACCTTCCGCTCCTCTACGGGATCAGCGACGTCGGCGAGCTCAACCGTCTGTTCACCGTGCTCGCTTACAACACGGGGCAAGAAGCGAGTCTCGAAGCCTTGTCCTCGGGGTCCGGAATCGCGAAGCCCACGATCAAGCGCTACCTCGAATATCTCGAGGCCGCCTTTTTGATCTATCGCCTCCGGCGGGTCGACGAGAACGCGCGCGATTTCGTACGCGAACGGAGCTTCAAGGTTCATCTCGTGAACCCGGCGATGCGCGCCGCCCTCTTCGCGCCACTGCGGGCGGGCGAGGAACGGCTCGGCGCGCTCGTGGAAAGTGGTGTCGCCGCCCAGCTCTTGCACCGGCAGGAACGACGCGACATGCGCTACGCCCGCTTCAAACGCGGCACCGAAGACCTGGAGGTCGACCTCGTGGCGCTCGAACCGGCGCTGCAGCGGCCCCGCTGGGCCGTCGAGGTGAAGTGGACCGACCGACCCGTCCGCGATCCGGCCGAGCTCGAGCCGCTCACGACCTTCGCCCGCCGCCACGAGCTGCGCTGCCTCGCCGTCACCACGCGGTTGCGGCTCGAACTCGTCGAAAGGGCGGTGCGGCTCCTGCCCGCCGCGCTCTGGGCTTACGCGCTCGGCTGGGCGAGCGCTCGGGACGAGCCGGAGATCGAGGAACTCCTGCGAGGCACCGGCATGATCGGGGCGCGATACGCGCTCGGACAGGCGGCGTGGTCCCGGGGCTGATCGCGGCGCCACAGCCAACGGCGCCCGGCGCCCGCCGGGCGGGCCGAAGGGCAGGTGCGCGCTCACCCGACGACGGCTCGGGTCGCGCGCTCGCCGGGACCGGCCTACTC
>JAILZQ010000193.1 GCA_023512415.1 Geminicoccaceae bacterium | reverse complement strand
CGATCACGCAGGCCGCGGCGCAGGTGGCGCACACCCTCAACTGCGCCTGCATCGTGACCTACACGACCTCGGGGGCGACCGCGCTCAGGGCCGCGCGCGAGCGTCCCGACCATCCGATCCTGGGCCTGATCACCCGCATGCCGACGGCCCGCAAGCTCACGATCGCCTGGGGCATCCACCCGGTCTTCACCGAGGACGCCCGCGACCTCGACGAGATGGTCCAAAAAGCCCGCCACTTCGCCCGCGCCGAAGGCTTCGCCTCGCCCGGCAGCTCGATCGTGATCACCGCGGGCTTGCCCTTCGGCACTCCCGGCGCCACCAACCTCCTGCGGGTCGCCTGGGTGACGTGAGGCGCCCGCCACCGCCGACCGGACCGGGCACGGATGCGATGCCGAGCTCCTCCACCGCCGTCCCCGCCCGGAAACACTACCGCCTGATCTACGCCGATCCGCCTTGGACCTTCGCCACCTACTCGGCGAAGGGCAAGGGCCGGAGCCCCGAGGCGTATTACGATTGCCTGAGCCTGGCCGATCTCAAGAACCTGCCGGTCGGCGAGTGGGCGGCCGAGGATGCCGTCCTCTTGCTCTGGGCGACCGATCCGCTGCTCGAAAGAGCGTTCGAAGTGATCCGCGCCTGGGGTTTCACCTACAAGACCGTGGGCTTCTACTGGGTCAAGCAGAACCGGAGCGGGGCCGGCTTCTTCACCGGGCTCGGCTTTTGGACCCGGGCCAACCCGGAGCCTTGTCTCTTGGCGACCCGCGGCAACCCCAAGCGCAAGGCGGCCGACGTCGCCAAGCTCGTCGTCTCCCCGCGTCGCGAGCACAGCCGCAAGCCCGACGAGGTCTACGAGCGGATCGAGCGGCTCTGCGAGGGGCCCTATCTGGAACTCTTCGCGCGCAGCACGCGGCCCGGCTGGGACGCCTGGGGAACCGAGGTCGGTCTCTTCGACCGCGGTGCGGTCCCGACCCGACGCTGGGCCTCGAACGGCCACCCGCCGACGGGCGAGTGAGGAGGAGGCCGCGATCGGCGGGGCGGCCGCGGTGATCTGGACTCGGAGCCTCGTCTAGGTTATCTGTCCTTTCGCGGCCCGCCCCTTGCCCCGGGGCCGCGAGCCTCTAGCCTTCCGCCCGGGACCGCCGCGGGAACCGCCCATGTCCGATTTCGCCGAGCGCGCACGGCAGTTGCACGGCCGCGCCGTGGTTTGGGACGCGCACGCCTGCCTGCCGCTCCATCCCGACGCCGACCTCGGTGTCCTGCGCCGCCACCACGCCGCCGGTGCCACCTTCGTCTCGGTCAATGTCGGCATGGACATGAACCCCTTGCCGCAGGTCCTGACCGTCCTCGCGTCCTTCCGCGCCCAGTTGCGCGCCCGGCCGGAGCTCTTCGTCGCGGCCGAGACGGCAGCCGATGTCGAGCGCGCCAAGGTCGAGGGCAAGCTCGCCGTCGCCTTCGACCTCGAGGGTGCCCTCCCGCTCTGCGGCCGGCCGGAGATGGTCCAGCTCTTCTACGATCTCGGCGTGCGGCAGATCCACTTGGCCTACAACCGCAACAACGAGGTGGCGGGCGGCTGTTACGACGAGGACGTGCCATTGAGCCCGCTCGGCCGCAAGATCGTCCGCGCGGTCCACGCCGCCGGCATGTTCATGGACGTCTCGCACACCGGCCACCGCTCGAGCCTCGAGATCATGGCGATGGGCCTCGGCCCCGTGATCTTCAGCCACGCCAACCCGCGGGCGATCAAGGACGACAGGCGCAACGCCACGCTCGAGCAGATCGAGGCCTGCGCGGCGACCGGCGGGGTCGTCTGCGTCAACGGGGTGGGCCGGTTCCTGACCGATCCCAAGGCCGGCACGCCCGCGATCCTCGATGCGATCGACTGGCTGGTCGAGCGGATCGGCCCCGATCACGTCGGCCTCGGGATCGACTACAGCTACCCCGCGAACGGGCTCGACGACGAGCCGCCGGGGCTCGACCGCGATCATTGGTGGCCGCGCCGCGAGGGCTACGGGGCGGGTCTCGGTGGGATCCGGATCGCTGCCCCCGAACAGCTCCCCGAGATCACCGAGGGGCTCTTGGCGCGCGGCTGGCCCGAAGCGGACGTCGCCAAGATCCTGGGCGGCAACATGCTGGCGCTGGCTCGCCGGGTGTGGAAGCCGAGCCGGCCCGGCGCCGATGGGCCGCCCGGATGGTCCGGCTAGCCGCCGGCTTCGAAGGCACCGGCGTCGTAACCGCGGCCCGCGGGCGTGCGCGGCACGAGGCCCAGCGGATGACGATACTGCCAGGCCGGTTCGAGCCGCAGCTTGCGCCAGGGTCGGGCGGGGAGCGCCGCGTCGATCGCGGGCGAGCCCGGCGCCGGCCGGAAGTCGCCGCGGCCCGGGTCGACGAAGGGAAAGCGCTGGCCCTCGAGCCCGCTCTCGACCGACACGCCACCCTGGGCGATCCGCCCCGGACCGACGATGAGGTTGTTGATCAGCCGCACCGGGCCCGAGCCGCGATTGGCGACCGCCACCGTCTCGGCCGTCGGCCGGACGATGGTATTGTAGGCGATCACCGTCGGGGCCGAGGGCGCGTTCTTCTCGGAAGCGATCGAGAGGATCACCCGGTTCGGGCTCTCGGCCCGCTCGATCAACAGGTTGCCGAGGAGCAGGGTGGGCGCGCCTTCGGCGATGTCGACGAGGTAGGAGGAGGCCTTGCCGGGATCGTCCTCGATCCGGTTGTAGAGGATCCGGTTCTCGCTCGCCCGGCTCTTGACGTTGTGGCCGTCGACCGCGCCGTGGATCCAGCTGCCGATCAAGACGAACGGCCGGGCCTCGCCGATGTAGATGTTGTGGCCGGGCGGAACGCCCGCCGCCTCCCAGTCCGGCACGATGTTGGAGTGGAACTCCGAGCGCTCGATCCGCAGTTCGCCCTTGAAGTCGAGGGCCGAGAGGATGCCGATCTCGTTGCCGTGGATCAGCACCTCGCGGAGCGTGAGGTCGCCGCCCTCGGCGCGGATCCCGGCGCCGTTCTTGTCGGGGACCCTGGAGCCGGTGAGCTCGACGTTCTCGACCACCACCCGCCGCCCGGCGATCACCCAGGTGGCCTTGCCGGCCGCCCCGCCGCCGCCCGCGTCGATCCGCGGCCGGCCGCCCACCCCGCGGATCGTGAGCCGCGAGGCCCGCCAGATCGCCACGTCCCGATAGGTGCCGGCCGAGATCTCGATCGTGTCGCCGTCCTGTGCGGCGGCCGCCGCCTCGCTCGGCAGCGCGAAGGGCTGGCCGGGGCCGACCCTGAGGATCCGCCCGCGCGGCCGCTTGGCCTCGGCCGGCTCGGTCGCGGCCAGCACCGGATCGCGCTCGGCCTCGGCCTCGCCCGCGCCGCCGCGGTCGAGGCGGACGGCCGGCGCGTCCGAATCCGGGTCGACCTCGACCCCGTCGAATTCCATCCGCCGGACCTCGTGCCGCTCGAACGGCAGGACGAACACCCGGCCGTCGTGGAGTTCGATCCGCAGCTCCGCCCGGCTCGCCCCGCCGAGCCCGAGCGCGAGGCCCGCCACCGCCGCGATCCGTGCCCATCGCTCTCGCACCATGGAAGCCCCCGCTCGCGCTCCAGGTGCCCGGAACCGCGAACGTTCACCACCAGGGGTGACGAAGCCCCGACGCACCGACCCGACACTGTCGCATCGCCGCCCCGGCCGGGCAAGGCTCGTATCCCGGCTCACGCCCGGGCGTGCACCGGCGGCGGGCCGCCCGAGGGCCCGCCACCCGTCCTAGAGCACGAGGTCGCGCAGATGCGCACGGAGCGCGGCTTCGGCCCGGGCGAGCGCGGCGCGGGCGGTGGCGAGCTCGGCCGCGAGCGCGTCCAGCCGGTCCTCGGCCCGCGAAAGGCTCGCCAGATAGCGGCGGGCGAGGTCGCTGCCGGCCGGCACGGCTGCGAGATTGGCGCGCAGCCGCTCCTGCTCGGCCACGAGGGCCGCCCGCTCCTCCTCGAGCCGCTCGCGCTCGGCCTCGGCCTCGGCGAGCGTGCCCTTGAGCCTTGCGATCTCGGCCATCGCCCGGCGCAGGGGCTCGGGGACCTCGCGGCCGGCGAAGAACGCGGCGAGCCGCTCCGAATCGAGGTCGAGGAGCTCGAGGCGCTCGAGCTCCGGCCGCTCGAGGACGATCTCGAGCTCGAGCGTGGCACCCACCGGGATCGCCCGCTCGAGCCGCCAGAACCGCTCGGCCTCGGCCGTGGCCGGCGGACTCGCGAGGCGGAAGCCCGGGGCCTTCGGGTGCTCGAGGACGAGGGTGCGGCCCTCGCCCGGCGGGGCCTCGAGCCGATAGCGGGTCACCTGCCGCTCGACCCGCTCGAGGGTGAGCACCCCATCGGCGATCTTGGCGCTCGTGATCCGATCCTCGCGCCCGGGTCCGACGAGGAGCTTCACCCGGGCGTCGAGGGCGTAGGGGACGAGGCGGGTCTCGCCCGGGGGCAGGCGGGCGAGCTCGGCATCGCCCAGGAACTCGGCCCGGCCGCCCGCGGCGAGGGCGAAGACGGTGAGGATGCCGGCCGGCAGGGTGCCCGTCCCGTCGTTCGCGACGCGCACGGCGGCCAAGGGCCGCAGCGGCGTCCGATCGCCCTGGACGAGGACGATCCGCTCGACCGGCAGGGCCCGGTCGAGGACCGGAAGGAGGGCGGTGCCGCGATCGGGCACCGAGACCTTGCCCGGCAGGCGGAAGACGGTCGCGCTCGCCCCTTCGACCGTCTCGGCCGCCTCGACCTCGGCGAACGTCTCGGCTGGTGCGGCGTAGAGGACCTGACCGGCCGGGGCATCCGCGGCTCGGGCGCGGGCGCGAGGCGGAGCGGACGCCGCCGCCGCGAGCGCGCCTTCGTCGACCCGCGGGCGGATGCCCTCGGGCAGCGGGACCGGCACCTCCGGCCGCTCCGCCCAGACGAGCTTCGAGAGCGCCTGGCGGAGCGTCACGGGCGCGCCCGCCACGAGGACGAGCTCGACCTCTCGCCAGTCGCGGCCCGAGCGGTTGTCGACCACCGCCCAGCCTTGCAGGCGCGCCTCCTTGTCGGCGAGGAGCGCCCGGTAGGACATCTTCCAGACCGGCGCCTCGGCGAGCCAGGCGACCCGCACCGTCCGATCGCCCGGCCCCTCGAGGTGGATGCCGACCCGCCGCTCGGCCGGCTGGCGGGCCCCGGCGAGCCGTTCGAGGGCGGTCGTGAGCACGCCTTCTAGCGCGGGGTCGAGGACGCGGATCGCGTGGGCCTCCTCGAGCAGGACCGAGCGGAGGCCCTCGGCCGTGGCGAGGGTGAGGCGGTGGCGGACGAACCGCGCCTCGCCCTCGCGGCGCTCCTCGGGGACGACCGCGACCACCCGTCCCTCGACCGCCTCGGGCCCGCCGACCGCGACCGGCACGCCCCTGAGTGCGGCGAGGAGCGCTTGCGGCGAGGCGAGCTCGCGCTCGGCGATCGGCAGGTCGCGGAACAGGTCGGCGGTCGGGGCCTCGCCCGAGAGCGTGACCGAAAGCGCGCTCCCGCTCGAATCGTAGACCACGAGGCTCTTCAAGAGGTCGTCCGCCTGGGCGCGGGGGACGACGAGCTCGAGCTCGGCCCGCGGCCCCACATCGGCCGCGTGGTCCAAGAGCACCATCCCGGCGCTCGAGAGGAGGACCCGCTCGAGGCGCAGCTCACCGCTCGTGGCCGGCCTCCCGGCGGCTGCGAGCGGAACCAGGAGGGCGAGGATCGCGAGCGGGCGGAGGCGGGGCAAGAGGGCGGCTCCGAGCGGGGGCGACGGGCGGAGCCTATCATGCGGGCGATCCTGCCGGAACGCGGGGGGCGGCCGCAGGAGCCCGTGGGCTGCGCGGCAGGTTCCGTTCCGAAGGCCGCGAGCCCGAGCAGCCCGGCCAAGGCGAAGCCACACACCACCGCCCAGGCACACGCGCGCAGGCCGCGATCGATTTGGTGCTGGAGTCTGCGCACTTCGCGCGTGTAGCCGGGCACGGCGAACTCGAGACGCCCCTCGCCGCGCCGAACGCGCGGCGATCTGAGCTGCACGAACTGCGCGTGCGTGCGGATCAGCTTCGTCATCTCCGTGTCCCGGTCCGACTCGCGTCCAGCCAGTCAATCTCCAGCGCCGCCACGCTATCCGCACACGGGCGGCCGCTCGACCGCACAGTCGCGCGATCGAGTGTGAATCTGCGGCTTGGCAGGCGCGCGCGAATAGAACCGCTGGCGCGAAACCCCGCTTATCGGAGCGTCCGTCCGGCCTGAACCTGTATAGTGC
>JAILZQ010000192.1 GCA_023512415.1 Geminicoccaceae bacterium | reverse complement strand
CGCCGAACAAGCTGGTGAGGACGGAATGCAGCGCCTCCTCGCAGATCTGCGGGCAGATGAAGTGGATGTGCGCGTCGATCCCACCGGCCGTGAGGATCCGGCCTTCCCCGGCGATCGCCTCGGTGCCGGGGCCGATGACGATGTCCACACCCGGCTGGACGTCCGGGTTGCCGGCCTTGCCGATGCCGACGATCCGGCCGTCCTTGATGCCCAGGTCGGCCTTCACCACACCCCAATGGTCGAGGATCACGGCATTGGTGATGACCGTATCGACGGCACCTTCGCTCCGGCCCCGCTGGCTCTGCCCCATGCCGTCGCGGATCACCTTGCCGCCGCCGAACTTGACCTCCTCGCCCGGGATCGTGTGGTCGCGCTCGACCTCGATCCAGAGCTCGGTATCGGCCAAGCGGATCTTGTCGCCCACGGTCGGGCCGAACATCGCGGCGTAAGCGTCGCGGCCGATCCTGTACGGCATGGGTTCAAGCCTCCGGCGGGTCGAGCGGACCCATGATCTTCTTGTTGAAGCCGTACACGCGCCGATCGCCGGAATAGGGCACCAGACGGACCTCGCGGCGCTGGCCGGGTTCGAAGCGCACGGCCGTGCCGGCCGGGATGTCGAGCCGCATGCCGCGCGCCTTTTCGCGATCGAAGGCGAGGGCCGCGTTGACCTCGAAGAAGTGGTAGTGCGAGCCGACCTGGACGGGACGGTCGCCGGTGTTGGCGACCTCGAGGGTGACGGTCGGTCGGTCGGCGTTGAGCTCGAGCTCGCCGTCCTGGGTGCGGATCTCGCCCGGGATCAAGGCTCGCCTCCTCAGCGGATCGGCCGGTGGACGGTGACGAGCTTGGTGCCGTCCGGGAAGGTCGCCTCGACCTGGACCTCGGGGATCATCTCGGCCACCCCCTCCATCACCTGCTCGCGGCTCAGCACTTCCGCACCGGCCTGCATGAGCTCGGCCACCGACTTCCCGTCGCGCGCGCCTTCGAGGACCGCGTCGGTGATCAGAGCCACGGCCTCGGGGTAGTTGAGCTTCACGCCCCGCTCGAGGCGCCGCCGCGCCACCATGGCAGCGAGCGCGATCAAGAGCTTGTCCTTCTCGCGTGGGCTCAGCTGCATGCCCCCTCCGAGGTCTCCCCTCGCACGCGGCCCTCGTCGAGCCGGATAGCACGGTGCAAAATCGCGGCCAGCCCCCGGATCGCGGACGGACGCACGAGCTTCGGGGCGGCTGCCCGAGCGCAGGGCACATCGTGATCGAAAAACAGGCAGGGAGGCCGCCATGACCCTCGACCGCGCTGCCCTCGACGAGCTCGCCCGGATCGGCACGGCCACGCTTTCGACCCAGCTCGTCAAGCGCGGGATCCGCCGCCATCGGATCGGAGGCGCCGCGCCGCTGCGTCCGGACCAGCGGATCGCCGGCCCGGCCTTCACGCTGCGCTTCCTGCCCGGACGCGAGGATCTGCCCGTGGCCGAAGCGATCGGCCGGCCGGGCGGGCTCGTCGAGGCGATCGAGGCCGCACCACCCGGCTCGGTCCTCGTGATCGAGACGCGGGGCGACCGCGACGGCGGCGTCTTGGGCGACATCCTGGCCGACCGGGCGCGGATCCGGGGCCTCGCGGGTGCCGTGAGCGACGGGGTGATGCGCGACCGGGTCGGGCTCGAGCGGGTGGGCTTTCCCATCTGGTGCGCCGGCCTCGCCCCGCCGCCGGCCTTCGTGAGCCTGTTCTTCGCCGGCTACGGCATGCCGATCGGGGTCGGCGGGACGGCGGTGCTGCCGGGTGATCTCGTCGTGGCCGACGCGGACGGTGCGATCGTCCTGCCGGCCGCACTCGCCTCGGAGCTGCTCGCCGCCGCGCGCGAGCAGGACGCCTTCGAGCGTTGGGTGATCGCGGAGGTCGCCCGCGGTCGCCCGTTGCCCGGGCTCTACCCGCCCGACGATGCGACCCGCGCCGAGTACGAGGCTGCCCGGCGCGGCTGAGCCGGGTTCAGCAGCGCCAGACGCGCGGCAATTCGCCCGCGCAGCCGAAGGCGGGCAACAGCACGCCCAGGGCCGCCCCGACCGCCCGCCGCAGCACGAAGCCGTCGGGTGCGAGCAGCCGGGCGAGCAGCACCGCACCGCGCAGCCCGGCCGCAGCGCGCGCCGGCCCCTCGGCGAGGCGACCACGCAGCGCCTCGAGCAGCGCCGGGTCGACCCCGGGACCGAGGGCCAGGATCGTGGCGAAGGCGCGCGCCCCCCCCAGGAGCGCCGGCCGAAGGGCGAGCTCGGCGATCGCGCCCTCGAGGCGCAGGGGATCGACCAGCAGGAGCGACCCGTCGCAACGGACGACGCGCCGATCGCGCAGCCGGCCGGAGCGCACCTCCTCGCCGCGCGCGGTGCGTCCGAGCACGACCGCTTCGACCAAAAGGAGCCGCGCGTCGCCGGCCGCGTCGACCTCGAGGCTCCGGTCGAGCCGCGCACCGTCGAACAGGATCGTCTCCTGCGGGAGCCAGAGGAGGGTCCCGCCCGGTTCGACCTGGAGCCGGGTCGAAAGCTGCGCCGGGGGCCCGAGCGAACGGTAGACCTTCTCGGCCGCTTGGCCCGAGGCGAGCAGGCCGGCACCCGCACGCACCCGCAGCCGCTGCTCGAGCCGATCGCCCCCGGCGATTCCGCCCGCCGTGTTGATCAGCACGGCCTCGAACGGCCGCCGGTCGGCGACGCGGGGAAAGCGCGCCTTGGTACAGCCGCTCTCGCGGTGGACGAGCAGCGTACTCGCGCCCTCGCGCAGCCCGACCTCGAGCTCGAGGAAGCCTCGCGCGCGCTGCAACCGAGGTGCAGCGCTCGCGTCGACCGGCCCCGGGACCGGCGGCTCGGGCCTGCTCAGCCCTTCGTGCAGATCGGTCCGTAGCATTCCGGCCGGCGGTGCAGCGCGAAGTTGAAGATGTGCTCCTTGATCTCTCGGCAGCGGTCGAGGTCGGCCCGCGCCACCGCCACCTCGTCGTCGAGCGTGCCGCACATGGCGACGATCTCGCCCGTGGGGGCCACGATGCAGCTCTGGCCGATCAACAGGCAGCCCTCCTCCACACCGCACTTGGCGGTCGCCACGACCCAGGTGCCGTTCTGGTACGCGCCGGCCTGCAGCACGAGGTGGTTGTGAAAGTGCTGCAGATGGTCCTGTTGCGGTACGGGCGGGTAGTGCTGCGGGGTGTTGTAGCCGACCATGGCGAGCTCGACGCCGGCGAGGCCGAGCACCCGCCAAGCCTCCGGCCAGCGCCGGTCGTTGCAGATCAAGATGCCCATCCGGCCGCCCATCGCCTCGACGGTGGGAAACCCCAGATCACCCGGCTCGAAATAGCGCTTCTCGAGGTGCTGGAACGGCCTCCGGGGCTCGTGCTCGCGGTGCCCGGGCAGGTGGACCTTCCGGTACTTGAGCACGATCCGCCCGGAGGGATCGACCAGAATCGCGGTGTTGAAGCGGCGGCCTTCGGGCGTGCGCTCGGCGTAGCCCAGATGGAAGGCGCAGCCGAGCTCGGCTGCGACCTCGAACAAGGGCCGGGTGGCGGGGCTCGGCATCTCGGTCTCGAAGAACGCGTCGAGCTCGGCCGGGTCGGCGAACCACCAGCGGGGGAAGAAGGTCGTGAGCGCGAGTTCGGGGAACACCACGAGCCGGGCGCCCCGCCCGTGCGCCTCGCGCAAAAGCGCCACGAGGCGGCGGACCACCCGCTCGCGGCTTTCGTTGCGGGCGATCGGCCCGAGCTGCGCGGCGGCGACGATCACACTGCGGCTCATGCCTCGCCTCCTCGGCGCGCGACGACCTCCTCGGGCGCCCGCCCGACGATCGCGCGCCACACTTCCGCATCCGTTGCACCTTCCGTGCCGATCACGAGCACCCGGCTTTCCGGGCCGAGGCCCAAGGGCTCGGCGAGCGCCGGGCAGCCGGCGGCGGCGAGCGCCCCGGCGAGCCCCGCCACACCCGATTCGCCGATCACGAGCGGCGGGTCGCCGCCCACACCCTCGGCCAGGAGCCGCATCACGGCGACCGCGGCGTGGTCGGTGATCGCGAGGAAGGCGTGGGCCAGCTCGTCGAGCACGCGCCAAGCGAGCAACGACGGCTCGCCGCAGGCGAGCCCGGCCATCACCGTGGCGAGATCGTCCTCGACCGCAACCGGCCGGCCGGCACGGCAGGATTCCAAGAGGCAGGCCGCCCGGTCGGGCTCGACCACGACGATCCGCGGCCGCTCGGGGCCGAAGCGCCGGTCGAGCCGGGCGGCGACCGCCGCGGCGAGGCCGCCCACGCCCCCCTGCAGGAAGACGTGCGTCGGCAGCACGCCCGCGAGCTGGTCGAGCGCCTCCTCGGCCATGACCGCATAGCCTTGCATGACGTCGCGCGGGATCGCTTCGTAGCCTTCCCAAGAGGTGTCCGAGACCAGCACCCAGCCCTCGGCCGTCGCCACCTCGGCCGAGCGGCGGACCGCGTCGTCGTAGGTCCCGGACACCACGCGGACCTCGGCGCCGAAGGCCTCGATCGCCCGGCGGCGGCCCACGCTCACGCCCTCGTGGACGAAAATGACGCAGCCACAGCCGGCGCGCGCCGCACCCCAGGCGACCGCCCGGCCGTGATTGCCGTCGGTCGCACAGGTCACGGTGATCCCGGGCCCGCGGCTTTCGACCGCGCGCGCCACGGCGAAGCCGCCGCCGAGTGCCTTGAAGCTGCCGAGCCCGAAGCGGCCGGACTCGTCCTTGAGAAAGATGGCGCGCAGCCCCGCTACCCGGGCGAGCCCGTCGAGCCGCCGGAGCGGGGTGGGCTTGGAGCCCGGCCAGCTGCGGATCGCCGTGCGCGCCGCCTCGAACCCGGCCTCGTCGAGGATCGCGCGGGCGGCGGGGCTCGCGCTCGCGCGCACCCGCGGATTGAGGGCGAGGGCAGCGGTCTCCGGGCGGCAGGTGGCGGGCAGGAGCGGCATGGAGGGGCTCGCGAAGGACCGCCCGCTTGTCCGACCGCGCGCCGGCCGAGGCAAGCCCCCGAGCGTCCAGCGCACTTCGCCCGGGGCGCAACGAACGGGCCGCGCGCCTCGGTTCCTCGGAACGAGAAGGGACGAGCGCGGGAGCAAAGGGTCTCGCTCGAGAAAAATCGGGCCGCCGATGCGGCCGCGCCGCATCACCATTGCCTCGCCGACGGTCCGGCCTACGATCGCCCTCGCCGAGGTCGCGACCGTCGTGGACGTTCCGGCGGCGACCGGCCCGGCCGAGATCGACCGGCAGGCGGTCGCCGCGCGGCTGCCGACACCGTGCGCGGACTCGGCGCCGGCGCACGATGCCTGAAAGGAACGCGACGATGCGCAACGTGGGCCACCTCGATCACGCGGTGATCCTGGCCGGGGACCTCGACGCGGCCGAGCAGCGCTTCCGCGCGCTCGGTTTCCGCCCGACGCCGCGGGGCTACCACTCGACCCACATGGGGACCGCCAATGCGACCGTCGTGATGCCGGACCGGCGGACCTACGTCGAGCTCCTGGGCATCGTCGCCCCGACCCCGGCGAACGCGGCCCAGCGCGCGCGCCTCGCTCGGAGACCCGGCTTGCACGGCTTGGCCTTCGCGACCGCCGACGCCCACGCCACGGCGGCCGAGCTTGAGGCCGCCGGGCTGGGCGAGGGGGGTGCGGTCGATTTCGCCCGTGCGGTCGAGCTCGCCGACGGCCCGCGCGACGCCCGCTTCACGGTCGCCCGGATGCGCGAGGATGCCCTGCCCGGCGCCTGGTGCTTCCTTTGCCGGCACCACACCCGGGAGCTCGTCTGGCGGCCCGACTATCTGGACCAGCCGAACGGCGCCCGCGCGCTCGCCGAGGTGCTGGGCTGGGCCCGTGATCTCGACGCCCTGGTCGGTCCCTGGCGGCGGCTGTTCGGCGAGCGCGTGCAGTGCCGCGGGGCGACGCTCGAAATCCGTACCGACACCGCCACGATCAGCTTCCACACCCCCGAGGCGCTCCGCGAGCGGCTTTCCGGTGCGGTCGACGGCCTCGATCCGGACGAGCCCGGCCTCGCCGCCCTGGTCTTCGCGGTCGAGGACCCGGGGCGGGCGCACGCTTGCATCGAGGCGGCCGGGATCGCGGCGATCGGCGGAGAGGGCGGGGCGGTCCTCGTGCCGGCCGCGGCCGCCGCGGGGGTGGCGATCCTGTTCCGACCGGCGCAGACTCGATGAACGGCGCAGACCGGATGAAAAGGCCCCGCGCGTCGACACGTCCGCGCCCCCGGTCGGTGCGCGGCGGCGCCGGACAACCCGCCGATCATCCTTCGTAGGCCGCT
>JAILZQ010000191.1 GCA_023512415.1 Geminicoccaceae bacterium | reverse complement strand
GACCGGCTCTACCGGTCGCTGCTGGAGTCCAAAGGCGTCGTGCCCTGACCGCCGGGCGGATTGCCGTGCCAGCCGCCGGTGGCGCCCTTGTACGTCCCCCGGAACAGCGCGAGCGGCGTGCGGAGCAGGATCTTCAGGTCGAGCAGCGCCGAGCGGTGCTCCACGTACCAGACGTCGAGCTCGATGCGCTCCGCCTCGACGGGCTCGGCCTCGAGCTCGCGCTCGACGGCAGGGCGAGCGCCGACCTCGAGCGGGGGCTCGTGGCCGGTCGCCTTTCCGGTCGGGCGGCCGATCTCGCTCGGCTCGCCCCGCTCACGCTCCAGGACCTCGCGGGCGCGGTCGAGCTCGATCTGCGCGCGAGCGCCGAGGGCGACCGGCAGGACCTCGCGCTCACCGCCGCCGCGAGCCGCCTGGGTGGGCCGTTCGGCAGCCTGGCCACCGCCCGCCTCGACCTCGCGGGCCGCGACCTGCTGGGCCGGGGCAGCCTGCGCGGCGAGGTCGCTCTGCAGGGCCTGCGGAGCGGCGAGCTCGCGTTGGATTCGGCCGAGCTCGCCCTCGACGGCCCGCTCGCGGACCTCGGCATCGGGTTCGAGGCCACGGGCAGCCAGGCCGGGCAGAAGCTCGCGCTCGCCGCCCGCGGCCGGCTCGCGGCCCTCGCCGAGCCCCGCCGGCTCGAGCTCGCGCAGCTTTCCGGGACGCTCGCCGGTCAGGCGATCCGGCTGCGCCAGCCGGCGCGGATCACCCTCGACAGGGGCGTGCTCGACCTCGGCACCCTCGACCTCGAGATCGGCCCGGCGACCGCCCGGATCCGCGCCGGGCTCGGCGGCCCGACGGTCCGCGCCGAAGCCGCGCTCGACCGACTGCCGCTCGCCAACCTGGCCCCCTTCGGCCTCCCGGCGCTGCCCGGGACGGCCAGCGCCACGCTCCGCTTGAGCGGTGCCGCGCGCGCTCCCGAGGGCCGCCTCGAGCTCACTCTCACGGGCCTCGGCGGGAAAGGGGCGCCGGCCGCCGAGCTGCGCGCCACGGCGAGCCTCGAGGCCGGCCGCCGGCTCGTGGTCGAGGCGCGCTCGGCGGGCCTCGGCCCGGAGCCGCTGCGGCTTTCGGCCCGGCTGCCGGTGCTGCTCGACCTCGAGGCCGGTCGGTTCGAGCCGTTGATCGACGGGCCGCTCGACGGCCGCCTCGAAGGCCGGGTCGAGCTCGCCCGCCTGACTTCGCTTCTGCCGCTCGACGGTCAGCGATTCGCCGGACCGCTCGAGCTCGACCTCGCGCTCGCCGGTCGGCCGGCGGCCCCGCGCCTTTCCGGCCGGGCCCTTCTCTCCGGCGGCGAGGCGAGCGATGCGGCGAGCGGCTTGCGGCTTCGGGCGATCGAGGCGGTCGCCAACGCCGAGGGCGGGCGGCTCGTGCTCGAGCGGCTCGAGGCTCGTGACCGCCGCGAGGGCCGCCTCACCGGCTCGGGCGAGTTCGACCTCGGCACGGGCCGGCTCCGGCTCGCGCTCGAGCTCACTGCGTTCCAGGCGCTCGCCGCCGAGCTCGGCACCGCGACGCTGTCCGGCACCGCCGAGGCACGGGGCGACCCGGGCGGCATCGAGCTCGTGGCGCGTCTCGCGGTCGACCGGGCCGAGCTGCGCCTGCCCGACCCGCCGCCCCCGGTGCCGGCGACCATCCCGGTCCTGGAGGTCGGCGACGGTGCCCGACCGTACCCCGAGCCGGCCGCCGGCCCGCCCTTGCCCGTCCGCCTCGACCTGCGGCTCGACGCCGAGCAGCGGCTCTTCCTGCGCGGCCGCGGCCTCGAGTCGGAGTGGTTCGGCCGGGTCCGTGCCCGGGGCACGCTCGCCGAGCCCGACGTGGTCGGGCGGATCGAGCTGCGCCGCGGCCATCTCGACCTCTTGGGCAGCCGCTTCGCCCTCGAGCGCGGGGTGATCGAGTTCGACGGCGCGGTCCCGCCCCTGCCGCGGCTCGACGTGCTCGGCACCGCCCGCAAGGCCGAGATCACCGCTCGGGTGGGCCTGCGCGGCCGGGCGCCGAAGTTCGAGGTGGTCTTGGAGAGCGACCCGCCCCTGCCGCGCGAGGAGATCCTCGCGCGCGTCCTGTTCGGCCGCGAGATGGCGCGGATCACCCCTTGGCAGGGTGCCGTTCTCGCCAACTCGATCGCCACGCTCCAAGGCGGCGGGATCGACGCCTTGAGCCCGCTGCGCCGGGCCGCCGGGCTCGACACGCTCGACGTCGGCGGCGATGCCGACACGGGCGGTGCCCTGCGCGCCGGCAAGTACGTGAGCGAGCGCGTCTTCGTCGAGATGCAGCGGGGCGTCACCCCAGAGAGCGGTCGGGCCCGGGTCGAGGTCGATCTCGGCAACAATGTCCGCGGCACGACCGAGATCCGTGAGACGAGCCGGACCGGCTTCGCCCTCGAATGGCGCTACGACTATTGACGGCCCGCGAGTCCACGGGCCGCTCGGTCTCGAGCGGAAGGGGGTTCGACGCGGCCCCGATCCCGCTTCAAATCGGCCGCATCAAGATCGCCATCCGCTGCGCGCGCAACCGCTCGTGGTAGGCGAGCTGGTCGGGGTCGAGGTCGGCGCGGGGCCGCCGCTCCAGCTCGAAATAGCCGTGCGTGTCGCGGCCGCGCACCAGCATCGCACTGTCGGCCGCCCCGACCACCTGCCGGACGTGAGGCGGGATGTAGCGGATGGCGAAGCCGATGCGCCGGTCGTCCGAGCGGTTCTCGAAGCTGCCGTGGAAGATCTTGACGTGGTGCAGCGACATCCGGCCCGGCCGCAGCACGATGTCGACCGCCTGCTCCTCGCCGACCTCGACCGCGATCTCCTGGCCGCGCGAGAGCAGGTTCTCTTTCGCGAAAGTGTCGCGGTGCGGCACGACCTCGCGGGTGTGGGTGCCGGGGACGACGCGCATACAGCCCGACTCGACCGTCGAAGGCGAGAGCGCCACCCAGGCGGTCACGACCTCGTCCGAGCCGAGCCCCCAATAGGTGATGTCCTGGTGCCAACTGATGTAGTCCCGGGTCTTCGGACCTTTGGCGAAGATCACCGATTCCCAGCAGAGGATGTTCGGCCCGATCACGTCCTCGACCGCATCCAGGATCCGCGGATGGTGGACCAGCTCGTCGGCCCAGCGCATGGTGAGGTGCGGCTTGTGCCGCAGGGCCTTGGGGAGTTCGCCGCCGAACCGCGCCTCGTGCGCTTCGAGCGCCGATCGGGCGCGCGCCGCCTCCTCCGGCCCGAGCGCGTCGATCGGGAAAAAGTAGCCCTGCGCCCGGTAGAAGGCGACCTGCGCCTCGCTCAGGAGCTTGCCCATCGGAACCGCCTCCCGCGCCGTGCCAGACGCCGATGGTGCCGGCTGTGGCAACTCGGGGCAAATGCCGCCGCCGCAACGCGGCGCGCGCCTTCCGCACAGCTCGACCGGCCGCTAAGGGGGAGCCCGTGAGCGCCGATCCGCCGCACCTTCGCGGGCTCGACCCGGCCCAGCGCGAGGCCGCCACCTTCGGCATCGCGGGACGCCCGCCGGCACCCTCGCCGCCGCTCCTGATCCTGGCCGGGGCCGGCACCGGCAAGACCCGCACCCTCGCCCACCGCGTCGCCCATCTCGTGGTCCAGGGCGCCGATCCGCGCCGCATCCTGCTGCTCACCTTCACCCGCCGCGCGGCCGAGGAGCTGATCCGCCGGGTCGAGCGGCTCTGCCTCGAGCTCGCGGGCCCGCGCGCGCCGCTCGCCGAGGGAATCGTTTGGGCCGGAACGTTCCACGCGGTCGCAGCACGGCTCCTGCGCCACCACGCCGAGGCGCTCGGCCTCCCGCCCGCCTTCACCGTCCTGGATCGCGCCGATTCGGCCGACCTCCTCGACCTGGTCCGCGAAGAGGAGGGGCTCGCCCGGATCGACCGACGCTTCCCCAAGAAGGACACGTGTCTTGCGATCTACGGCCTGGTCGTGAACAGCGGCCAGAGCCTCGAAGCGGTGCTGCGGCGCCGGTTCCCCTGGTGTGGCGAATGGCACGACGAGCTCAAGGGGCTGTTCCGCGCCTACGCCCGGGCCAAAGCCGCGCAGGGCGTTCTCGACTACGACGACCTTCTCCTCGCGCTCGAGCGGGCGCTCGCCGAGCCGGCGCTCGCGGCCGAGCTCCGCGGGCTCTTCGACCACGTGCTGGTCGACGAGTACCAGGACACCAACCCGCTGCAGGGCCGCATCCTGACCGCGCTCGCGCCGGACGGCCGCGGCGTCACCGTGGTCGGCGACGACGCCCAGGCGATCTACGGCTTCCGCGCCGCCACCGTCCGCAACATCCTGGATTTCCCGAACGCGTTCACGACACCGGTCACGATCGTGAAGCTCGAGCGCAACTACCGGTCGACCCGGCCGATCCTGGAGGCCGCCAACGCGGTCATGGGCCTCGCCCGCGAGGGCTTCCGCAAGACGCTCCGGTCGGAGCGGGCCTCGGCGCAAAAGCCCCGGCTCGTCCATCTCGAGGACGAGCACGCCCAGGTCGACCACGTGGTCCGCAGCGTCCTCGAGGCGCGCGAGCAGGGCCTCAGGCTCGCCGACCAAGCGGTGCTGTTCCGCACCGCGCACCATTCGGCCCAGCTCGAGGTCGAGCTCGTCCGCCGCGGGATCCCGTTCGTGAAGTACGGCGGCCTCAAGTTCCTCGAAGCCGCGCACGTCAAGGACGTCTTGGCGATCCTGCGGCTCGCCGAGAACCCGGCCGACCGGGTGGCGGGGCTGCGCGTGCTCCAGCTCCTGCCCGGGATCGGCCCCGGCACCGCCCGCCGGCTGCTCGATGCCGCCGCCGCCCGTGGCCGCGGCCTCGCGGGCCTCGCCGAGCTCCGCCCGCCCGCCGCCGCCCGGCTCCTCTGGGCCGAGCTCGCGACACTCCTGGTCGAGCTCGAGGCGGCGGTGCTCTGGCCCGGGCAGATCGAGCGGGTGCGCCGCTTCTACGACCCGCTTTTGCCCGAGCTGCACGACGATCCGGCCCCGCGCCTTGCCGATCTCGACCAGCTCCAGGCGGTGGCGCAGCGCTTTTCCGACCGCCGCCGGTTCTTGACCGAGCTCGCCCTCGACCCGCCGGCGGCGGCCTCCGACGAGGCCGGCGTGCCGGAATGCGGCACGTCGTTTTTCGGCGAGAATGGCGAGATGACGCGCGCTGGCCGTGGGCATCCGCGCATCAGCTCATCTTGCCGAGATCGAGCTGCAGGATCTTTGCCGTCTCGCGCAGGACGTCGTAGGCCTTGTCGTCGGTGGCCGCAAAACCCTCGACGCGGAAGGATTTGAGCACGTCCTTGTCCGTCACCTCGAGAAACGCCTTGCGGATTTTCTCCTTCAGGGCGGGGGCGAGATCGCCCTGCATGGTGATCGGATAGTTTGGGATCGGCTCGGAGAGGTCGAGCGTGCGAATTTTGGTCGCGTCGATGGTCTTGCGCGCGATCAGGGCGCGATAGATCTGCTCCGACAGCGCGCCGGCCGGAATTTGTCCGCTCTGCACGGCGCGCGCCACCGCGTCATGCGTGCCCAGGTGCACAACCTTGTAGTCCTTGTTGCCCTCCAGCTTGTATTTCTTGAGCAGAAGCGCACGCGGGACGAGATGGCTCGAGGTCGACGCTTGGTCGCCGAAGCCGAAGGGTTTGCCGCGGATGTCCTCCACCGTTTTCACCGGGCCGTCGGCGGTCGCGATCAGAATCGAATGGTAGGTGGGGGAGCCTTTTTCTATGCCGACTGCGAAAGGCTCGATCGTCGGGGCCTTGGATTTGGCCAGCACATAGGAGAACGGTCCGAAATAGGCGATTTCGATGCGGCCGAAGCGCATGGCTTCGATCATCGAGGAATAGTCGGTGGTGACGACGAGCTCGATGTCCTTGGCCAGCGCCTTTTCCAGGTAGGCCTTCAGCGGCTGCGCCTGCTGGATCAAAGTTGTGGCGTTTTCGTCCGGCAGCAGCGCAACGCGCAGCTTGGCCGGGTCCCTGGACTGCGCGAAAGCGGGCAGCGAGGAGAGCACGAAAGCGGTGGCCGTACCACCGAGGAAAATGCGGCGGGTGATCATGCGTAGGTTCCTGTCCTTGAGGTGAAGTCGTCTTCGTGAGCCTCGTGCGCGACGGTCGGCATTGTGCCGTAGATGCGTGCGATTGCCTGCCGACCCAGTTGGTCCGGCGTGCCATCGAACACGATCGCGCCCTGCGCCAGCGCTACGATGCGGTCGGCATAACGTCTGGCGAAGTCGATCTTGTGCAGGCTGACGATCGCGGTGATACCGTCCGCCTTGCAGATCTTGTGCAG
>JAILZQ010000008.1 GCA_023512415.1 Geminicoccaceae bacterium | reverse complement strand
GCAGGAAGCCCACCCCCTCCCGCGCCTCCGCCCCCCCCACCCGCCGGCCCTCGTGAAGGATGCTTCCCAGGTGGACACCGACGACGCTCCAACCCGTCGTCCCGTCCGGAACCAAGAGGGGCGCGCCGGACAGACCCTGGCTCGCGACGCAGCCGTGGAGCAGCAGCCCCGCCGGGCCCGATGTGCTGTCGATCGGGCAGGGATCCAGGCGCACGGGCAAATGCGGCCGGTCCTGCGCGTAACCCAGGAGCTGGGCGCTTCGGGCCGCGGTCGGCCGGCCGCCCGGCCAGCCGACGGCCAAGGGCTGCAACAGGTCGAGGTCGAGGAGGGTCCGTTCGAGCCGCAGCACGGCCCAGTCGGTTTCCAAGCGGGCCGGCAGGCCGCGGGCGTCGAAGACCAGATCGGGGGCGAGCCGAAAGCCGGCCGCGCGGGCATGTGCGACGTGGCTGCCCCGCCGCCAGCCGGCGACGAAGTGGACCTCGTCGGGGTCGTAGAGCCGTTCGCGCCGGCGCGACCAGAGACAGTGCGCCGCGGTCAGCACTTCCGAGGGCCCGACCAGCGTGCCGGTGCAGAAGCCGTGCGGCACGTTGACCCGACCGATGGCGTTCCAGGTGAAGGCCGGCTCGAGCGGCTCGGGGGCCGCGACCGCCGGCGAGCCGCCCGCGAGGGCTGCCGAGAGGAGGAACGCGGCGAGGGCCGCGCGCGCGGACGGCTTGCCGCTCGACATGGCGCGGCGCAGCATGCAGCCGGCGGGCGGCGGCGGCAAGGCGGCTGCCCGCGGGCCCAGGAGGATGCCGGTGCGCTGGACGATCTGGTGGTCGAAGGGGACGGGGGCTTGGGCGCCGCAGCTCTGCCTCGAGGAGGCGGGCGCACCTTACGAGCGGGTCGAGGTCGACACCCGCTCGGGCGCCCAGCACACACCCGGCTACCGTGCGCTCAATCCCTTGGGCCAGGTGCCGGCGCTCGGCCTCCCCGACGGCACGGTGATCACCGAGAGCGCGGCCATGGTACTGCACATCGCCGACTGCTTCCCGCGCGCCGGCCTCCTGCCCGAGCCCGGAACGCCGGCGCGCGCGGTCGCCCTCCGCTGGCTCCTGTTCGGCGCGGCGCAGATCTACCCCGCGGCGCTGCGCTATTGGTACGCCGCGCGCTACACGAACGACCCGGTCGGGGTGCCGGGCGTGGAGGCGGCCGCCCTCGCCGAGTTCGACCGCGATCTCGAGGTCCTCGACCAAGCGCTCGACCCGGGCCCCTGGATCCTGGGCGATCGGTTCTCCGCGGTCGACTATTACCTGTTCATGCTCGGGCTCTGGCATCCGGCGCGCAAAGCGGTTCTCGACCGCCATCCGCGGCTCGGCCGGCTGATGCGCGCGGTGCGGCGGCGGCCGGTCGTCGACCGGCTTTGGGCGCAGCACTACCCGATCGAGGGAGGCCACCCCTGGTCGACTTGGACCGGCTCGAGCGGTTCCTGATCGGCGCGGCGCTCGCCCGCCGGCCGGTCACCTACGGGTCACTCCTGCGCGCCTCGGGCTTCCGCGTCGGCCCGCGCAACGTCGCTGCCCTCTGCCGCGACCTCGGCCGGGTGCAGGCCCGTCTCGCGGCGATCGGCGCGCCCGACTTGGCGTGCCTCGTGGTGCGCGCAGCCGATGGGCTGCCGGGCGTCGGCTGGTTCGCGGCGGAGCGCGCCGAGGGCGCCTACACCGGACCGGCCGTGGGGCCGGCAGCGCTCGCGCATGTGCGCGCCTGCCAAGAGCGAGCCTACGCCTGGGCCGAGACCGCGGTGACCTCGGCGGGCACGGAGCCGCTCGCCCGGGCTCCCCTGGCGGAGGGTGGCCCCTCTCTGGTACCGTTCACGGACTGCTTCCGCGCCCGGGGAGGACGGAGGTGCACGGCTCGCTCGCGACGCTCGTCACGCTCGCCCTGACGCTCGGCCAGGCCGGAGCGGCCGCCGTCGAGACCGGCGGGCTCGTCTTCAGCGACGAAGAGGGCGGTGTCGTGCTACGCGAGGCGTGGGGGGTCGGCACACCCGAGGATCCGATCACCCTCGTCGAAGACATCACCGACGACGGGCCGGCAGTGGTCACGGTGCGCGGCATGCGGGCCGCGTTCGGCAATCGCGCCGCGCCCGGCCACGGCGTGGGCTTCGTCCTGGTCAAGATCGTCCGCAACCTGACGGGCCGACCCTGGCACAGCTTCGAGATGGAGGTCCGCGAGATCATGGGCCGGCCCTCGACCTTCGAGGACGGGCTTTCCTTCGGCCAGGCGATGGGCGACCGGCGCGTGTTCGGCTCCGACCGGTTCGTCGAGCTCCGGCAGACCGACGAGCCGCTCGATTCGGTGGTCTTCAGCGGGGCCACGATCCTGCCCGGCGAGCAGGTCGCGGTCCGGGTGGTGGTGACCGATTTCTCGCCGAATTGGCAGTTCTACATCCTGCAGCGGCGCGACGCCCCGCTCGCCGGGCTCGTGCCGACGAGCGAAGGGGCCGTCCGCTGAGCCCACCGTCGCGGCCCGCCGACCGGCTCCTCGCCACCTATCCCGGGCTCGCTGGGCTCGAACCCGCCACCCTCGACCGGCTCCACGAGGCCGCGCTCCCGGTCGCCTTCGCCCCGGGCAAGGTGCTGTTCCGCACGGGCGACGCCTGCGAGGGCTATCTGTTGGTGCTCGAGGGCTCACTCCGGGTTTCGCTCCTGGACGAAGGCGGGCACGCCATCCTGCTCTACCGGGTCGGCCCGGGGGAAAGCTGCGTGCTGACCACGACCTGCCTCCTGGGCCGACATGCCTACCCGGCGGAGGGCGTGGTCGAGACCCGGCTCGAGGGCCTGCTCCTGTCGACCCCGACGGTCGAGGCGCTGATCGAAGTTTCGCCGGCCTTCCGTCGCTTCGCGCTCGGGCAGATCGGCAACCGCCTGGCCGATCTCTTGGCGCTGGTGAGCGAGGTGGCGTTCCGCCGCACCGACGCGCGGCTCGCCGGCTGGCTCGTCGAGCGCTCGGCCCGGCTCGGGCGGCGGCTCGACGTGACCCACGAGGCGATCGCCAGGGAGCTCGGCACGGCGCGCGAAGTGGTGAGCCGGCTCCTGAAAGAGCTCGAGCGGCGGGGACATTTGCGGCTCGGCCGAGGCACGGTCGAGCTCGCCCCGGGCGCCGGCGCGGCCCTCGCCCGCCTGGCGGGACGCGATGCCGCGGGCCTCGGTGACGAAATCACTGACGTGCGGCCGCCGATCGACTAGATGGAAAGGCGGGGCTCGTGTCGAGCCCGCAGATCGGAGGGAAGGACGATGACCGCCAATGTCGGGACCGTCGATCGGGTGATCCGTGGCCTCGTGGGCCTCTTCTTGATCGCCATGGTTTTCGTGGGGCCGCAGACGGCGTGGGGCTGGATCGGGGTGATCCCGCTGGTCACCGCGATCCTCGGCTATTGCCCGGCCTACCGGCTACTCGGCTTCTCGACCTGCCCGACCAGCAAAGCCTGAGCAGAAGGGGCGGGCGGGCCACCCCCGCTCCGCCCGGACGCCTGCCCGCGGCTCCGCCCAGGCATCGAGCCCGCAGCGGCCACAGCTCGGCGTACCGCCAGAAGACACGGTGCGTGGCCCTGCCGAACCGCACCGGTTCAGGCAGGCGGCAGCGGCCAGGGGCAGCCCGGCTCGGCGGCGAGCCGCACGACCTCGCCCGGACGGGGCGCCGCGGCGACCGTCTCGACGACGATCGGCTGCGCGGCCGCCCCTTCCACCACCAGGCGGGTGCGGTCGCCGAGAAAGAACGCTGCCGCGATCCGGCCCGCGAGCGTGCCCGAAGGATCGAGCCGGAGCTGCTCGGGTCGGCAGGCCAGCACCGCGGGTCCGGGGGCGACGCCGCTCGCGGGCAGGCTGCCGCCCGGCAGCCGGAAGAGTCCGTCGGCCACCTCGCCTTCCAACAGGTTCAAAATGCCCACGAACGAGGCGACGAACCGGGTCCGCGGGCGGTGGTAGATCTCGTGCGGGCTTCCGACCTGTTCGATGCGACCCGCCCGCATGACCGCGACCCGATCGCCGAGAGCCAGGGCCTCGCCTTGATCGTGGGTGACGAAGATCGCCGTGATGCGCAGCGACCGGAGGAGGCCCGCGAGTTCGACGCGCAACTGCTCGCGCAGCTTGGCGTCGAGCGCGGTCAGGGGCTCGTCGAGCAAGAGGACGGCGGGCTCGACGGCGAGCGCCCGGGCGAGCGCCACGCGCTGTTTCTGGCCGCCCGAGAGCTGGTCGACACGGCGGTGCGCCAGCTCCTGGATCCGCATCATCGCGAGCATGCGGGCGACACGGGCCGCGCGCTCCCCGGGCGGAACCCTTCGGATCTTCAAGCCGTAGCCGACATTGCCGGCGACATCGAGGTTCGGGAACAGCGCGTAGGACTGGAACACCATGCCGACGTTGCGCCGTTCGACCGGGAGGTCGGTGACGTCGCGACCGTCGAACAGGACGCAGCCGCCCGGATCGGGGCGGGCGAGCCCGGCGACCAGGCGGAGGAGGGTCGTCTTGCCACAGCCGGAGGGGCCGAGCAGCGCGAGTGTCTCGCCCGCCTCGACGGAAAGATCGGTCGGCTGCAGCGCGCACGTGCCGTCGGCGTGGGTGAAGCCGCAGGCCTGCAGGCGGATCGGGGTCGTCACGGCCGCCTCGGTGCGCCCGTCGCGCGGTCGGCCGCCCATTGCAGCGCGACCAGGAGCGGGATCAGCAGCACGAGGAAGACGAGCGTGTAGGCCGAGCCGATCTCGAGCCGCATCGACGCGTAGGAGTCGGCGAGCCCGACCGGCAACGTCATCGTGAAGGGCGTGTGCAGGAGCAACGTCATGTTGAACTCGCCGAGCGAGAGGGTGACGACCATGAGCGAGCCGGCGAGGATCCCGGGCGAGGCGTTGGGCAGGACGATGGTCACGAAGCGCGCGAGAAAGCCCGCCCCCAAGGAGCGGGCGGCCTCCTCGAGCGCGGGCAGCTTGGCCGCCAGGATCACGGCGAGGGTCGAGCGGACCATGAACGGTAGCGTGAAGAGCACGTGACCCACGAGGATGAAGGTCCAGTGCGTCCGGAATTCGCCGACCGCTCCCCAAGCGAGGATCAGCGCCAGGCCGGTGGCGATCCCCGGAATGGCCACCGGCATCACGAGCGCCTCCTCGGCGAGCCGGGCGAGCCGACCCGGCGCCTTGGCGAGCGCGTAGGCCACCGGCACGCCGAGCAAGAGGGTGGCGACGAGTGTGGCGAGCGCGATCCCGAGCGAGAGGGCTATCGTCGGCGCGTAGAGCTCGAACACCCGGCCGAGCCAGGCGAGGGTGATCCCGCTTTCGAGAATGCCGCGCTGATAGTTGGCGGTGACGCCGGCCAGGACCGAGAGGATCACCGGCCCCACGAGGAAGAACGCCACGAGGCTCGCGAAGACGAGCCCGGCAAGGAAGCCCGGGTCGAAGTGTGGCCTCATCCCGCGGCCGCCACGTTCGCACCCGCGGCGGTCCGGGCGATGGCGAGCACGGCCCAGGTGATCGCCCCCAAAACGAAAGATAGCGCGGCCGCGACCGCGATGTTGGCACCGACGGTGAATTCGGCGTAGATGACCATCGGCAAGACGTCGATCTGCGTGGCCAGGGTGAAAGCGGTGCCGAACGCGCCCATCGCGGTCGCGAAGCAGATCGCACCGGCGGCCAGCAAGGCGCCTTCGAGGCCCGGCAGCACGACGTCGCGGACCACCCGCCAGCGTCCGGCACCGAGCGAGCGGGCCCCCTCCTCGAGCGCCGGATCGAGCTTCTCCGCCGCCGCCATCACCGTCAGCACGGTGCGCGGGATCGAGAAGTAGAGATAGCCCACGAACAGCCCGGCAAGCGAATAGGCGAAGACGAGCCGCTCGCCGGTGAGGGCCTCGGCGATCGTACCGACCACGCCCTGCCGGCCGGCGAGCAGGATCACCATGAAGCCCACCACCACGCCGGGGAAGGCGAGCGGCAGGGTGAGGAAGGCAGTCAGCACGCGTCGGCCGGGGAAGCGGTGCCGAGCCAAGAACACGCCCGCGACGCCGGCGATCGCGAGGGTGGTCAGCGTGACCGTGCCGGCGAGCAGCACCGTCTTGCCGAGGCTCGCGAGATAGCGCGCGTCGACGAGGATCGTGAGGTAGGTGGCGAGCCCGTCCGGCCCCGATGCGCCGGTCCGCGCCATCATCAGAAGTGGGAAGACGAAGAAGGCGATCAGGAACGCGATCGCCGGCGCCACGAGCGCGGCGAGCGCGAGCCGGTCGTTCCCCATGCCCGGCCGATGTCGCTGGGCGAACCGCCGGCTCTCGTCCCGACGGCGCCCTCCTCAGGCTCCGATCTCGGTACGGTAGCGGGCGACCGCGGCCTCCTGATGGGCGACCATTTTCGCGATGTCGACCGGCTGCGCTCGGGCGTATTCGGACGCCGGAAGGAACCGTGCGGCGATCTCGGACGGCAACGCCACGCTCGCCCGCGCCGGGCGCAGATAGGCGTTCGCCCAGATCCGCTGACCCTCGTCGGAGAGCGTGAAGTCGAGCACCCGCTTGCCGTTCTCCGGGTTGGGACCGTTCGCCACCAGACCCATGATATAGGGGAAACTGATCGTGCCCTCCTTGGGCAACACGAAGCGGACCGGTGCTTTGTCGGTGAACTGGCCGCGCATCGCGTTGAAATCGTAGTCGAAGAGGATCGGGATCTCGCCCGACACCACACGCGCGTAAGCCGTCTGGGTCGGAACGATCGGCTCGTTCTGCTTGAGCTGCGCGAAGAAGCGGATGGCCGGCGCGAAGTCCTGGTAACTGCCGCCGAGCGCCAGGTTGACGGCGAACAGGCCGACCTGCCCGACGGCGGCCGAAACCGGGTTCAGGTAACCCACCTTGCCGCGATAGACCGGATTCACGAGGTCGGTCCAACCGGTCGGCACCGGAACGTTGCGGCCGAGGGCGTCGAGGTTGACGAACAGACCGAGCGTGCCGGAATGGATCGCGAACCAATGACCGTTCGGATCCTTCATCCCCTCCGGCACTTCGTCGATCAGCTTCGGAAAGTAAGGTGCCAGGACACCCGCTTCGACCGCCCGTGGCCCGAAGTTCCCACCGAGATAGACGACATCGGCGACGGGTTTGGCTTTCTCCGCGATCAATGCGGTGAGCGCCTGGCCCGAGTTCTTGTTGTCGTGCGGCACGACGATCCCGAGCCGTTCCCGGATCGCCCGTAGCGCACTCGCCCAATCCGCCCATTCCGGTGGGCAGTTGTAGCAGACGGCACGCTCCGCCTGGGCCTCCGCCCCACGCCCGAGCAGGGCGGAGCCCGCGACGATCGACCCCACCAGCACCGTGCGGCGATCCAGCATGGTCCCTCTCCCGAACCGGCCTCCTTCCGCTTCGCTTCCGTCCGCGACAGGTCCTCGATTCCCCCGCGACAGAGGTATGACAGCGGCCGGGCCGTCCGTCCCGCCGCGTCGGTCGGCGCGTCCGCCGCCCTGCGTCCGTGCGCTGCTCGCCACGCCGGCACTCCGCGTCTATGTTGGCGGGACGGATGGATCGAGGAGCCGCCCGCGACGGCCGCGGGGAGCGGGCCGCGGGGCGTGTCGACGCGGTCGGACGGGAACGAGGGACGATGCGGTTCACCGGCAAGAGCGTGATCGTGACGGGGGGCGCCTCGGGGATCGGGCTCGCCTGCGTCGAAGCCTTCGCCGCCGAGGGGGCCTCGGTGACGATCGCCGACATCGATGCCGCGCGCGGCGAGGCCGCGGCCGTTCGGCTCGGCGCCGAGGGTCGCTCGGTGCGATTCGTGGCGTGCGACGTGGCGCGCGCGTCGGATGCGAGCGCGCTCGTCCGCTCGGCCCTCGACTGGACCGGCCGGCTCGACGTCCTCGTCAACAATGCCGGGATCCTCGAGCCGGGCGACATCCTCGGCCTCGAGGAGGCTGCCTTCGACCGGGTCCTCGCGGTCAACCTCAAGGGCGCGTTCCTGGTCGGCCAGGCGGCGGCCCGGGTGATGGTCGAGCAGGGTGGCGGGGCGATCGTCAACATGGGGAGCGTCAACGGCGTGCTCGCCATCCCCAACCAGCTCGCTTACGTCGTGAGCAAGGGCGGGCTGCACCAGCTCACCCGCGCGATGGCACTCGCCCTCGCCGACAAGGGCGTGCGGGTCAACGCGATCGGCCCAGGCTCGATCGCCACCGATCTCCTGCGCCAGGTGATGACCGACGAGGCGGCGCGCCGACGCATCCTCGCGCGCACGCCCATGGGGCGGCTCGGCGAGCCGGCCGAGGTGGCGCGCCTCGCCCTCTTCCTCGCGAGCGAGGAAGCGAGCTATATCACGGGGCAGATCGTCTACATCGACGGCGGTCGGCTGCCGCTCAACTACACCGTGCCGGTGCCCGACTGAGGCTCGCAACTGCGGTGCGCCCGGACGGCCGCCCCGTGGCGGCGGCCGAGCGTCGTCGTCTGGAGGAGTGCGCGATGGATCGTCCCTTGATGCCCAAGGCCACGGCGGTTTGGCTGGTCGAGAACACCGCCTTGACCTTCGACCAGATCGCCGAGTTCACGGGCCTCCATCCGCTCGAGGTCAAGGGCATCGCCGACGGCGAGGTGCTCGTGGGTGTGCGCGGGCTCGATCCGACCGTGAGTGGCATGCTGACCCGCGAAGAGATCGCGCGCTGCGAGAAGGACCCCAAGGCCCGGCTGCAGATGGCCAAGTCGGTCGCGGCGACGATCAAGCCGGCCAAACGAAAGACCGCGCGTTACACGCCGCTGTCCAAACGGCAGGACCGGCCGGACGCGATCGCCTGGCTGTTGCGCCACCATCCCGAACTCGGCGACGCCCAGATCTGCAAGCTTTTGGGGACCACCAAGGCGACCGTGCAGGCGGTGCGCGACCGCACGCACTGGAAGAGCCAGGACATCCGGCCGCGCGATCCGGTGCTCTTGGGCCTGTGCAGCCAGAGCGAGCTCGACGAGGCGGTCGCCCGGGCGCGCGCCGAGCAGGGCATGCCGCCCACCCCCCGCAAGGTGCCGCTCGAGGAGCTCGGCGAGCTCGCGGAGTGAGCTCGTGCGGCGCGGGCTGCGCGCCGTCGGCGTTCAGGAGCCGGCGTCGCCGCCCGCGTCGCGGCCCCGGCCGAACCAGAACCGATCGGAAAGCAGACGGCGATCGTCCTCGATCAGCCGGGCGATGCGCCGCAGCGCGCCGGCCGCCACGCTCGGCAGGGTGCCCGGCCGAACGAGGACGAGAAGGCCGTTGGGCGAGCCGAGGCCCGGCCCGTCGCCGAGGCCGACGCGCGGCCGGCTCCCGTGCTCCCCACGAGTGGTGCCGTCGAACGTGATCCAAGGTCCTCGGCCGGCCGCGGGATCGGCGTCCCGCGGCCCGCGCCCGGCCGTCAGGAGGCCGCTCGACACGGCCCGTTTGCGCTCGCGCGGCAGCAGGTTGAACATCCGCCGCGCGCGCCGGAGATCCGCGAGCGAGCCGCTCTTGAGCGCTCGGCGGATGGCGTGCAGGAGGAGGCTGTCGGGGCCGAGCTCGCGCTCGGCTACGGGCAACAGGCCCGCGAGAAAGTTGCGCAGGCCGGCGGCCTCGCCGGGATAGCGTTCGCGCTGCATCGGCTCACCCAGGCGCCTCGTCCCGTCCTCCCACGATCTTAAAGGTTCGTTACGGTCCGGCAACGGTTCCGCGGCAGCCCCCCGCATCCCCCGGGGCGCGGGCGAACGTCTCGCCTTCCAAGACGTTGACGCCGAGAGCCCGGGGTGTCAGCGGCGTGGCAGCAGATGCTCGACGAGGCGGACCCAGTAGCTCGCCCCCAAGGGCAAGACC
Organism: Geminicoccaceae bacterium; assembly: GCA_023512415.1. Classification (GTDB taxonomy): domain Bacteria; phylum Pseudomonadota; class Alphaproteobacteria; order Geminicoccales; family Geminicoccaceae; genus JANXAZ01. The sequence continues at coordinate 30,101 of JAILZQ010000008.1, read as the reverse complement.
TCGTCGTTGAAGTCGTAGGTCGGGCTGTGGCAGACCCGCCCCTCCTCGCCGCCTCCTTGGCCCAGCCAGACGTAGGATCCGGGCCGGCGCTCGAGCATGAAGGCGAAGTCCTCCGCACCCATGCAAGGCGGGTGGTCGGCGTCGACGTTGGCGGCCCCGACGAGCGACCCCGCGACCGCGGCCGACAGGCTCACCTCCTCGGGGCTGTTGACGGTCGCCGGATAGCCGCGCTCGAAAGCCAGCCCGCCGGTCATGCGATAGGCGGCGGCGACGCCCTGGACGATCTCGCCCAACCGCCGCTCGATCGCGTCCCGGGTGGTGCCCCGGTAGGTTCGCACCGTGCCCCAGAGCTCCGCCCGGTCGGGGATCACGTTGTAGGCGTCGCCCGCGGCGATCCGGGTGACCGAGACGACCGCCTGATCGAGTGGATCGGTCTCGCGGGCGACCAGAATCTGCAGCGCCTGCACGCAGGCCGCAGCGGCGACCACCGGGTCGCGACCCTGATGCGGCATGGCGCCGTGGCAGCCGGCCCCCTCGAAGGTGATGGTGAAGCGGTCGGCCGCGGCCATGGCCGGGCCGGCGCGCATGGCGAAGCGGCCGGGCGGCAGGTCCGGCCAATTGTGCAGCCCGAACACGCGCTCCATCGGGAAGCGCTCGAGCAGGCCCTCCTCGAGCATCGCCCGAGCGCCGGCGAACCCTTCCTCGGCGGGCTGGAAGATCAGGTACACGGTCCCGGCGAAGGCCCGGGTCTCGGCCAAGTGACGTGCCGCCCCGAGGAGCATGGCGGTGTGCCCGTCGTGGCCGCAGGCGTGCATCTTCCCGGGGACTTTGGACGCCCAAGGCTTGCCGCTGCGCTCTTGGATCGGGAGCGCATCCATGTCCGCCCGCAGGCCGATCGCGGGACCGGGCTGCTGGCCGCGGATCACGCCGACCACGCCGGTTCGGGCGATGCCCTCGTGGACCTCGTCGACGCCGAACTCCTTGAGCTTCTGCGCGACGAAGCGGGCGGTTTCGACCTCCTCGTAGGCGAGCTCGGGATGCGCGTGCAGGTGCCGCCGCCACGCGATCATCTCGGCGTGGAATTCGGCGATCCGGTTGACGATCGGCAAGGAACTCTCCACCTCGTCCGCCCCGCCGCGTCGACTTCCTCTTCGGCGGCGGAGGCTGCCGAGCTCGCCCGAAGTTGCCGGGAGAGGCCGGCCGGCGCGTCGAACGCACCGGCCGGCCGCGCCTCAACCCTTGATTTCGGTGTACTGGCCGTTGCTCCAACGGTACATGACGTACTCGGGGTTCTTGATGTCGCCCTTCTCGTCGAAAGCGAGCGGGCCGATCACGGTGTTGTAGGTGCCTTCCCGCAGAACCTTGATCAGCTTGTCCAGCTCGAGCGACTTCGCCCGTTCGGCAGCCTCGGCGAAGACTTGGAACGCGGCGTAGGTGTAGAGCGTGTAACCCTCCGGGTCGTAGCCCTGCGCCTTGAACTTGGCGACCACGTCCTTGGCGGCCGGCGAGTTGCGCGGGTCGGGAGCGAAGGTCATGAGCGTGCCTTCACCGGTGGGCCCGGTGATCTGCCAATACTGCTGATCGACGAGCGCGTCACCCGACATGATCTGTGCAGCGAAGCCCTGCTCTCGCGACTGACGGGTGATGAGGCCGGCCTCGGTGTGGTAGCCACCGATGTAGACCAGATCGACGCCGGCGCCCTTCATCTTGGTGATCAGCGCCGAGAAGTCCTTGTCGCCCTGGTTGTAGGCCTCGTACATGACCTCGTTCACGCCGCGCTTGTTCAGCTGCTTCTTGAACTCGTCGGCGAGGCCCTTGCCGTAGGCGGACTTGTCGTGGAGGATCGCGATCTTCGATCCGATCTTCTTGTCGACGACGTAATTCGCAGCGTAGATCCCTTGCACGTCGTCTCGGCCGCAGGTGCGGAAGACGTTCTTGTAACCCTGCTCGGTCAGCTTCGGATTGGTCGAGGCCGGGGTCATCTGCAGGATCCCCTCCTCGTTGTAGATCTTCGAGGCGGGAATCGAGCTGCCCGAGCAGAAATGCCCGGCCATGAACTTGATCTTCTTCTGGACCATCTGGTTGGCGACGGCGACCGCCTGCTTGGGATCGCAGGCGTCGTCGCCGATCTCGAGGACGAGCTTTTGACCGAGAACGCCGCCCTTGGCGTTGATGTCGGCGATCGCCATCTCGGCGCCGCGCTTCATCTGCTCGCCGAAGCTCGCATACTGTCCGGTCATCGGGCCCGCGGTGGCGACCAGGATTTCGGCCCGGGCGGCACCACCGAGCGCGACGAGCGCCGCGGTGCCCAGCAGGATCGAGGTCAGACGGGTCATGAGGTTCTCCCGATGGTCGTGTGCAACCCCGAAGACGGTCCCGCCGATGCACGGCAGGCTTGTGCAAAGCGTAGTGCCCGCCGAAACCTTGGCAAGCCCGACGCCTCAACGATGGCGCCGCGCCTCGCCCTCGATCTCGGTGTAGGCGAAAGGCGAGACGCGGCGGTAGCGCCACGGATATTGGCGGACCATCCGGGCGACGAGGGTCACGCGGTACGCGACGAGGCCGATGGCGGCGAGCACGAGACAGGCCGTGAGGAAGCCCGAGACCGAGAAGAGCGGCCCACCGAACAGGGCGAAGGTCAAGAAGCGGGCGGCGATCGCCAGGCCGAGGCAGGCCCACAGCAGCTGGCCGACCGGTCGCCAGCCGAGCGCGATCGCCCGGCCGGTGAGCCAGGCGGCACTGCCGATCAGCAGGACGGTCAGTCCGAGAAAGACCGTCGGCGGACCGCCGAGCAGGCTCGCGAGGTCCATCGGCCCTCTCAGTGGCCACCCTCGAGATAGGCGGCGCGGATCTCCGGGTCGGCCAAGAGCTCGCGGCCGGTGCCCTGCATGACCACCCGGCCGCTCGCCAGCACGTAGCCGCGATGGGCGATCTTCAAAGCTTGGTAGGCGTTCTGCTCGACCAGGAGGATCGGCAGGCCGCGCTCGCGGTTGAGGGCCACGATCGCCTCGAAGATCTGCCGCACCAGGATCGGTGCGATGCCGAGCGACGGCTCGTCCATGAGCAAAAGGCGCGGCCGCGCCATCAACGCCCGGCCGATGCACAGCATCTGCTGCTCGCCGCCCGAGAGCGTGCCGCCGCGCTGGTTCTGACGCTCGCGCAGCCGGGGGAAGAGCGTGAAGACCCGCTCGACGTCCTCCGCGAAATACGCCCCGCCGCTCGGAACCGCCCCCATCATGAGGTTCTCGAGCACGGTCATGCGCGGGAAGATGCGGCGTCCCTCGGGCGCTTGGGCGATCCCGAGGCGGACGATGTCGTAGGTCGCCATCCGGGTGATCTCGCGGCCGTCGAAGCGGATCCGTCCACTCGCGGCACGCGGATCGCCGCAGATCGTCATGAGCAGGGTCGATTTGCCGGCGCCGTTGGCGCCGATGATCGTCACGATCTCGCCGGCGCCCACGCGGATCGACACCCCCTTCAAGGCCTCGATGGCCCCGTAGCGGGCGACGACGTTCTCGACCTCGAGCATCAGCCGCCTCCGGAGGCGGCGAGATCCGCTGCCACCTCGGGCGGCAGCTCCTCCTCCTCGGTCTCGCCGAGATAGGCCTTGATCACCGCCGGATCGCGCTTGATGCGCTCGGGCGGGCCGTCGGCGATCTTGCGGCCGTAGTCCAGCACGACGATGTGGTCGGCGATCCGCATGACGAGGCTCATGTCGTGCTCGATCAACAGCACCGCCACGCCGTGCCGGTCGCGCAGCCCGAGCAGGAGCTCGCCGAGCTCGGCGGTCTCACGCGGGTTGAGGCCGGCCGCCGGCTCGTCGAGGCAGAGGAGCTTGGGGCCGGTACAGAGCGCCCGGGCGATCTCGAGCTTGCGCTGCTCGCCGTAGGGCAAGGAGCCGGCCGGCTGATCGGCGCGCTCGATCAGGCCGGTCCGCTCGAGCCAGAAGCGGGCGCGCTCGACCGCCTCGGCCTCGGCTCGGCGGTAGGAGGCGGCACCGAACAAGCCCAGGATCGTGTAGCCCGAGGCGCGCATGAGCTCGTTGTGCTGCGCCACGACCAGGTTCTCGAGGACGCTCATGCCGCCGAAGAGGCGGATGTTCTGGAAGGTTCGGGCGAGCCCGTGGCGGGGGACCCGGAAGCCCTCGAGCCGCTCGAGCAGGACCGGGCCCTCGTGGCCGTGGAAGGTGAGCTGGCCGGCGGTGGGCCGGTAGAAGCCGGTCAGGCAATTGAAGACCGTGGTCTTTCCGGCACCGTTCGGGCCGATGATCGCGGTGACGTCTTCGGCGTAAGCCGTGAAGGTGAGGTCGTCGACCGCGACGAGCCCGCCGAAGCGCATCGTGAGGTGCAAGACCTCGAGGATCGGCCGGCTCATCGCCTACCCCCTCGCGCCGCGGCGAGCGTCAAGGTGGGCTCGCGGTGGGCCAAGAGCCCGCGCGGCCGCCAGATCATGATGAGGACCATGGCGGCCCCGAAGATCAGCATGCGATAGGTCTCGAACTCGCGGCCGATCTCGGGCAAGAGAACGATCACCGCGGCGGCGAGCACGACCCCGATCTGACTGCCCATGCCGCCCAGGACGACGATTGCGAGGATGATCGCGCTCTCGATGAAGGTGAAGCTTTCGGGGCTGATGAAGCCCTGACGGGTGGCGAAGAAGGAGCCGGCGAAGCCGCCGAACATGGCGCCGAGCGCGAAGGCGGTGAGCTTGGTGTTGGTCGGGTTGATGCCGAGCGCCTTGCAGGCGATCTCGTCCTCCCGCAGCGCCTCCCAGGCGCGGCCGATCGGCAGCTTGCGGATCCGCAGCACGAACAGGTTGGTGATCAACGCCAGGGCCAACGCCAAGTAATAAAGGAAGATCACCCGGTGGAGGGTGGAAAACTCGAGACCGAAGAGCTCGTGGAACGCGGTCTCGCCCTCGGCCGGGCTGCGGGTGAAGGGGAAGCCGAAGAAGGACGGCCGCGGGATGTCGGCGATACCGTTGGGGCCGCCCGTTACCTCGTGCCAGTTGATGAGGACGAGGCGGATGATCTCACCGAAGCCGAGTGTGACGATCGCCAAATAATCGCCGCGGAGCCGCAGCACCGGGAAGCCGAGGAGCACGCCCGCGGTCGCGGCCAACAGCCCGGCGATCGGCAAGCACGCCCAGAAGCCGAGGCCGAACCACTGGGCGAACAGAGCATAAGAGTAGGCACCGACCGCGTAGAAAGCGACGTAGCCGAGGTCGAGCAAGCCGGCGAGGCCGACCACGATGTTGAGGCCCCAGCCCAGCATCACGTAGATCACGATCGTCGTGGCGACGTCGATCGTGTAGCGGCTGGCGAAGGGCAGGAACGGGAGTGCCAGGGCGAAGGCGATCCCGGCCAGACCGAACCAGGTACCGTGCCGGCTCACGAACTCGGCCACTGCCCCGGCCCGCCCGCTCGGCCGGAGCGCGCGGCCGTGCAGCAAGAGGGACAGGGCGAGCCGGCCCGCGAACACCAGCAAGGCGCCGATCGCCACGAGGTGCAGGTGGAAGTCGAGCGTGAGCCGCCCGTCGGGCCCCGGCACCGTCTCCATCCCGAGGATCGGCAAGAGCAGCGCGGTCGCGACGAGGGCGGCGAGTCCCGCGTCCTTGACCCTCGGCCCGAGCTCGCCGACCGCCATCGCCGCCACGGCCTCAGACCTTCTCGATCTCGGGTTTGCCCAGGATGCCGGTCGGCAGGAAGATCAGCACCACGACGAGGATGGTGAACGCCGCCACGTCCTTGTACTCGATCGAGAAATAGCCGGACCAGAAGGCTTCGGCGAGGCCCAGGACCAGGCCGCCGAGCATGGCCCCCGGGATCGAGCCGATGCCGCCCAGGACGGCCGCGGTGAAGGCCTTCACACCCGCGAGGAAGCCGATGAAAAAGTCGATCACGCCGTAATAGAGGGTGGCCATGAGGCCCGCGACGGCGGCCAAGGCCGCGCCGATCACGAAGGTCGTGGAGATGGTCCGGTCGACGTCGACGCCGCAAAGCGCCGCCATCTTGAGGTCCTGTTGGCAAGCGCGCTGCGCCCGACCGAGCGGGGTGCGCGTGATGACCCAGGTGAAGCCGGCCATCAAGACGAGCGTGAGGACGATGATGAGGATCTGGATCCAGGAGATCGTCACGGTGAAGCCGGTCGGGTCGGTGAAGACGAAGCCGCCCGTGACCACCGGCTGCAACGGCTTGATTTTCGCACCCTGGGCGATCTGGACGTAGGTCTGGAGGAAAATCGACATGCCGATCGCCGAGATGAGCGGCGCCAGCCGGAACGAGCCGCGCAGCGGCCGGTAGGCGATCCGTTCGACCGTCCAGCCGTAGAGCGAGGTGACGAGGATCGCCACGATCAGCACCAAGACGAGGGCGAGCGGTGCCCAAGAGATGCCGAGCATGCCCAACAGCGTGAAGGCGATGATCGAGACGAACGCGCCGATCATGTAGATTTCGCCGTGGGCGAAATTGATCATCCCGATGATCCCGTAGACCATCGAGTAGCCGATCGCGATCAGGCCGTAGACCATGCCGAGCGCGACGCCGTTGATCAGCTGCTGGAGGAAGTAGGCCATCGCCCTCTGCACGTGCAAGAACCGGGCCAGCCGCGGGGTCCCGCCGCGTTCGAGACCTTCGACGCCTCCCCGACGGTCGGACGGGCTTTAGGGCAGACCGGTACGGCGCGCAACCGAGGTTTCACGCGTCCGCATGGCTCGCCGGCGGTGGCCCTCAAAGGCCCGCGAGCGCGCGCGCCTGTTTGAAGTCCCAGCGATTGGCGAGCTCCACCAAGGCCTCCGGCCCCGACAGACCCGAGCCTTGCAGCATGATCGTGGCCTTGCCGCCGAGATCGAGGACGAGTTGCGCCTCTTTGGTCTTCGGATCGAAGGTCGTGGTCGCGGTCTCGCGCTGGATGCGTACCCGCTTGGCATTCGGCTGCATCGCCAACATCTGCGGGTTGGCGAACATCTGGGCGAGGCCTTGGAGCATCCCGCCGCCGGTCGAGAGCTGCGCCTCGATCTTCCCCGGTCCGTTCACCTGTCGATAGGTTCGGGAAACGGTGGAGCCGCCCAGGAACGGGATCGCGCCGCTCTTCTCCCCCTCCTCGACCGTCCAACCCTCGGCCGGGGCCGGGAAGGTCGCGCGGAAGGCCTCGGCGACGCGGCCGCGCAGCGCCTGCAGGACGAATTCGAGCTCGCCCACGGCCCCGGCCAGATCGCCCTCCTCGTAGAGCTTCTTGGCGGCCTCGAGCTGATCGGTGATCTCGTCGGCCCGGGGTGCCGCGGGCACGGCCAGGAGAAGGACGAGCACGGCGACGGCCGGGACGATCGGGCGCATGCGGGTCTCCCGTGCGGGCGGCTGCGACAGCGGATCCGACTGTCCGGCCCGCTGTCAAGCCGGGCCGACGGGCCCGCGCGGAGCCGCGGGCGAGCCGGCGTCCGTCGGCTCAGTGGCCGCCCGTGGCCTGGACGCGCAGGCGGGGGTCGACCGCGAAATAGAGGAGATCGACCACCAGATTGATGGTGACGAAGAAGAACGCCACCATCACGAGATAGGCCGCCATGATCGGGATGTCGGCGAACTGCACCGCCTGAATGAACAACGCGCCCATCCCCGGCCACTGGAACACCGTCTCGGTGATGATCGAAAACGCGATCAGCGAGCCGATCTGCAATCCGGTGATCGTGATCACCGGGACGAGCGTGTTCTTCAATGCGTGGCCGAAATAGATCGCGCGATCGGACAGGCCGCGGGCCCGGGCGAACTTGATGTAGTCGGTCCTGAGCACCTCGAGCATCTCGGCCCGCACGAGACGCATGACGAGGGTCAGCTGGTAGAGCGCCAAAGTCACCGAGGGCAGAATGATCGCCTTCAAGCCCGAGGCGGTCAACAGGCCCGTGCTCCAGAAGCCGAGGCTCACGACCTCGCCGCGGCCGAAGGAGGGCAGCCAGCCGAGCGTCACGGCGAAGAGGTAGATGAGGCCGATGCCGATCACGAAGGTCGGCAAGGAAACGCCCAAGAGCGAGACGGTCATGAACAGCCGGGCGAGCCAGCCGTCGCGGTGGATCCCGGTGTAGACCCCGAGCGGGATGCCGACCGCCAGGGCCAGGAGCGCCGAGACGAACACGAGCTCGAGCGTGGCCGGCAGCCGCTCGGCCAGCAGTTGCGCCACCGGCCGCTGCAAGCGGTAGGAGATGCCGAACTCGCCGCGCACGGCGTTGCCCACGAAGCGGGCGAACTGGACCACGAGCGGGTCCTCGAGGCCGAGCCGCTCGCGCAGCGCCTGCCGGTCGGCTTGGCTCGCCTCCTGGCCGACCATGTTGTTGACCGGGTCGCCCACGAAGTTGAACAGGAGGAAGCTCACGAATGCCACGGCGAGCATCACCGCCACCGCTTGCCCGAGCCGCTGGAGGACGTAGGCGAGCATCGTGCCTCAAGGCGTCGCGGCAGGCGGGGACTGCCGCGCTGCCTCGGCCTCGGCTGGCTCCGGGAACGGGACATCGAGGTAAAGTTCGCGCATCGGCAAGGCGATCGAGAGCGCCTCCAGCGGGATCTGCGCGTCGAGCCCCTCGTGGCGCGTGTAGATCCACCCCCGCTCACCGCGGCTGAAGAGCTCGGCCAATGGCTCGTCCTGGCTCAGCAGGAGATAGTGCCTCAGGCTCGTCAATGTCTGGTAGTTGCGCCATTTGATGCCGCGGTCGTCCCTCTCCGTGGCCGGTGAGAGGACTTCGACGACGAGCACCGGCTCGGCCGAGAAGGTGCCGTCCGGCCGACGGCAGCTCACGCTCGCATCGGGAAGGTAGAAATTCCGTCCACCGATCCGGACGCCGCGATCGGACCCGTGCGGACGGCAGGGCTTGCCCTCGAGGCGCTTGCCGAGCGCGAGGATCGTATTCACGGTGAGGAAGTCGTGCGCGTCGGAGGCGCCGGCCATCATGACGAGCCGGCCCTCGACGTACTGCCAACGCTCGGGCCGCGTCTCGGCCCAGGCGAGGAACTCCTCGACATCGCGCAGGATCGGCGTGGTGGCGACCGCCTCGGCCATGGCTACCCCCTCGGGGCGATCCTAGCCCCGTGTCGAGAGCCGGACCAGCCGACCGTCCGCCTCCTCAGCCGAGCGCGAAGACGTGATGCTGGATGCGGTTCCGCGTGATGAACTCCCAATCGTAGACGACGCCGAGGCCGGGCCCCTCGGGGACCGGCACGCAGCCGTCCGCCGGAAGATCCTCGGGCTGGTCGCTGTAGCCGCAGGCGTAGACCGGCGGCACGGCGTTGCGCATCCCCGGGCCGATCAGGGCCATCTCGTAGAGGTGGGTGTTCCGGGTCGCCGCCATCACGTGGCGGTGCGCCGGCCCGCACGCATGGTATTGAACGTCGAGGCCGAACGCTTCGCAGAGATGGGCGAGCCGCATCGCGCCCGTGATCCCCATGTCGTATTCGGGATCGGCGTGGATCATGTCGCAGCCGCCGCCCACGAGGAAGGCCGCCTTGGCCTCGATCCCGCGCACGTGCTCGGAGACCAGGAGCGGGGTGGCGAGCCGCTCGCGCAGCCGGTTGTGCGCCTCGACCGAGATGCCGCAGTCCCGCAGCGGGTCCTCGTACCAGAAGCAGCCCACCTCGTCGCAGACCCGGCCGAGGGCGAGCGCGTCCATCCAGGTGCGGATCTCGCAGGCCGGGTCGAGCATGAGCCGGAAATCGTCGCCGACCGCCCGGCGCACGGCTCGCAGGTTGGCGATCTCGCGGGCGACGTCGCCGTCGTGCCAGCCGTGGATCTTGAAGCCCCGGAAGCCCCGTTCCTTGCAGGCGCGGGCGTAGTCCGCGAAGGCTTCGGGGCTGTCGAGCCCGCCGCCCGATTCCTGGCCGTGGTAGGTGCTGGCGTAAGTGGGCAGCCGCTCGCGGAAGCCACCCAGGAGGCGCGAGACCGAGCAGCCGAGCCGCTTGCCCGCGAGGTCCCAGAGCGCGATGTCGAGCGGCCCGTGGCCCATGTGGTCGTAGGCGCGGAGTTCGCGCTTGAGATCGTCGAAGATCTGTTCGCGGCGGTCCGGATCGCGGCCGAGCAGGTGCGGGGCGAGCATCAGCGCCTGGCCGAGGGCAGCGGGCGTGCCGACCCAGTGGGTGACGTATTCGCCGCGCGCGCCGTCGGCGGTGTCGATCGTCACCGCCCAGCGGGTGAGCGCGAGCCGGCCGCCTTTGCGGTACTCGATGTTGCCGACCCCCGGGGCACCGTGTTCGGGCAGGCCGAGATCCTCGACCTCGAAGCAGAAAACGTGGAGTTCGACCCGCTCGATCCGCGTCCGCCCCGTCATCCCCGCCTCCCGTTCGTGATCGATCGACGCCTCGGGTCTATGGACGGCACGGCACGAGCGGGCAATGCCGGCCGGAACATCGCCGCCCGGCGCAACGTGGGACGATCGAGAGGTGCCGTTCCGGATCGTCCTCGCCGAATTCGCCGACGGGCTCGCCGGGGTCCGTGGTCCCGCGACCGCCGGCCATCCCGCTTTCCATCCCGACAGATGGCCTGGCGATAGGCGACGATCCGGGCGCGCCGGGCCGCGGCCCTTACGGCTCGGGCCGAAGCATAGCCCGATGCGCAGGAGCGCACGCGATCCACTCCCGGCGGGCTCCCGCGAGCTTTCGTCAACCCTTTGACAGAGCAAGAGAATATTCGAACGTTCGACCACAAGGCGAGGCCCGCGCCCCGGCGGTTTCGCCGTCCGCTCGCTAGGGGACCATTCGCCTCTCGGTTAATTCTCCACTCGCGCCCCGCATCGATCCCGCGGCCGCGCGCGTGGAGGCTGCGATGCCCGTCCCTCACCTGTCGAGGCTGGCGGTCTTTCTCGTCCTTCTGGCGGCGCTCGCCGCCGGCCCGGCGCGAGCGCAGGGGACACTCGAGGAGGAGATCGCCCAGCGGCGCTTCGAGCTCGCCGCCCTGGAGCGGAGCATCGCGCACCTCCGCGAGCTCTTGGCCGTCGCCTCGCGCGGCGGCCTGCTCTTGCGCGACGACCGCATCGGCCTCTTGCACCCGCTGCCGCGGGCCGCGCTCGCCGAGTGGGCGGCCACCGCCGCGGCCCTGCCGGCCGCGGTCCGCCCGCTCGGCCGACCGGCCCTACCGGTGGGGACCACGCCCGAGGCGTTCGTGGCGGCCCTCGCGGCCGAGACCCGAGCACTGGTCGACCGCGAGCTCGTGCCGCAGATCGGCGCGCTCGAGCGGGCCCGGAGCGGCACCGTCGAGCGGATCGCCTGGCTCGAGCAGGAGATCCAGCGGCGCGCGGAGGAGGCGCGGCTCGCCGCCGAGCAGGCCCGCAAGGCGGCCGAGGAGCGGGCGCGCATCGAGGCCGAGCGGCAGCGGGTGGAGACCGAGCGCGCCCGGCTAGAGGCGGAGCGTCAGCGGGTCGAGGCCGAGCAGCGGCGGCTCGCCGAGCAGCAGGCACGGATCGAGGCCGAGCTCGCCCGCACCCGAGCGCCCGAGCGGCCGCCGGTCGCCCCCGCGCAGCCCGCCCTCCTGCCCGCCGCGACGCCGCCGGCGCGGCGCGCCTTCGAGCGGGTCGAGACCCAGCTCGAGACCCGCAGCGTGCGGCTCGAGCCGCCCGGCGGCCCGGCCCAGCAGATCAGCGTCGGCCGCACCCCCGAGGGCTTCGTCCAGTTCCATCTCTGGCTCGACCGCGACCGCCGGCTCGCGAGTTTCGTGTGCAGTTGGGTCTTGCGCGGGCTCGACGACCCCCTTCCGCTCGGCCGCGAGGTGACGGTGGCGCTCAGCGGCAGCTGCACCGCCGAGGCCGGCCCACCCCTGCCCGTCGCCTCGATCCTGCGGCTCGAGGCGGAGGGGCTCGAGCTCGTGGCGGATCGCCGGCGTGGTCCGGCCGAGATCTGGACCGGGACCCGCGACGGCGCGGTGCGCCTCGAGGCCACCGGCAGCTTCCTGCTGCGCACCCCCAAGACCGCCAAGCCCGGCGACGAGCTCCGCCTGCGGGTGGTCCAACCCGGCTGCTGCGCGCCCTTGACGATGGTCTGGCGCTATCCGGGCTGAGCGCCGGCCGCGGCCGGCCCGTCGCCGCCCGGGATTTCGGCCATCTCCTCGCCGGAGGTGTCCTCTCCGGCCTCGAGCGGCACCTCGTGATAATCGAGGGCCCATTCGCGCATGAAGCGGACGCGGCTCGGCCGGATCCGGTAGACGATCAGCTCGGGATTGTCGGGTGTGCCGAGATAGGCGCGCAGCAGCGGGTTGGTGCGCCAGATCTCGTCCAGGACCGCGCGCTCGCGGACGACCTCGGCTACGCCCGTGATCCGGACCTGGTCGTGATCGGACGAAAGGTAGACGAGCTCGCATTTGGGGTTCGCCTCGAGCTCCTCGGTCTTGTGGTAACGCCGCAGGTTGGCGACGTAGACCGTGAAGCCGTCGGTCTTGACCGGGCTCACCGGGCGCACCCGCGGCTGGTCGCCGTCGAGGGTGGCGAGCCGCGGGAAGCGGTCGGCGGCGATCACCGCGCGGGCGAGTTCGGGAAGGTTCGCCGGATCCACCGGCTCGGGGCTCGGGCGTTTGCTCATGGCGGAGACCCGCTCAGCTCGGACGGGCGTCGGGCGGCGACGCCCGCGGGGATGGAACCGGGCCGGCGCGCGCGACGCGCAGCGCGAGCGGGCGCACCAGGATCCAGATGAGCGGCGGCACGAGCGCGCTCGCAGCGAGCGCGAGCCCCGGCCGCTCGAGCCCGAAGGCGCCGAGCGCGGCGAAAGCCGTCGCCATCGGCAAGGAACCGGCGGCGAGCGCGAGGAGGAAGGTCGAGAACCGCATCCGGGCGAGGCCGGCCATGCAGGCGACCACCTCCGGGAAGACCGGCAGCCAGCGCGACAGAAGAACGAGCCAAGCGCCCACCCGGGCGAACAGCCGCTCGCCCTCGGCGAGGCCCTCGGCGCCGAGGATCGCCAGAGCCGCGCGCGGCCCGGCGGCGCGGCAGAGCCCGTAGCCGGTGAGCCCGGCGAGGATCGAGCCCGCGGCCCCGAGAAGCCCGCCCAAGAGCGCGCCGTGGACGAAGCCGAGCGCGCTCATGACGGCGGTCGCCGGGATCGGCAGCAGGAGGTCGGACCAGAGCAGGGCCAGGGCGACGAGCGTGGCCACCGGTCCCTGCGCCTGCAGCTGGACGGCGAGCGCCGTCGGGTCGAGGGCGGCCTCGAGCGCCTCGCCCCAGATCAGGAAGGGCACGAGCACGAGCGCGGCGAGCACGAGGAAAGCGAGCGCGAGACGACGCATCGAGGCGGGCGGGCTCCCCGGCCGCGCCAGCTCTCTCGGGCTCGACGCCGCCGCGACCGGCGGGCGAGCGACGAGCCCCGGCGCGGCCCGTCCTCTCTGTGGACCCGCGAGCGGCGGCGAGGCAAGGGTGGAGACCGGATCGGGGCCGAAATACGGAAAGGCCCGGACGGATGTGCCGGTGAGGGCGGCGCGGTCGGGCTTGTAACCGGCGCCGCCGGCGCTCACATTACGCGCGGCTTTCGGGACCCGCGGCACGCGGACCGAGCGGTCCGCAGGCGGGGGTGGCTAGACCGCCCCGCGGTGGGGAAACGGCAGCCGTCCAGCTCTGGGGATCGCGAGAATGCAGTTTTTCAGCGGCGCGTCCGCCAAGGCGAAGGCCACGAGCGGCGCCGACGAGATCGTCAAGGACGGCTCGCTCGAGACCTTCGCCGACGACGTGCTGCGGGCGTCCATGACCACACCGGTGCTCGTCGACTTCTGGGCGCCCTGGTGCGGCCCCTGCAAGCAGCTGGGCCCGGTCCTCGAAAAAGTGGTCAAAGCCGCAGGCGGCAAGGTCAAGCTCGTCAAGATCAACATCGACGAGAACCCGGAGCTCGCCCAGCAGCTGCGGATCCAGTCGGTCCCCACCGTCTACGCCTTCATCGGCGGCCAGCCGGTGACGGGCTTCGCCGGTGCCCAACCGGAAAGCCAGGTCAAGGCGTTCGTGGAGAAGCTCGTGGGCGGGCCGGTCGGCGCCGATCTGGCAGCCGACCTCGAGGCCGCACGGGCTGCGCTCGAGCGGGGCGAGGTCAAGACCGCGGCGGCGATCTACAACGCCGTCCTGCGCGCCGATCCCGAGAACCCGGAGGCGATCGGCGGGCTCGCCCGCTGCCTGCTGGCCTCGGGCCAGCGTGAGGACGCCAAGCGGGTGCTCGACAAGGCACCCAAGGGGCAAGCCAACCACCCCGCGATCGCCGGGGCGCGGGCGGCCATCCAGCTCGCCGAGGAGGCGGGCGAGATCGGCGACCCCGCGGCCCTCGAGGCCCGGCTCCAGGCCGACCCCGACGATCACGAAGCGCGCTACCGGCTCGCCACCGCGCTCTTCCTGCGCGGTCGGCTCGAACCCGCGATGGAGCATCTCTGCCGGATCGTGAAGAAGGACCGGGCGTGGAAGGACGACGCGGCCCGCAAGCAGCTCGTCCGCTTTTTCGATGCGCTCGGGCCCAAGCACCCGGCGACGCTCAAGGGACGGCGGATGCTCTCGAGCGTGCTGTTCTCCTGAAGCCGCCGATGCGTTCCGCCGCGCAGAGCGTCCCGACGCGGTTCCCGATCTTCCCCCTCGAGGGGGCGCTCCTGTTGCCCGGCGGTAACCTGCCGCTCAACATCTTCGAGCCGCGTTATCTGGCGATGGTGCGGGATGCGATGCGCACCCACCGCGTGATCGGCATGATCCAGCCGACCGAGCCCGAAGAGCCCGGCCGGCGTCGGGCGATTTACCGTACCGGCTGCTTGGGCGGGATCACGAGCTTCACCGAGACCGAGGACGGCCGCTACCTCATCACACTCACCGGGCTCTGCCGGTTCGACGTGGTCGAGGAGCTGACGGTGGCCACGCCCTACCGCCAAGTGGTCGCCGATTTCGAGCGCTGGCGCGGCGACCTCGCTCCGGTCGAGCCCCCCGCGGATGCGCGGCCGCGCCTGCTGGCCGCCACGGAGGCCTATTTCCGCCGCCGCGGGATCGAGACCGACTGGGAGGCGGTCCGCGCCGCACCGCTGGCCGCGCTCGTGACCTCGCTCGCCATGCTCTGCCCGTTCACGCCGACCGAGAAGCAGGCCCTGCTCGAGGCCCCGGACCTGGCCCACCAGGGGGAGCTGTTGATCGCACTCATGGACATGGACGTGCGGGCGGCCCAGGCGAGCGCCCCACCGGTCCGCCACTGAAGGAGGAGCGATGGCCGAACGCGAGGCCGAGGTCGGGGTCGATCCGCGTTTGTTGGAACTCTTGGTTTGCCCCCTGACCAAAGGGCCCTTGCGCTGGGACCGGGTCCGCAACGAGCTCGTCTCCGAGCAGGCCGGGCTCGCCTACCCGATCCGCGACGGCATTCCGATCATGCTGGTCGAGGAGGCCCGGCCGCTCGGCGAGGCCGAGGCCGTCCCCGAGGAGCTCCGCCGATGAACCCGCGCGAGAGCGAGCCCTGGCCGCTCGAGATCCGGGTCAAGCGGGCCGAGCGCTGCCTCGAGATCGATTTCGACGATGGTCAGAGTTTCACCCTGCCGGCCGAGCTCTTGCGGGTCGAGAGCCCTTCGGCCGAGGTCCAAGGCCACTCGCCCTCCCAGAAGGTCGTCGTGGCCGGCAAGCGGAACGTCGCCATCCGCGAGCTCGAGCCGGTCGGTAACTACGCCGTGCGGATCGTCTTCGACGACGGGCACGACACCGGGATCTATTCCTGGCCCTACCTCTACCGGCTGGGTCGTGATCGCGAGCGGATCTGGCAGGCCTATCTCGAGGCGCTCGCCGCGCGCGGCCTGTCGCGCGACCGCTGAGCGGCCGCTGCGGGCCGGCCACCCTTGACCGTCCGGATCCTGCACACCTCCGACTGGCACCTGGGCTGCCCGTTCAAACAGATCCCGGGCGATGCGGGGGGCGTGCTGCGCGAGCGGCGGATCGAGGTCGTGCGCGAGATCGCGAGCCTCGCCCGCGCGCGTCGGGTCGACGCGGTTCTGGTCGCGGGCGACGTGTTCGACAGTCAACATGTCGGCGATGCGCTCCTCGACCGCACCCTCGAGCTCCTGGCGAGCGCGGGTGGGCTCTGGATCCTGCTCCCCGGCAACCACGACGCGGCGCTCGCGGAAAGCGTGTGGACCCGGCTCGCCCGGCGCGGTCCGCCGCCGACCGTGCGGGTCGCCCTCGGGTCGGAACCCCTGCCGATCGCCGAAGGCCGGGCGGTCGTCCTGCCGGCGCCGCTCGCCGATCGGCGCGCGCTCGACGATCCGACCGCCGGGATGGATACGGCCCCGAGCCCGGCCGGGGCGATCCGAATCGGCCTCGCCCACGGCGTGGTCGAAGGGCTCCAGCCGGCTGCGGAGACGGTCTTCAACCCGATCGCCCGCGACCGCGCGGCACGCGCCGGCCTCGACTATCTGGCGCTCGGCGATCGCCACGGGACGCTCGAGGTCGCCCCGCGGACCTGGTACTCCGGCACGCCCGAGCCGGACGGCTTCCGTTTCCGTGAGGCGGGCTTCGTGCTGCTCGTCGAGCTCGACGGGCAAGCGGCGCCGCCCCGTATCGAGCCGATCGCCACCGGGCGCTATCACTGGGTCGAGCGGCGGCTGGAGCTCGCCCCGCTCGCCCCGGCCGAGCTCGCGGCTCGGATCGACGCGCTGCGCCAGGGTTTACCGGCCGCCCCGGAGCACTGCGTGGTCCGGCTCGAGCTCGAAGGCTCGGTCGACCTCGAGGGCCGCGGCGCGGTCGACGCCGCACTCGCCCGCCTCGGCGCAGCACTTCGCCACCTCGATCGGGAGGATCGGCTGGTCCTGCAGCCGACCGCGTTGGAGCTCGCCGCCCTCGACGACGGCGGGGCACTCGGCGCTTGCGCCCGCGATCTCTTCGAGCGGGCCGAGCAGGCGCCGACGGATGAGGAGCGGGCCGTCGGGGCCTTGGCGCTCCGACTGCTCTGGCAGGAACATGCCCGGCTCGCCGCGGGCGAGGGAGCGAGCCGGTGAGGCTCGTGGCGCTCACCATCCGCGACTTCCGCAAGCTCGCCGGGGAGTGGCGGATCGGGCCGTTCGATCCCGGCTTCACCCTGATCGGCGGCGACAACGAGGAAGGCAAATCGACCGTCCTCCTGGCGCTCAAATCCGCGCTCTTCGAGGCCTGGTCGGTCGGCGGGCGAACCCGTGAGGCGATGACCGCGCATCTCGGGGGCACACCCAGGGTGGCCGTCGAGTTCGAGCTCGCCGGAACCGCTTACCGGCTCGACAAGGAATTCGGTCGCGATTGCACGCTCGCCTGGCCCGGCGGGAGGCTCCGGGGCGACGCCGCCGAGGGCGAGCTGCAGCGCCTGTTGCGCTTCGAGCCGCGGCGCGGGCGCGCCGAACGGCGGCCGGAGCATCAAGGGCTCTCCGCCCTCTTCTGGGTCGATCAGGGCACGAGCTTCGTCGCCGAGACCACGGAAGCGGCGATCGCGGCCCAGCGCGACCGGTTCGGCGCGCTGCTCCGCCGCGAGCTCGACATGGTCACGGCCGGTCCGCGCCTGGCGGCGCTGCGGGCGCGGGTCGAGGAGGCCTACGCGCGATATTGGACCGAGAGAGGCCAGGAGAAGCGAACCGGCGAGCTCGCCACCCTGCGCGCCGAGATCGCCGCGAAGGAGAGCGAGGCCGGCGTCCTGCGGGCGGCTCGCGGCCGCTACGACCAGGCGGTGGCGAAGCTCGAGCGGGCGCGGGCCGAACGGTCTCGGACCGAGGCCCCCGAGCGGCTCGAGCGGGTCCGCGCGCGGCTCGCCGCAGCGGCCGAGGAGCTCGCGCGGATCGAGCGGTTCGAGCAGGATCGTGCGCTCGCCCGCAAGAGCGTGGAGGCCGAGGCGGCCGAACTGCGGCGGCTGGAGGAGGAGCTGCGCAGCCGGGCCGAGCTGCGCGAGCGGCTGGCCCGCGACGAGGCGGCGCTGCGCGCCCTCGAAGCCGAGCGGGAGGAGCGGGAGCGCCGCCGCGCGGAGGCCGAGCAGCGCCTCGCCGCGCTCGACGCCGAGCAAGGCCGTCTCGCCGAGGCGGCGGTCACCGCCCGCAAGCAGCTCGCGCTCGCGCAAGCCGCCCGGGAACTCCTGGAACGTCAGCGCGAGGCCGAGCGGCTGCGGCAGCTGCTGACCGAGGCGGACGGGCGGGCCACCGCGCTCGCCGCCGTCGAGGCCGAGCTCGCCGCCACACCGATCGACGAGGCGCGGCTGCGCCGGCTCCGCGAGCTCACGGCCGAGGCCGACCGGCAGGAGGCGGGGCTCCTGGCCCAGGCGACCCGGATCGAGCTCCTGCCCGAGCCGGGGCGGGTCGCCCGCACGGCCGAAGGGGTCGCGATCGACCCGAGCCGGCCGCTCGATCTGACCGCCCCGAGCGAACTGCAGCTCGAGGGGTTCGGTCGGATCCGGGTGCTGCCGGGCGGCGATCTCGCGGCTCGGCGGCACGCGCTCGCCCAGGCCCGAGCGCGGCTCCGGGACGCGCTCGGCGAGCTCGGCGTCGCCGACCTCGCCGCGGCCGAGCGAGCGGTCGCTCGGCGGCGCGACGTCGAGCGCCGGCTCGCCGTCGAGCGCCAGGCCCAGGAGGGGCTGCTGCGCGGTGCGGGCGTGCTCGACCTTGAGAGCCTCCGTGCCCGGCTGCGCGTCGAGCAGCGCCGGCTCGAGACCGGGCGGCAGAGCCTCGGCGAACACGCCGACCCCGAGAGGCTCGCCCGCGAGCTCGAAGCGGCCGCGCGCGCCGTGGAGGAGAGCGAGCGGGCGCTAGCCGCGCTGCGGGCCGAGGCCGAAGCGGCCGGCCGGGCGGCCGGAGCCGAGCGGGAGCGGTCGGCCGGGCTCGAAGGTCGCCGGCGCGAGCTCCTGCGCGCGGTCGAGAGCGCCCGCGAACGGATCCTGGAGGCCGAGGCCCGCCTCGCCGAAGACGATCTACAACGGGCGCGGGACGCCGCCCAAGCTCGTCACCGAGAGGCGGTCGCCCGCGTCGCGCACATCGAGCAGGAGCTCGCGCGGCTCGACGCCACGGGCGTGCGGCTGCGCAAGGAGCAGGCCGAGCGCGAGCTCGCGGCGCTCGAGGGTGAAATCCTCCGCTGCCGTCGCGAGGTGGACCGGCTCGAGGGGGAGGTGCGCGGGCTCGGCGTCGAAGCTTGCGACAGCCGGCTCGAGGAGATCGAACGGCAGCTCGGCGAGCTGAAGCCACGGGCGAAGGCACTGGAACGCGAAGCCAGCGCCTGGAGGCTCCTGCGCGAGACGTTGGCCGAAGCCGAGCGGCGGGGAACCGAGCGGCTGGTCGAGCCCGTGAGCCGCCGGCTCCTTCCCTACCTGCAGAGGCTCCTGCCCGAGGCCACGCCCGTGATCGACGCCGAGACGCTCGTGCCCGTGGCGTTGCGTCGGGAGGCGATCGAAGAGCCCTTGAGCGAGCTCAGCGTCGGCACCCGCGAACAGCTCGCGGTGCTGGTCCGGCTGGCGCTCGCCGAGCTCCTCCTCGAGCGCGAAGGCGAGGCTCCGTGCTTGATCCTCGACGACGCGCTCGTCTTCGCCGACGAGGCGCGCTTCGAGCGGATGAAGGCCATTCTCGCCAAGGCCGCACAGCGTCAGCAGATCCTGGTCCTCACCTGCCGACCCCGCGACTGGCTCGGCATGCCGGGCCCGCGGCTCAGGCTCGAGGAATGTCGGGTGAGGGAGCCGGCGAGCGGTTGAAACGCCCCGCCCCCGCGTTCGCCGATGTCTCGGCGTTCCGCCGAGCCGGGGAGGCCGGGACCTAAGCCGAGGAGCGGGCGTCGACCCGCGCCGGAGCGGCATCGAGCGGCTCACCCACCGGGCCCAAGATCGTGAGGCTGGTCGAGCGGAACTCACGCCGCCAGGAAACCAGTGCCACCCAGACCACCGCGGCGATCAAGAGAGCCGGGTGGACGAACCAAGCGAGCCCGGCGAGCCCGAAATAATAGGCGCGCATGGCCTTGTTGAAATGGTCGGCGGCCCGGGTCGCCATCCGGGCCGCTCGCTCGACCAGTCGTTCGGCGGCCGGGCTGCCGACTTCGGAAGGCGGCGGCGCGGCGCCGATCAGGATCGCCACGTAATTGAATTGCCGGAGCGTCCAGGTGAATTTGAAGAAGGCGTAGACGAAGACGAGGACGAGGAGCAGCACCTTGGCGTCGAACAACCGGGCCGCGCCCGGCGCGGCGAGGGGCAACTCGGCCAGAATGGCGAGCGCCTGGTCGCGGGCGCCGAGCACCGCGGCGAGCCCGCCGATCAAGATGATCGAGGAGCTCGCGAAGAAGGCGATGTTCTGGACCAGCACCAGGACGACCTGGAGGTCGATGATCCGGTTGTCACGGGCGAGCATCCGACGCATCCAGGCGAGCCGGTACTCGTGCATGCGCGCCATGAGGCTCGGCCGGCCCGGCCCGTCGGCCCAGCGAGCGTAGCCGATCCAGGCGAGCAGGAAGACGAGCGGGGCCAGCGCGTCGAGCAGCGGCACGCCGAGCCACGTCTCGAGGACGGCGATCATCCGGGCCTCTCCTTGCAGCGACCCCGGCCGATCGCTACCTCTGCGCGGCCATGCGCACGAGCCCCCGTCCGGCGATCGGTGTGACGCTCGACAGCGAGCCGCCGGGCGGCTACGCGAAGCAACCCTGGTACGCGCTTCGCGAGAATTATTGCGACGTGCTCGCCGAGGCGGGCGGCGTGCCCTTGGCCCTGCCGCACGAACCGGATCTCGTCGAGGATTATCTGGCGCGGCTCGACGGCCTCGTGATCACCGGCGGCGCCTTCGACATCGACCCGGTGCTCTACGGCGCGGGTGAGCGGCACCCCACCGTGCGCCTCAAGGAGCGCCGCACCCGTTTCGAGTGGGCGATCACCGAAGGCGCCTTGGCCCGTGACCTGCCTATCCTCGGCATCTGCGGGGGCCAGCAGCTCTTGAACGTCGTCCTGGGTGGCAGCCTGATCCAACACATTCCGGATGCGGTGCCCGACGCCCTGCCGCACGAGCAGCCGAACCCCCGGACCGAACCCGGGCACGAGGTCCTGGTCGAGCCGGGCACGTTGCTGCACCGGCTCACCCGCGCCGAGCGGCTCCTGGTCAACAGCGCGCATCATCAAGCCGCCGAGACCGTCGGACCTTCTGTCGTCGTGAGCGGACGGGCACCCGACGGGGTGATCGAGGCCATCGAGGACCCGCGGCGGAGCTTCTGCTTGGGCGTGCAATGGCATCCCGAGTACCGGATCGGCGCCGGCGACACGGCGATCCTCGAGGGCTTCGTCGCCGCCTGCCGCGCCCGGCGGCGGGGCGGATGAGCGCGCCCCCGAGTACCGCTCCGCCCCGGCCGAGACGGCCCCGACCCGGCTCGGCTTCGGCCGCCCCTACGCCGAGCAAGAGCGGCGAGCGGCTGGCCAAGCGGATCGCCCGGGCGGGCTTGTGCTCGCGGCGCGAGGCCGAGGCCTGGATCCGGGCCGGCCGGGTGGCGGTCGACGGCCAGGTGGTCGAGACCCCGGCCTTGGACGTGACGGGCGAGCAGCGGATCACGGTCGACGGCCGGCCGTTGCCCGAGCCCGAGCCGACCCGCCTCTTCCGCTGGCACAAGCCGCGCGGTGTCGTCACGAGCGCGCGTGATCCCGAGGGTCGTCCCACCTATCTGGAGCGTTTGCCGACCACGCTGCCGCGGCTGATGCCGATCGGTCGGCTCGACATCGATTCGGAGGGCCTGCTGCTTCTCACCAACGACGGCGAGCTCAAACGTCGCCTCGAGCTGCCTTCGACGGGCTGGACTCGGCGCTATCGGGTGCGCGCCTTCGGTACGGTCGACGACGCGGCGCTCGCCCGACTGCGCGACGGGCTCACCGTGAACGGGATCGCCTACGGCCCGATCGAGGCGCGGCTCGACAAGGTCCAAGGCGCGAACGTCTGGCTCACCCTGGCCCTCAAGGAGGGCAAGAACCGCGAGGTGCGACGCGTCCTCGAACATCTCGGGCTCAAAGTGAACCGGCTGATCCGGATCGCCTACGGCCCCTTCCAACTCGGCAACCTGCCCAAGAACGCGATCGAGGAGGTGCCGCGCAAAGTCCTGCGCGAGCAGCTCGGCACGGCAGCCTTCGAGCGTGGCCGCCGGCGGCCGGCATCGGCCGGAGCCGGCCGGACCCCCGCACCGTGAGGATCGTCGCCGGCCGGCATCGCGGGCGAAAGATCCAGGCCCCGCCCGGGCTCGCCACGCGACCGACCTCGGACCGGGCGCGCGAGGCGCTCATGGGGATCTTGGAGCACGGCAGTCCGCCACTCGCCGGCAGCCGGTTCCTCGACCTGTTCGCGGGCTCGGGGGCGGTCGGCCTCGAAGCCGCCTCGCGCGGCGCGGAGGCCGTCCTCCTGGTCGAGAACGATCCGGCTGCCGTGGCGACCATCCGCAAGAACATCGAGCATCTGGGCGAGACCGGCCGGGTCCGCCTGCTCGTGGCCGACGCGAGCCGGCTCGGGCCCGCGCGCGAGCCGTTCGATCTCGTCTTCCTCGACCCGCCTTGGCGCTCCGGGCTCGCCGGCCCTGCCCTCAACTCACTCTTGGCTGGTGGTTGGCTCTCCCGGGAAGGTCGGGTGGTAGTCGAGCTCGCGGCCGACGAGCCCTTCACGCCACCCGAGGGTCTCGAGCTCGAGCAGGAGCGCCGCTACGGTCGTACCCGCTTCGTCTTCCTGCGGCCGAGCGCGGCAGCGCCGCCACGCCCGGCACGCCGGCGGATCCGTCGCGCGCCGGCCGGCGAGACCGGGCCGGGCCGCCCCCCTTGCAAAGGGTGACCCTCCGCCGCATCTGCCGCGGCGCGACGAGGAGGGCCTGCCCTTGCTGACCCGTGAGCGCATCCGCTCCGGCTGGGTTCAAGAGCTCGTGCGGGCGAGCGGCGTCCCGGGCGTGCTCGACGAGCGAGAGCTCGCCGCCTCGCGCGCCGCCTGCCTCGCCCGACGACCTCCCGGCGCCCCGGTCTGGGTCTTCGGCTACGGCTCGTTGATCTGGAACCCGTGTTTCCACTTCGTCGAGCGGCGGGTGGTCACGGTGGCGGGCTGGCACCGCCGCTTCTGTCTTTGGACCAGCATTGGCCGCGGCACCCCGGACCGACCGGGGCTGATGCTCGGCCTCGAGCCCGGCGGCTCGTGCCGGGGCGTTGCCTTCCGGATCGCCGAGGCCGAGGTCGAGAGCGAGCTCGACATCGTCTGGCGGCGCGAGATGGTCACCGCCGCCTACCGACCGACCTGGGTCACCGCGCGGAGCGAGGGGGAGACGCTGCGGGCGATCGCCTTCACGATCAACCGCGCCCATCCGCGCTACGCCGGGCGGCTGCCCGCGGCACGGATCGTCGAGGCGCTCGCGACCGCCCGCGGTCCGGTCGGGCCGTGTTGCGAGTATCTTTTCAACACGGTGGCGCATCTCGAAGAGCTGGGCGTGCCGGACCGGCGGCTCCGGGCGCTCTGCCGTGCGGTGCGCGAGCGCCAGGCGCGCGAGGCGTTCGCCACCTGCTCGGCGCCAGCGGAGACCCTCCGCCAGCGTTGACGGCTGGTTAACGCGGCGTCGTACGAAGATGTCGTTAAGTCCCTCTTAACCAAGCGATCTCTTCCCCCTCCAGAGATACCGGCGGCGACAGCCAACACCGCCGCGGGCCGCCCTCCGCGCGGGAGAGCCGGGAAGAGAGACCGTGAGCAAGATCACCTTCGCCCGCAGCTTCGACCGTCTGCTCGACCCGAACGAGCCGCCTTCCACCCAGGCTTGGACGCGGGATTTCGGCACGACCAACTTCAGCTGGAACGTGCGGCCGTTCAGCGGCAGCGACGTGCCGAAGGTCAAAGCCTCGCTGAAGGGCACGCCTGGGAACAAGATCCTCGACGTCTGCGTCGGCGACAAGGGCTTCGGCAAGGTCGGCGCCCTCGCCCTGTCGGCCGACGACGCCTTGATGTCCGAGGTCGCGCGGATCAACGTCAAGAACTTCGCCGACGTGCGGATCGACCTCGGCGACGGGATCCACCCCGGCCCGGCGACCGACGAGGTCACGGTGCGGATCACCAACTTCGTCCGCGGCTCGCTCGACGCCGGCGACATGGACGGGCCGCTGCGGCTGCACCTCGACCTGCTCAACAACCGGGTGACCAAGCCCAACCTGTTCACCGCCACGCTGACCGAGCACGACGACTGGGTCGAGGTCGGCTCGGGCCGGCTCGGCAAGGGCACGGGCGCGATCCCGGCCTACAACGGCCGCGACACCGAGATCCGCATCGATCTCGGCAACGGCAACGACACCTATCTCTCGAACGTGGCCTTCGCCTCGAAGGACCTGATCGTCGGCGGGTTCGGCAACGACCGGATCAACGGCGGGGCCGGCGACGATCTGATCTTCGGCGACCAGGACGAGCGCGGCTCCGCCTCCACGCTCGACGTCAAGCTCGAGATCCGGTTCGTCTCGGAGAGCGCCGACTTCCAGAACGTTTTCGGCTATTACGACCGGACGACCGGCGAGGCGCGGATCCTCTTGGCCAACACGGACCTCGACAGCGACCCGAACGTGATCCGCTTCCTGGCCGAGCTCAGCCTTACGCCGGAGCAGTACCGCAATCTCGAGTTCTTCTTGATCCCGGACGGCTACCGGGAGAACGGCTGGCTCACCCAGGGCGACCCGACCCAGCTCGAGCTGCGGCTCGTGAACGAGGGTGGTGCTTGGATCCTCCGGGAGATCGACACCGGCCGGCCGCTCCACGGCTTCGGCGGCGTGAACCTCCTCACCACCGAGCCGGGCAAGAACCCGAACGGCTGGTACACGGGGCATCTGGTCGACCAGACCGGCGGGGAGCGTGAGTTCCGCCTCGCTCTCGAGGACTATCCGGGCGCCTCCCGCGACTTCGACGACGTGGTGTTCTCGGTCGAAGCCCGGGCCGAGGGTGGGCTGCCGGGTAACGACTACCTCAACGGCGGGGCCGGCGACGACCATCTCTGGGGTGGCGAGGACACCGGCCGCTACGCGCTCAAGTACCTGATCGACGGCGATTTCGACCTGTTCGGCCAGACCTACGCCGCGGCCGACGCCTTCGCCACCGCCGAGCTCAACGAGTTCGGCAACATCGTGGTGAGCATCGGCGGCGCGTTGCAGGCGCTCGCCCTGCTGACGCTCGGCGACGGTAGCCAGGCGCTCATGCTGATCCAGCTGACGGGCGACATCTACGCCCAAGCCGAAGTCACGATCACCAACGACTTCCTGGTCGAGACCTTCGGCGAGGTGCACAGCGCCTTCAGCGTCGAGGTGGTGCCGCTCGACGGCCTCGAGGGCCCGCTCGTCCTCTTCAACGAGGTCGAGCTGTTCGCCGGCGACCATCTGCTGGGTGGCTCCGGACGTGACACCTTCTGGTTCAACGACGGCGACGGGGTCGACATCGTCATCGACTTCGAGCGCGGCGTGGACGTCCTCAAGCTCGAGCGGGGCGAGCCGATCCGCCAGACCGTGGTGACCGATGCCCGCTACGGGCGGGGCCTGTTGATCGAACACGGCGGCGACGGCGACGCGCTCTTCCTCATGAACGTCGAGAGCACGCTCAACCTGGTGAGCTCGGGTGGCGGCTACGACACCTACACTTGAGGCGCATGCGGACGTGGGGGCCCACCGCCTTTCGAGGCGGGACCCGCCCCCACTCGCAGGAGCGCTCGACCTCCAGTCGAGCAACATTCGGGCCGGCCCCTGACGCGAGGGCGTAGCCCCGATCGGCCGGCCAGCCAGCGGGAGACCATCGTGAAGCTCCGAACCCTCCTCCTCGCGAGCACGCTGCTGACCGGCGCCGGGATCGCCCGGGCCGAGCCGGTCCGCCTCGACCCGGCGGGCCTCGATGCGGTCCGCGGCGCCGGCCTCCGCCAGCTCTCCGGCTCGACCGAGAGCCAGGCGAGCGCGTTCGCCGCCGGGCCGGTGGCGGTGGCGACGACCCGGGCCAACCACTCGGCGCAGAGCGACGGCCGGACCGCCCGCCTGGTCGCCACCACCTCGAGCCGGGCGGCGGTGGCGCTCTTCCCGCGCTGAGCCTCGGCAACGGCCACGCGCAAGTCGCACGCTAAGCTCAACTTTCCATAACTACAACCAAGGGTCGTACTCCCTGTGGGCGCTTGCCGCGCCCGCGCGCCTTTCGCAGACTGCCGTCTGCTGGAAAGGGGAACGGTCGGCGCCGCCTCGAGCGGGCCGATCGGGGGGGAAGCGATGGGTCGTGGGGGCATCCGGTTGGCCGCGCTGCCGGCATTACTGTTGGCGGCGGCTCTGGGTTGCGGGTCCGCCTCAGCACAGGAGCCCCTGCCGCTCGATCCGGCGGCGCTCGATCTGGTGACCGCCGGCGGCGCCAAGCAGGTGAAGGCGGCGGGGATCGTCGCCCAGGCGGTCCTGCCGGCGCCGAAGAAGGGGCTCGCCGAGCTGGCCTTGAAGCTCAACGGCCGGCAGTTGGTCGTGGTGATCCCACCGAGCGGCGGCACGGGATCCACGGGCGGCGGGAAGAAGAAGGTCACGGCCTCCGGCAAGAAGACCTTCAAGGCCAACCGGGTGACCAAGGGCCATCTCGAGACGCTCGTGGTCCAGGGCTCGGTCAGCGGCTGAGCCCGGTGGCGGGTGCGCCTACGCCCTCGGGTGATCGACCCGATGCGCCGTTGACGGGCGGCGGGGAGGCTCGCTAGCCCAGCCTCGTGGCGGCTCCGGGGCCGCAGCGACCAACACGGAGGAACGCACCATGAAGCTCGGCAAGCTCGCGCTCGGCGCGGCGTTCGCCCTCTCGCTCGGCGCGGCCGCGCAGGCGGAGGAGATCAAGCTCACCGAGGCGCAGCTCGACCAGGTCACCGCGGCCGGGCCGACCGGCGACCAAATCCGCAGGCAGTTCGCCGTGTTGGCGCTAGCGGAGCTCCAGAGCGGGTTCGCCGGCGGCATCGGCGGCGGCCAGGCGCAGGCGGGAATCACCGTCCTGCGCGAATATGTAGTGCTCGAGATTCTGATCGCCGGGCTCTGAGATCACCTGGCAGTCGCGCCGTGGCCCGCGGATGGCTGGTCGCGAACAGCTGTCTATCTCACCCGCGGCGGTCTTCATCGTGCGTACACCAACGCCGCCAGGCCTCGCGCAGGAGCGCCTCGAGTTCCCGGGCGATGCGCGCCCCGTCGCATAGCGGCGAGACGCGCATCCGTTCGCGCTGCAAGAGCCGCAGCGCCGCCAGCCGGCCGGGTGAGCCGGCGAGCCCGGCGGCGATCCGGACGTACTGCTCGGGATCGCGGGCGATCCAGCCGGGCTCGCCGAGCTGGCGCAGGAACGCCTCGCCTTGTCGCTCCATCGGATACGGTCCGGTCATGGTGACGAGCGGGCAGCCCATCCACAGTGCCTCGAGGCTGGTCATCCCACCGCCATAGGGGAACGGGTCGAGGGCGATGTCGACCGCGCCGTACTCGGCCAGCATGTCGGCGTGGCTCGACCGGCCGCGGAACTCGAGCCGGTCCGCCCCGATGCCGTGCGCTGCGAAGGCGGCGCGGAACTGCGCCACCGCCGAAAGGTGGTCGAAGGCGCCCCATTTGAGGAGCAGGCGCGAGCCGGGCACGGCGTGCAGCACCCGGCTCCAAAGGGCCACGACCTCCGGGCCGAGCTTGACCGTGTTGTTGAAGCTGCCGAAGGTCACCCGTCCGCTGCGCAGCACCGGCGGCAGCTTGACCGCGATGGCGTAGTCGGGTGGCGCGAAGCACAGCCGACCGGAGGGGAAGCGTAGCACGGTCTCGACGTAGAACCGTTCCTCGCCCGGGCGCACCATGCTGTCGTCGGCGAACACGTAGTCCATCGCCGCGAGCCCGGTCGTGAAGGGATAGCCGAGCCAACCCGCCTGCACGGGCGCCGGATGCAGCGCGAAGCAGCCGAGCCGGTTGTTCGCGGTGTGGCCCGAGAGGTCGACGAGCAGGTCGATCGCGTCCTCGCGGACCAACCGCGCGAGAGCCCGGTCGTCGAGACCGGCCACGTCGCGCCAGACGTCGACCGCGGCGGCGATCCGTGCGGTCCAGCCATCCTTGCGTTCCCGGCTCGAATAGGCGACGGTCCGATACCACTCCCGGTCGATCGCCGCCAACACCGGCAGGGCCATCCGGCCGACCGGGTGCTCGCCGAAATCGGGCGAGACGAAGCCGATGCGCAGCGGCCGGTCCGGGTCCGGCGGATTGGGCCAATCGGTGAAGCGGCCCGCCGGCCGACCGTGGCGTTCGCCCCAGGCCCGATGCTCGGCCGCCAGCTCCTCGATGCCGACCAGCCCGCCGAACAGGAGGCAGAGCAACAGATCGCTGTGCGAGATCCGGTCCTCGGGGGCGAGCTCGAGGCCACGGCGGAAAGCCTCGGCGGCGCGCCGGCTGTCGCCGAGTCTCATGTAGGCTCGGCCCAGGCGCATCGGCGGCTCCGGGTGGCGGGGCCAGAGCTCGCCCGCCCGGCGGTAGCAGTCGATGGCTTCGTCCAGCCGGCCCGAGCGCGAGAGCGCCAAGCCGCGCTCGAGGACGATCTCGGGATCCTCGGGGTCGAGCGCCGCCGCCCGGTCGAGGATCGGCAGGGCACGCGCTGATTGACCGTTGCGGATCAGGGCCACGCCGAGGGCCAAGAGGTGAGCGGGATCTCGGGGCTTTTCGGCGACCAGCCGCTCGAGCTCGGCGATCGCCCGGGCCTGCTCGTCGCGGCCGAGATCGGCGAGCGCCAGGCCGTGCTCGAGACGCGCCTCCTCGTGCGCCGGGTCGACGGCCAAGGCCGCCTCGAGCGGCTCGAGCGCCTCGCGCGGCCGGTCGAGCTGGCGCAACAACCGACCGCGCCAGACCAACAACGCGATCTCCTCGGGAAAGCGTTCGAGGGCGGCCTCGGCGGTGGCCAGCGCCTCGGCCAGGCGGCCGAGCTCGGCCAGGATCCGCACCGCGTGGAGCCGCGCGGCCGGGAGGTCCGGGCCCTCGGCGATCGCCTGTTCGAGGTGGGGGAGCGCCGCCTTCCCGCCCTCGAGCGCCTCGGTCGCGAGCGCGAGGGCGAGGTGCGCCCGGGCGAGCCCGGCCTCGCGTTGAATGGCGGCGCGGGCGGCCGAAGCCGCGTCGGCCCAGCGCTGCAGATCGACCAGGATGGCGGCGCGGTTGGCGTGCAGGAGGGCGAGGTCGGGGGCGAGCGAAAGTGCCGCCTCGACGCCCTCGAGGGCCGGCTCGAGCCGGCCGAGCCGGTGCAGGAGAGCGGCTCGGTTCACTAGAGCCAGGAGATAATCGGGCTTCAGCCGGACGGCCTCGCCCCAAGCGGCGAGCGCCTCCTCGAGACGGCCCTCCTGTTCGAGGCAGGCGGCGCGGATCGCGTGGGCGTCCGGCGCGTCGGGGCGACGGGCGAGCGCGGCCTCGGCGAGCGCCCTCGCCTCGCTCACCTCGCCGCCCTGCAAGCGGCCGATCGCCAGTTCGAGCGTTTCGCGAACAGCCTCGCTCATCGACGGGCTCCTCGATGGCCGGCGCGGATCCGGCCGGGCACCGCCGCATCTGAGCGCGACGCGGTGAAGAAAAAAAGAAGAGCCCCCTCGCGAGGGCTCGAGGAGCGGGTCGCCGGACCCGTCCGGCGATCCTTTCGATCGTTGCGGCTCGAACGCCTCAGGGCGTGGTGAGCGTGCCGGCGACACCGAGCGTCAGGCCCGCGCTCTGGCAGAGCGAGCAGGCCGTCGAGGTCTGCGTCACCTTCTTCTTCGCCGAGACGTTGCGGGTCGCCTTGAGGGTGGTGCCGCCGGTGTTGACCGTGGCCTCGTCCGAGGTCGAGGCCGAGCCGTCGCTCTCCTGGCTGGTCGACTCGTTCTGCGAGCTGGCCGAGCCGGCCGCGGTCGCCGTCAGGAAGGCGGCGAGCGCCAGCGAGATGCCGGCCGTGACCTCGTCCATCTGGTCGACCGTGAGGCGGGTCGGCTCACCGGCCGAGACCGCCGAGGCCAGCACGAGGCTGCCAGCCGTCGCGAGAAGCGCACCCTTGAGCATTCCGTTTCCTCCTCTTCCCCACGTTGCGCGGCCGGCCGGACACCCCCACGGCTCGCTCGGCACCGACGCGCGTCAACCTTTCCCCAAAATCTCTCCCGCCCGCGGCACCGACGCGCCCGACCTGGCCTCGCTCGCACCTCGCCGGCGCCGCCGGGCCCGGCGAGCCGGCCCTCGGCCGACCCAACCG
>JAILZQ010000190.1 GCA_023512415.1 Geminicoccaceae bacterium | reverse complement strand
TACGGCGGTGTCGACCACTATTACAGCAAATACCACAAATACTACGTGAACTGAACGGCACAGCGACCGGCGGCGGGCGTTCGTGCGCTTGTCGGGCCCGGGCAGCCCGCGGCACCGTGCGTCCGACAAGGCGGGAACGGGATCAAACGAGCGGCGTCTGGCCGCGGAAGGCCCAGCCGGTCACGCGCCGCTCGAGCCAGGCGAACAGCGCGTACATACCGATCCCCATGAGCGCGACGACGAACAGACCGGCGAAGACGAGCGGCACGCGGAAGCTCGACGAGGCTTGGAGCATCAAATAGCCGATGCCCCGATTGCCGGCGATCGTCTCGGAGATCACCGATCCCACGAAGGCGAGGGTGATCGCGACCTTGAGGCTCGCGAAGAAGTAGGGCATCGCCCGCGGCAGGCCCACCTTCAGCAGGATGTCGCTGCGCCGGGCGCCGAGCGAGCGGAGCACGTCCTCGAGCTCGGGCTCGAGCGTGGCGATCCCGGTCGCGACGTTGACGACGATCGGGAAGAAGCTGATCAGGAAGGCGGTGAGCACCGCCGGCACCGCGCCGATCCCGAACCAGATCACGAGGATCGGGACGATCGCCACCTTCGGGATCGAGTTGAAGCCGATCAACATCGGGTAGAGGGCGGCGTAGGCGAGCCGGCTCGCACCGGTCGCGATCCCCAGCGCGAGGCCGAACAGGACGGCGAGCGCGAAGCCGAGCAGGGTCACCCAGAGCGTGAAGGCGGCATTGTGCCAGATCGCATCCGCATACTGGACGAGGGCGGCGACCGCCGCACTCGGCGTCGGCAACAAGAACTCCTCGACCGCGAAGATCCGGCAGCCGAGCTCCCAGAGAAGGAGGAGGAGCGCGGTGGCGACCCACGGTGCGAGGGCGAGACGGGCCTGGTCGCTCATGCCTGGCGGACCCGGCTGATCTCGTCGCGGAGCTCGTGGACGAGGTCGACGAACGCGGGCTCGAAGGTCGTAGCCAGCGTGCGCGGCCGCGGCAGGTCGACCTTGCGCGTCGCGACGATCCGCCCGGGCCGGCGACTGACGACGTGGATCGTGTCGGCGAGGAAGGCGGCCTCGCGCAGATCGTGGGTGACCAGGACGACGGTGAACCGACGCGCGAGCCAGAGGTCCTGGAGCACACTCCAGAGCTCCTCGCGGGTGAAGGCGTCGAGGGCGGCGAACGGCTCGTCCAAGAGCAGGATCTCGGGCTCGTGGACGAGCGCGCGGCACAGATTGGCGCGCTGCTGCATGCCACCCGACAGCTGGAACGGTGCGTGGTCGCGGAACTCGGCGAGCCCCACGGTGCGCAACAGCTCCATCGCCCGGGCCTCGTGCTCCTGTCGCCTCCGGCGGAAGGTGGCGCGGTGGTCGCGGCTCACCTCGAGCGGCAAGAGCACGTTCCCGAGGGTCGTGCGCCAGGGCAAGAGCGTGGCGTTCTGGAACGCCATGCCGATCCCGTGCTGGGGCCCGTCGATCGGCCGGCCGTGCAGCCGCGCGACACCGGCCGAGACCGGATGGAGCCCCGAGACGATCTTGAGGAAGGAGGACTTGCCGCAGCCCGAGGGACCGACGAGCGCCGTGAACTCGCTGGGCTCGATCGCGATCGAGAAGTCCTCGAGGGCGAGCGTACCGCCGGGGCCGCCGTAGCGGAGCGCGACCCGCTCGGCCTCGATCAACGCCATCCGCGCGTCAGTTCGAAAGCTTGCGCTCGGCGGGTGGCGGCAGGAAGTCGGCGGTCCAGATGTCCTCGACCTTGGGCACGGTCGGCAGCTTCACGGCTTGCGCGATCTGCTCGATCGAACGGGCGAGCCGCTCGGGGACCACGGCACCCATGCCGTGCTCGCGCACATGGGGGGTCAAGACGTTCATCTCGAGCGCCATGTCGAGCCGGGTCCGCTCGAGCTTCTTGTCGATCAGCGGATCGACCTTGGCGACCATGTCGACCGCCCGGTCACGGTTGGCCATCACCCAGCGCATCGCCCGGACGGTCGCGGCGTTGAATTTGCGCACGGCCTCCGGCTGCTCCGCCAGGAACTTGCTCGAGGCGAGCACGGAATTGCCGTAGAAGTCCATGCCATAGTCTTTGTAGAGCATCACGACGATCTCGTCGGCCTTCACCCCCTTCGACTGCAGGTCCAGCATCGAGGAGAAATAGTGGCCCGAGATGACGTCGACCTCGCCGCGCACCAGCATGGCCTCGCGCAAGGGCGGGTCCATGTTGACCCGCGGCACGGCGGCCGGGTCGATGCCGACCCTCGAGGCGAAGGCCGGGAACAGCTTGTAGGAGGCGTCGAAGACAGGGGCCCCGAGCTTCCGGCCGACCAGGTCCTTGGGCTCCTTGATGCCACTCTTCTTGAGCGTGTAGAGGCCGAAGGGGGGCGCATCGTAGATCACCATGACCGCCTTGACCGCTTGACCCGGATTGGCGGCGTTGAACTCGACGAGGGCGTTGATGTCGCCGATGCCCATTTGATAGGCACCCGTGGCGATCCGTTGGATCGCGGCCGCCGAACCCGAGCCGCGGTCGATCGTGACGTCGAGCCCGGCTTCCTTGTACCAGCCGAGCTCCTTTGCCGCGATGAACACCGACGTGGGGCCTTGGAACGCCCAGTCGAGGGTGAACTTGATGTCGAGGGCCACGGCCTCGCCGGCCACGAGCCCCGCGACCACCGTCGCCGCCACGAACCGCATGCGCATCGCCGCCTCCGCTTTCCCCTGCCGCCGGTCCCGAGCAAATCCGCCCGGGACCCGCTCGGCAAGAGGCAAATCGCGGGCCAGCGGCCGTCGCGCGTTGACGCTTCGTCAACCTTTCCGTGGCAGGCTCTCGATCGACCGGGGCCGACACGCGCTCGCCGGCCGCCGGGTCGCGGGAAACGATGGAACAGCTGGCCTTCCTCCTCCTCGGGTTGCTGACGCGGGCCGCCTCGGCGCTGGCGAGCTGCTTCCGCGGCGAGCGGCTCCTGCCCTGTCCCGGGGCGCTCCCGGGTCGGTCAGGGGCGCCTCCGGACCCAGGCGAGGAGGAGCCGGATCGGCAAGAGCGGCGAGCGAGGCGCCCCGGCCAGCCGCGCCGGATCGCGGCCGACCCGCTGCAACCGGCGCAGCTGGGTCTCGGCGATGGTCGCGAGCAACAGGGGGGCGAGCCGGGCACGGTCCGCCGATCGGCCGGCGCGCCGCGCGGCGGCGATCGAGACGGCGGCGCGAGCCAGGAACGGCTCGGCGAGCGCCCGCAACCGAACGCGGCTCGCCTCGTCCCACTCCTGCCCGGAGCGGAGCTCGGCGAGCTCGAGGAGCGAGCGCGTGCCGGGCCGCCGGGACCGGCCGGCCTCGGCGAACGTCGCCCGGACGATCCCGACGAGCCCGTACGCGGTGCCGGCCTCTTCGGCCGCGGCGAGCTCTCGCTCCGGTGCCTCGAGCAGTCGGCCCATCGCCCGGGCGAGGCCGCCCGCGGTCGCCCGCACCCGGGCTTCGATCGTATCGACCGTGGGTGGCGGCCCGCCCGGGTCGGCGGCGGGATCGAGCAGAGCGTCGAGCTCCCCCCCGCGGGCCTCGATCAGCGCCTCGAGCTCGGCCAGGGTCAACCGGCCGTCGCGCAGGGGCGCAGCGAGCGCCCGGGCGATCGGCAAGTCCGGCCGTTGCCCGCCCGCGGCGCGTGCCAGCTGGTCGCGCCAGAAGCGGAGGCGGATCGCGCCGGTGAGCGGCTGGCGGACGATCTCCGCTACCCGTGCGAGCTCGTGGTTCAACAGCACGAGGGCGGCGAGTTCGCTGCGCCGCTCGGCCGGGGCGAACAGGAGGCAGAGGGTGCGCTCGGGATCGTACCGGCGGGCCTCGGCGAGCAGGGCCGGCGCCGGCGCACGGGGCTCCGGATTCACGGGGTTTCCACGGGGCGGCCTTTCATCGAACGGCTCGACGCCCTATCTAGCGGCCTGTCCGACGGCAGCGACGACCAGACGACAACGGAGAGGCACCCGGACCATGGCCTTCACCCTGCCCGATCTGCCCTATCCGCACGATGCGCTCGTCCCCTACATGGGCAAGGAGACGCTCGAGCTGCATCACGGCAAGCACCATCAAGCCTACGTCACCAACCTCAACAACCTGATCGCCGGTACCGATCTCGAGAACAAGAGCCTCGAGGAGATTTGCCGGATCTCGTTCAACGATCCCTCGAAGGTCGGAATTTTCAACAACGCCGGCCAGCACTGGAACCACATCCTGTTCTGGAAGGTGATGAAGCGCGGCGGCGGCGGCAAGCCGGGCGGCGAGCTGTTGAAGCGGATCGAGCACGATTTCGGCTCGTTCGACGCGTTCATCGAGCAATTCAAGACCGCGGCCGTGACCCAGTTCGGCTCGGGCTGGGCGTGGCTGTCGCTCGACGGCGACCGGCTCAAGGTCAGCAAGACCCCCAACGGCGAGAACCCGCTGGTGCACGGCATGCGGCCGATCCTCGGCATCGACGTGTGGGAGCACGCCTATTACCTGGACTACCGCAACCGCCGGCCGGATTACGTGGCAGCCTTCTTGAACCACCTCGTGAACTGGGAAGCGGTCGAGGAAGAGCTGCACAAGGCGCTCGCGTGATGGTAGAAACCGGGATGCCGGCGGTCGGCCGGCATCCCGCTGCGCGCGGTCATCGGGGAGGGGTCATGCTCGGCTCGCTCGTGCGCTCGAAGGCCTTACTGGTGCTGGCTCTGTTCGCCTTGACGGGGTGTGCCGCGACCTACACCGCGGTCGCCAAGCGCAACCTCGACGTGCAGACCAAGATGACCGACACGATCTTCCTCGACCCGGTCGCGCCAGCGGAGCGGACCGTCTTCGTCGAAGTGAAGAACACCTCCGACAAGCCCGACCTCGACCTCGCGGGGCCGATCCGCGAGCGGATCGCGAGCCGGGGCTACCAGGTGGTCGACGACCCCCGCCGCGCCCGTTACATCCTGCAGGCGAACGTCCTGCAGGCCGGACGGACCAGCGAGACCGCAGCCGAGCAGATGTACGGGCGCGGTTACGGCGCGCCGATCACCGGCGCCGCGGTGGGCGGGACGGCGGGCTACGTGATCGGCAAGGCGGCACCCGGCAACGCCGCGGTCTGGGGACTGGGGGGTGCGGTCGTGGGCGGCCTCGCCGAGACGGTGGCCGGAGCCGCGGTCCAGGACGTCACCTACAGCATCATCACCGACATCCAGATCCAGGAACGGGCACCCGGCGAGGTCGTGAGCGAGACCCGCAGGGGCACCGTGCGGCAGGGGCGCTCCGGTGAGATCGCCCAGACCTCGAGCCGGACCACCGACATGCGGCGCCACACCACGCGGGTCATGTCGATGGCCAACAAGGTCAATCTCGAATGGGCCGAGGCCGCACCGCAGCTCGTCGACGGCCTCACCCGGGTGGTCGCCGGCATCTTTTGACCGGACCGCTCGGCTCCGGTGGCAGGCGTCCGGGGCCGGCGGCCGTCCGACCGCGTGGCCGGGCTCGTGCGAGTTCCCCGGACATCGTGGGGCCGATCGGCTGCGGGCGGAGGAGTTCGGCCGGGCGGCTCGTCCGATCGTGTCCGCCGCGGCACGCGCCCGGGCGATCGGATCGGGGGCGGGCACGGTCCAGCGGGGTGTGAGGTCGGCGAGCGCGTGCGGCGGGGGAGGCGGACGCCAGCCTCCCCGCTCCGCACGGGTGGGCGAACGACGCCCTCCTCTACGGGGTCCGGCTCGCTTGCCGGGCGTCCGAGCGGCGTCGGCTGCGCGCCGAGCAGCCGGTCGGTCCGGCTCCGGGCAAGGGATGGAAGCGGCTTCGTCGTTCGACCCTCGATGACGAGCCCGCGCCTGCCGTGGGTCCCTCGCCGCCGAGGGTGAGCCCCGAGGCGATGGTGCCCCGCGACCGCCGAGCGCGCGGCGGCGAGGCCCGTTGCTCGCCTCGGTTTCGACCGCCAGGCCCTGCAGGTCCGGATCACGAGCGGGCGCCGTGCAGGTTGGACGCCCGCCTCGTGGGCCGCTCGAGGTGGGGTGCTCGTCCGGGCCGTTCGTCGCCGCCCGCCGGCGCGTTCGAACGCCGCGAACCGTCGCGGCCGCGGAGGTTCTTCGGCACTCGGCCCAGGGCTCGCCCGCCGATCCGTCCGCCGTCCGTCGCGACGCGCGCGAGCACGCGAAGGGCCCGGAGCGGCGGCGGGCCCGAGGACGGCGGCACGAGACCCGCAATGACATCGCACGACGGCAGCGGATCGCGTGGCTCCGAGTAGCGCACGCTGTCGCGCGAACCCGCGGAGCGCGGCGGCCCGGTGAGCCGACGGGTTCGCAGAGCCCGTCGCGCCGGCCGATCGGCTGCCGGACCGACCCCACCGACAGTGATCTCCCTCCCCTGCGCGCCATAGGACACCTGCGCGCGGATCTCCTCTCCGTCGGCAACGCACCACGCGGTCCGCGGGTCCTCGGCGCGCAGGTCGTCCCCGATCTTGTACCGGAGGTTCGCCGTCGCGTCGCGTTTCGCGTACACGGTCGCCGGGCGCCGGCAGTGGACGGACCCGTGGTCGGTCGTCCACACGACGGGCACGTCGCGGCGTGCGCACT
>JAILZQ010000189.1 GCA_023512415.1 Geminicoccaceae bacterium | reverse complement strand
CCTCCGGCTCCCGGCGGTCGACGCCCAAGGGCGCGACGGCGACGGGCGGGCGGTCGACGGCATCGAGCTCTCGCCCGAGATGCTGCAGGAGATCGCCGCCACCCCGGCCGGCCGGACCTCGCTCCTCATCCACGGCAAGGACGATCGCTGGTTCGTGGTCAGGGTCGAGAGCGTCACGCCCTCGCGCGATCGCCGGCTCGAGGAGGTGCGTGTGCCGGCCGAGATCGGCTGGCGGATCGAGCGGCAGCGCGAGCTCGCCCGCGAGCGGGCCGCGGCGCTGCTCGAGCGGGCGCGGGCGGGGGAGACGCTCGCCGACCTCGCCCGCGCCGTCCCGGGCCTCTCGCTCGCCACGGTCGGGCCCCTGCGGCGGCGCGGCGATCCCGAGCCGCTCGGCCCCGAGGTGACCCGTGCCCTCTTCGCGACCCCGCCCGGCGGGATCGCCGAGCAACCGGTCCCCACCCCCGAGGGCTTCGCGCTGGTCGCCACCGACGAGGTCCGCGAGGCCCCGGCCGAGCTCGACCTCGCACCCGTGCGCCGCGAGCTGCGCGAGAACTTGGCCGAGGCGATCCTCTCGGGCTACGAGCAGGCTCTGCGCCGGCGCTTCCCGGTCGAGACCGACACGAGCGCGCTCGCCCGGATCGTCGAGACCATGGGACGCTGAGCGATGCTCCCCGCACCCGATCGCGCCGCCTTCCTCGAGACCTACGAGGCCGGCCGTCCCCAGGTCGTCTGGACCACGCTGGTGGCCGACCTCGAGACGCCCGTTTCGGCCCTCCTCAAGCTCGCCCACGGGCGGCCCTACGCCTTCCTCCTGGAAAGCGTCGAGGGTGGTGCCGTGCGCGGCCGCTACTCGATCATCGGCATGAAACCCGACCTGGTCTGGCGCTGCCGGGGAGCGCGGGCGGAGATCAACCGTCGGGCGCGTGCCGAGCGCGACGCCTTCGAGCCCGAGCCCCTGCCCTCGCTCGATTCCTTGCGGGCGCTGCTCGGCGAGAGCCGGATCGCCATGCCGCCCGGCCTGCCGCCGCCGGCCGCCGGGCTGTTCGGCTACATGGCCTACGACATGGTCCGGCTCGTCGAGCGGTTGCCGGCGAGCAAGCCCGACCCGCTGGGCCTGCCCGACGCGGTCTTCGTCCGGCCGTCGATCGTCGCGGTGTTCGACAATCTGGCGGACAGTGTGACGCTCGTGACACCGGTCCGCCCGGAGCCCGGGCTCTCCGGGCCGCGCGCTTGGGAGCTCGCCCGCGAGCGGCTCGCCGAGGCGGTCGAGGAGTTCGACCGCGGCATCCGCCACGAGCCGCCGCGCCGCGAGGCCGTCGCGGTGACCCCGCGGGCCCACACGAGCCCCGAGGCGTTCGAGGCGATGGTCCGCCGCTGCAAGGAGTACATCGCCGCCGGCGACGCCTTCCAGATCGTCGTCTCGCAGCGTTTCTCGGTGCCCTTCGATCTGCCGCCACTCTCCCTCTACCGGGCGCTGCGCCGGCTCAACCCCTCGCCCTTCCTGTTCTTCCTCGACCTCGACGGCTTCGCGCTCGTGGGCTCGAGCCCGGAGATCCTGGTCCGGCTGCGCGACGGCAAGGTCACGATCCGGCCCTTGGCCGGGACCCGTCGGCGCGGCGCCACCCGCGAGGAGGACGAGGCCTTGGCCGCCGAGATGCTGGCCGACCCCAAGGAGCGCGCCGAGCACCTGATGCTCTTGGATCTCGGCCGCAACGACGTGGGCCGGGTGGCCGCGGTCGGGACGGTGCGGGTCACCGAGAAGATGGTGGTCGAGCGCTACAGCCACGTCATGCACATCTCCTCGAACGTCGAGGGGATGTTGCGGCCCGGGCTCGACGCGCTCGATGCCCTGATCGCCGGCTTCCCGGCCGGCACGGTCTCGGGTGCCCCCAAGGTCCGGGCGATGGAGATCATCGAGGAGCTGGAGCCGTTCCGGCGCGGCTTCTACGCCGGCACGGTCGGCTATTTCGCGGCCGACGGCTCGATGGACACCTGCATCGGGCTCAGGACCGCGCTCGTCAAGGACGGCGAGATGATCGTCCAGGCCGGTGCGGGGATCGTCCACGACAGCGACCCCGCGGCCGAGCACCAGGAGTGCCTCAACAAGGCCCGTGCGCTGATCCGCGCCGCCGAGGAGGCGGTCCGCTTCGCCAGCCGCGGCCGCTGAGGGGCGGCGGCCACACCCTTGCGGGCGGCGGCGGGGTGCCTATCGTCGCGACCGTCTCGGGTTCCGGGGAAGGCATCGGTGCGTCCGCTCCTCGTCGTGGCCCTCCTGCTCGCGCTCGCCGGCCCGGCGTTCGCCCAGGCGCCGCAGCCACCGGCCGTGCCCTCCGCCGAGGAGGTCGAGGCCCTCTTGGCGCGCATGCAGCGGCAGCTCGAGCGGATGAGCGAGGCGGCCGCCGAGCGCGACCGGGCGCTCCGCTTCCTCGAGGAGCAGATCGAGGCCGTGACCGGCCGGCTCTCGGCCACCGGGCAGACCGCCGAGAGCTTGAAGCAGAGCAAGGCCGAGCTCGAGACCAAGCTCGAAACGCTCGCTTCCGACCGCGAGCAGCTCCAGGCCCGGCTGCAGAGCCTCGAGGACGAGCGCGAGCGCAAGCTCCGCGAGCTCTCGTCGCGGATCGAGCAACTCACCGCACTCTTGGGCGCGAGCGAGCAGGAGAAGACCGGGCTCGGCCGGAAGCTCGCCGAGGCCGAGGCGGCGCGCGCCGCCGACGGCACCCGGCTCGCCGCGCTCGAGCAGGAGGTCGAGCGGCGCGGCCGGCGGATCGCCGAGCTCGAGGCCCGGCTCGGCGAGCTCGAGAAGGGCCTCGGCGAGCGCGAGGCGCGGCTCGCCGCCTCGGCTGCCGACATCGACCGGCTCAACCGCCTCTTGGGCGTCACGACGAGCGAGCTCCAGCGGGTGGCCAAGGCGCTCGAAAGCTCGCAGGCCGAGGTCGACACGCAAAAGCTCGTGATCGCCGACCTCGGCGCCCGGCTGAATGCCGCCCTCCTCCAGCAAGTCGAGCAACTCGAGCAGTACCGGAGCGAGTTCTTCGGCCGGCTGCGGCGGATCCTGGCCGACCGGCCGGACGTCGTGATCGTCGGCGACCGCTTCGTGTTCCCCTCGGAGCTCCTCTTCCCGACCGGCTCGGCGCGGCTCGAGCCCGAGGGCGAAGCCCAGCTCGAACGGCTGGCCGCCACCTTGCGCGAGGTCGCGGCCACCATCCCTTCCGACATCGACTGGGTCCTTCGGATCGACGGCCACACCGATCGCCGGCCGGTCGGCCCGGGCTCGCCCTTCCGCTCGAACTGGGAGCTGTCGACCGCCCGGGCGATCTCGGTCGTGGAGTTCCTGATCCGCAGGGGCATCCCCCCCGAGCGGCTGGTGGCCGCCGGTTTCGGCGAGTTCCGGCCGCTCGATCCGGGCGACGGCGAGACCGCCTGGCGGCGCAACCGGCGGATCGAGTTCAAGCTCACCGAGCGCTGAGCGCTCGCAGCCGGAGGCGAACCCGTGGCGCCGCGCGCCCTGATCCTCGATTGCGACCCCGGCCAGGACGATGCGGTGGCCCTCCTCCTGGCCCTCGCCTCACCGGCCGAGGTCGAGCTCCTGGCGGTCACCACCGTGGCCGGCAACGTGCCGCTCGCCCGCACGTCCGAGAACGCGCGCAAGGTCCTGGAGCTCGCCGGCCGGCGCGACGTCCCGGTCCACGCGGGCTGTCCCCGGCCGATCCTCGTCCCGCTCGAGACCGCCGAATACGTCCACGGTGAGACCGGGCTCAACGGCGTCGAGCTCCCGCCCCCGAGCCTGCCGCTCGCTGCCGAGCACGCGGTCGACGCGATCGTCCGGCTCGTCATGGAGCGGCCGCCCGGCACGGTCACCCTCTGCCCGACCGGCCCCTTGACCAACGTCGCGCTCGCGATCGTGAAAGAGCCGGCGATCGTCCCGCGCCTCGCCGAGATCGTGCTCATGGGCGGCGCCAAGGAGCTCGGCAACGTCACCGCCGCGGCCGAGTTCAACTTCTTCGTCGACCCGCACGCCGCGGCGATCGTCTTCGAGTGCGGCGCGCCCGTGACGATGATCGGCCTCGACCTGACCCACCAGGTCCTGATCACCGAGGAGCGGCTCGCCCGGATCCGCGCGATCGGCACACCTTTGGCCGAGGCGGTCGCCGGCTTCCTCGCCTTCTACAACCGCTACGACCGCGAGCGTTACGGGATCCCGGGGGCGCCGTTGCACGATCCCTGCGTGATCGCGCATCTGATCCGGCCCGAACTGTTCCGCGGCAAGCGCTGCCGCGTCGACATCGAGACCGAGGGGCGGTTCTGCCGCGGTCGCTCGGTGGTCGATTGGTGGAACCGCTCGGGTCGGCCGGCCAACGCGCTCGTGCTCACCGAGGCCGACGCCCTCGGCTTCTTCGACCTCCTGGTCGAGCGCCTGGCCCGGCTCTGAGCCACCGCGGGGTCCCGCTCGACGTCGCGACGCCGGCGCGTTGCACGGGCGACGCTGGCGCGTTGCACGGGCTTGGATTAAGCGAGCCCCATGCCGACCGGACAACCCAGCCGCAACGATCGGGGGTGCGTCGATGATCGTGATCCGCTCGGGGACGGCGCGTGCCGTCGTGCTCGCTTCGCTGCTCCTCCTCCAGGCGAGCCCGGTCGCGCTCGCCCAAGCCCCCTCCCTCGACCCCGAACGGCTGCAGCAGGAGCTGCGCCGGGCGGTGGCCGAGCGCGACCGGGTCGCCGCGCTCGCCGCCGAACGGGAGCAGGCGGTGCTGCGGCTGCGCGAGGAATTCGGCCGGGTGAGGGGCGACCTCGAGCAGCGGGTCGCCCTCGCCCAGGAGCAACTCCGCCGGGTGGCGGCCGAGCGCGACCGCGTCGCAGCCTTCGCGGACGAGCGGGAAGAGCGGATCCGCCGACTCGAAGAACGGCTCGCCGAGGCGACCGGCGCGCAGGAGGGCGCCGCCGCCGAGCTCGCCGCCAAGGAGAAAGCGATCGGCGAGCTGCAGGAGCAACTCCGGCGGATGACCGCCGAGCGCGACCGGGCGGCCGCCCTGGCGGCCGAGCAGGAGCAGGTGGTGCTGCGGCTCCGTCAGGAGTTCGACCGGGTTCGGGGCGAGCTCGAGCAGCGGGTCGCCCTCGGCCAAGACGAGCTCCGGAGGGCGGTGGCCGAGCGCGACCGGCTCGCCGCGGCCCTGGCTTCGGCCGAAAAGACCGCCCGTGAGCTCGAGCAGCGGCTCGCCGAGGCGAGCGGCGCGCAGCGGAAGGCCACCGAGGAGCTCGCCGCCAAGGAGCGGGCGATCGGCGAGCTGCAGGAGCAGCTCCGGCGGGTCACCGCCGAACGCGACCGGGCGGCCGCCGCGGCGGTTTCGGCCGAAGAGAAAGCCCGCGAGCTCGAGCAGCGGGCGGTCGCGTGGGGTGTGGAGCAGCGCCGCCTCGCGGCCGAGATCGCCGGCCGCGACGAGCGGCTGCGCGCCCTCGAAGCGGCCCACGCCGAGAAGCTCGAGGAGCTCGACTATCAACTCGCCGCCCAGCGCAGTGCCCGTGAAGCGGCGGAAAAGCTCGCGGCGAGCCGCGCCGAAGCGCTCGCCAAGGCGCGCGAGGAGCTCGAGGCGCTCGACCGGCAGCTGGCCCTCGCGGCCGAAGCCCGGGAGGCGGCGACCGCCCGTCTGGTCGAGCTCGGCAAGACGCGCGACGAGCTGCAGGCGCGTCTCGGCCAGCTCGACAAGGCCAAGGCCGAGCTCGAGAAGCAGTTGGCGGCGGCGGAGGCGGCGCGCGCCGAGCGCGACGCGCGGATCGAGGAGCTGGAGTACCAGCTCGCCGCCCAGCGCAGCGCCCGCGAGGCGGCGGAGAAGCTGGCGGCGAGCCGGGCCGAAGCGCTCGCCCAGGCCCGAGCCCAGATCGAATCGATGGAGCGCGAGCTCGCGGCCAACCGCACCCGCGCCGAGGCCGAGGCGGCGACCCGCGCGCTCTTGCCGGCGGCGCTCCGGCCGGTCTTCGCCGGGACGCCCGCGGTCCGCGCCACGGCCGACAAGGTCGTCGTGCCGGCCGACGTGCTGTTCAACCGCGGCGGGACCCGGCTCTCCGAGAGCGGTGCCGCGCGGGTCCGGGAGATGGCCGAGGCTTTGAAAGCCCTGCCGGCCGACCGGCCCTGGACGCTCCACGTGACCGGCCACGCCGACAGCCAGCCGCCGCGCCCCGGCAGCGCCTTCCGGAGCAACCGCGAGGTGGCGCTCGCCCGCGCCTTCAACCTGACCCAGGCGCTGATCGAGGGGGGCGTGCCGAGCAGCCGGCTGGTGGTCGCCGCCATGGGCGACGAACGGCCGCTGGTCGCCGGGAACGACCCGGTTGCCCAGGCGCTCAACCGGCGCGTCGAGCTCGAGCTCGTGCCGCGCTGAGCCGCCGACCTCGGCTCGCTCGGCGTCGGCCGGTCCGAAATAGTCGAACAAGTGATACTGCCGACCGGTAAGTGCAGCGAACTTGTCCATATACTTCTGCACGATGGCCGGGCAGGCCTGATAGAACGGGTTGCACGCTTCGCGGGCCTGGAAGAATACGTCCGGGTTTTGTGCTGTGCCGCGCAATACGGGGC
>JAILZQ010000188.1 GCA_023512415.1 Geminicoccaceae bacterium | reverse complement strand
GGCCTACTTCTCGCGAGCCAAGCGCCGGCTTCGAGCCAATGGAAGGTACGCCAAATATCCTCCGGTTCGTGGAACCAAAGCCTCGAACTGACCGCTGAGACCCCGGGCTGCAATGAGGCCTAGCGCACCTTTTTCGGCATATAGGGCTTTGGCAAGTTTGTGATCTTCGGGTGAATAATTTTCGTACGTCATTTTCGATTCTCCTTAAGTTAGTGAACCTAGGAGAGGCACCGGCCCCTCCTGGGGACCGGCGGGCGGGTAAGGCCTGCGGGACCTCACCCTTTGGATGAGGCTGGCGCGCGACGCGCCATGTCAATTCCAGAGATAATGGTATCCGTGCGAATATTCAACCTCCGCACCGCGTTCAGTTCGCAAGTCTGGAACTGAGCAGGCGTTTCACCAGAGTGAATGGACGGCAGGTTCTAACAACGTCGTTGTTAGCCGAAACGTCCGATATGTTAGCGGCAGAAGCCATCTAACCTCAGCTGATAATAATGCATCACTCTCCTCCCCCCGAATGTCCGATTTGCGCTGAAAGCGCGGGCGATGGATCGGGTCTCCAATGGCGCAAAAACATCGGCGCGGCACTTACAGTGGAGAATGGTCAGACATCAAAATTGACGGCTGGCCAAAGTAGCAGAGCATTGTGGCGCGACCGGGTTGGTAACAGCTCTATCGCAGTGGTAATATGTTTTAAGTAACCCATAAGCCCACTGTAACCAGCAGTGAACTGCGAAGCGGCTACCAATCTTTCTGCTGCCCTGAACCGCTGATGACGCAATTTGCAACCGTGCTGGCCGATTCTTCAAATTTAATTGTGACTTCTCGCCAGCGTGACCCTGTCCATTTTCCAATTGGTCCCCAGGATTCTACTCCAGTGAGTACGTTGGTATTGAAACGCTCTAAGTTCGTTTGTTCTACACGAAAGCGTCCCTCGCGAGCTTCGAACGTAAGCCGGCTCCGAATTTTCCAACGTGGAAGCGATCCGTATTCAATCGAGTTACGTGCAACTATTACCCCTTTTTCGAGGTCTGTGCTAATAATGAGCGGGTCGTCGCTACTCCCCTTTATCAAATTTTGCGCGATGCAAGTATTTGCACGCGTTGCAAGGGCTCTCGGTGTCCCTGGTGCTTGATAAACCTCGCTCGTAACCACCGTAAGGTATTCAGCAGCGAAGCCCGCGGCCGAACTGAACGTGGCAAACAGCGTAAGAATTAAAATCCTAGAGTTCATTACCATCCTAT
Source organism: Geminicoccaceae bacterium (assembly GCA_023512415.1). Classification (GTDB taxonomy): domain Bacteria; phylum Pseudomonadota; class Alphaproteobacteria; order Geminicoccales; family Geminicoccaceae; genus JANXAZ01. Next base: position 5,367 of record JAILZQ010000188.1, on the reverse strand, counting down.
CAATTTCCAAACGTTACGCGCTTAGCAAAACCATCTTTGAAATCATAAACGGCTCGATGGGGCCAATTCGATTTAGGCTCTCGTTATAGGTCAACCGTTCAAAACCCTGCTCGCCGGAATAGGTCCAGAACACATTACGATATTCGCGATGCTGCACCTGAATTTTCAGTACGTTCTTGTCGCTGTGCAAACGGCCATCAACGCCGTCGTCCTTGATCTCGACCAGCATCTTCACGACCGCGAGGATGTCCTCGGTCCGGAGCGTGCGCACGCTGTCGTCGGTCTCGAGGCCGAGCCGCATGTTCATTTTGACCCGGCCGACCGGCGACAGATCGTAGCGCTCGATGTCGAAGAACAGGCTGTTGAACAGCGCCTCCGCCGTCTCCATGGTCGGCGGCTCGCCCGGCCTCAGCACGCGGTAGATCTCGAGCAGCGCATCCTCGCGGCTCTGGCAACGGTCGAGCACGAGGGTGTTGCGGATGTAGGGGCCGATCGAGAACTGGTCGATGTCGAGTACCGGGATCTCCTCGATCCCCGCCTCGACCAGCTTGCGGATGCTCTCGCCGGTGAGCTCCTCGCCGGCCTCGACGTGGACGAGCCCGGTTCCCTCGTCGATCAGGTCGCGCGCCACGAACCGCCCGACGAGCTCCTCGCTCGACACGTAGATCGCGCGCACTCCCTGCTCCTCGAGCCGCTTCACGAGCCGCGGCACGAGCTTGGTCCCGGCCTCGACGAGCGTCTCGCCGGTCCGCGCGTCGATCAGATCGGTGGTGAGCTTCTGGCCCTTCAGTCGATCCGGGCGGAACGGCAGTTGCCAGCCCTGACCCGAGCGCTTGTAGACGACCTCCCCGTAGAAGGTGTGCAAGATGGTCTCGGCATCCAGGCCGAGCGCCATGAGCAGGGTCGTAACCGGCAGCTTGCGCCGCCGGTCGATCCGCACGTAGACCAGATCCTTGGCGTCGAACTCGAAGTCGAGCCAGCTGCCGCGGTAGGGGATGATCCGGGCGGAGAACAGGAACTTGCCGGAGCTGTGCGTCTTGCCGCGGTCGTGGTCGAAGAACACACCGGGCGAGCGGTGCATCTGGCTCACGATCACCCGCTCGGTGCCGTTCACGACGAAAGTGCCGTTGTCGGTCATGAGCGGCAGGTCGCCCATGTAGACGTCCTGCTCCTTGATGTCGCGCACGCTGCGCGAGCCGGTCTCCTCGTCGACGTCCCAAACGATCAGCCGCAAGGTCACCCGCAGGGGCGCGGCGTAGGTCATGCCGCGCTGCTGGCACTCCTCGACGTCGTATTTCGGCTCCTCGAGCTCGTATTTGACGAAGTCGAGTGCTGCCCGGTCGGCGAAGTCCTTGATCGGGAAAACCGAGCGGAACACCTCTTCGAGCCCGGCGAGCTTGCGCTCGTTGGGTGCCAGGTGCCGCTGCAGGAACGCCTCGTAGGACTGCCGCTGAACCTCGATGAGGTTCGGCATCTCCGTGACCTCGGGAATGCGCCCGAAGTTCTTGCGGATCCGCTTGCGCGCCCTCGGCTGCTCGCCCATCACTCGTCCTCGTTGCTGCTCGGAGACACCCGGCCGGCTCGCTCCCCCGACCGAGCGCTCAACGCGGACTGGCCGTGGAACGCACGCCCCACGGCCGGACCCTCGTCCGCTGAACGATCCCTCGACGTTCCCCGCTCGGGCCAGCTACGCGGTCGAACGCGACCGCCGCGCCACCCCGCCGGAGCGGAATACGGTGCAACCGCCGCCTTACTTGACCTCGACGGTCGCGCCGGCGGCCTCGAGCTGGGCCTTGATCTTGGCCGCCTCCTCCTTGGAGACGCCCTCCTTGACCGGCTTCGGCGCGGCCTCGACCAGGTCCTTGGCCTCCTTGAGGCCGAGCCCGGTGATCGCCCGCACTTCCTTGATCACGTTGATCTTGTTGGCGCCCGCCGAGGCCAGGATCACGTCGAACTCGGTCTTCTCCTCGACCGGCGCGGCCGCCGCCGGCGCCGCCGCCCCGGCGACCGCCGCGACCGCCACCGGTGCGGCCGCCGACACACCCCACTTCTCCTCGAGCATCTTCGACAGCTGCGCCGCCTCGAGCACCGTCAGCTTCGACAGATCCTCGACGAGCTGCTCCAGATTCGCCATCGCACCCTCTCCCGCACGAACCTCGCTGCGGCGCCGGTCGGCCGCCCGACGCCCGAAACCCCGACCGGCCCGGCCTCAGGCCGCCTGCTTGTCCGAATAGGCTTTGAGCAGCCGCGCGAGCTGCCCGCCCGGCGCCTGCAGGACGCCCACGAGCCGCGCCGCCGGCGCCTGCAACAGCCCCACGAGGCCGGCCCGCAGCACGTCCAACGACGGCAGCTCGGCCAAGGCCTTGACCGCTTCGGCGTCGAGCAGGCTGCCCTTGAGCCCGCCGCCGACGATCACGAGCTTCTCGTTCTTGCGGGCGTAGTCGACCAGCGCCTTGGGCACGCCCACCGGCTCGCGGGCGAAGGCGATCGCCGTCGGCCCCTCGAGGAGATCGGCCATGCCGGTGAACGGCGTGCCCTCGAGCGCCCGCTTGGCGAGCCGGTTCTTGGCCACCTTGAGCGTTCCACCGACCGCCCGCAGCTGGCCGCGCAACTCGCCGAGCTCGGCCACCGTGAGCCCCTTGTAATGGGTCACGACGACCACCTCGGCCTCCGCCAGCGCGGCGTGCAGCCGTTCGACGACCTGAGATTTCTCGGCGCGCAGCACCCTCGCCTCCGCCCCTCACCCGGATCCCGTCGTGCGACCCGCCCGACCGCGCCGGGGCACCGCAGGTCGTGCCCGGCGCAGGGCGCAGACAAGCTGCCCCCGGCGTCCCCCGACGCCCGCGGCAGCCCGGCTCGGCCTCTGCACCCGAGGGCCGCCACAATACAGAGCCGCGACCGACACGCAAGCCCCTTCCTGCCGAACCCCGCTCACGCCACGAGGCTGCCGATCTCGACCCGGATGCCCGGCCCCATCGTCGAGGAGAGGTGCGCCCGCTTGAGATAGGTGCCCTTGGCCCCCGAGGGCTTGGCCTTGTTGACCGCGTCGACCAACGCCTTGACGTTGGCCACGAGCTTCTCCTCGGGGAAGCTCGCCTTGCCCACCCCGGCATGGACGATGCCGGCCTTCTCCACCCGGAACTGGATCTGCCCACCCTTGGCCGCCTGGACCGCTTCCCGCACGTTCGGCGTGACCGTGCCGAGCTTCGGGTTCGGCATGAGCCCGCGCGGGCCCAAGATCCGGCCCAGCCGGCCGACCAGCGGCATCATGTCGGGCGTGGCGATGCAGCGGTCGAAATCGATCTGCCCGGCCTGGATCTTCTCCGCCAGATCTTCGGCGCCGACGAGATCGGCACCCGCCGCCTTGGCCTCCTCCGCCCGCTCGCCCTTGGCGAACACCGCCACCCGGACCGTCTTGCCGGTCCCGTGCGGCAGCGTGACCGTGCCGCGCACCATCTGGTCGGCGTGACGCGGGTCGACGCCGAGTGCCAAGGCGAGCTCGACCGTCTCGTCGAATTTGGCCTTGGCGGTCTGCTTGACGAGCTTGACCGCCTCGGGCAGCGGCAGCGCCTTGCTCCGGTCGACGAGCGCGAGGGCCGCCTTCATCCGCTTGCCGATCCGCGCCATGGTCTCACTCCACCACCTGCAGGCCCATCGAGCGGGCGGAGCCCTTGATCATTTCGATCGCGCCGTCGAGGTCGACCGCGTTCAGGTCCTTCATCTTGGCCTGGGCGATCTCGCGGATCTGGGCCATGGTGACCTTGCCCACCGGCCCGGTCTTGCCCGGCGTCTGGCTGCCCTTCTCGATCCCGGCCGCCTTCTTGAGGTAATAGGAGGCGGGCGGCGTGCGGGTGGTGAAGCTGAAGGTCCGATCCGCGTAGGCGGTGATCACCACCGGGATCGGCATGCCCGGCTCCATCCCTTGGGTCGCCGCGTTGAACTCCTTGCAGAACTGCATGATGTTGAGGCCGCGCTGGCCGAGCGCCGGCCCGATCGGCGGCGAGGGGTTGGCCTTGCCCGCCGGTACCTGCAGCTTGATGTAGCCCACGATCTTCTTGGCCATCCGGCCGTCTCCTCCTGCGCGGTCCGTGCGCGCCCGAACCGGGCGCTCCCGCGATCACCGAGCGGGCTCAGCTCCGCTCCACCTGCGAATATTCGAGCTCGACCGGGGTCGCCCGGCCGAAGATCGAGACCAGCACCTTGAGCCGCCCCTTGGCCTCGTCGACCTCCTCGACCGTGCCGCTGAAGGAGGCGAACGGCCCCTCGGCGACCCGCACCTGGTCGCCCGGGACGAAGGTGATCGTGGGCTTCGGGTGCTCCTTGACCTCGGCCACCTGGTGGATGATCCGCTCGGCCTCGGCATCCGGGATCGGCGCCGGCCTACCGCCCGGGCCCAAGAACCCCGTGACCTTGGGGGTGTTGCGCACCAAGGACCAGGTCTCGTCGTTGAGCTCCATCTTCACGAGCACGTAGCCCGGGAAGAACTTGCGCTCGGTCGGGACCTTCTTGCCGCGGCGGACCTCGACGACCTCCTCCATCGGCACGAGGATCTCGTCGAACAGGTGCGACAGGCCCTTCTGCTGGGCCTGCTCCGTCAAGGAGTCGCGCACCTTCTTCTCGAAGCCCGAATAGACGTGGATGATGTACCAGCGCTTGGCCATCAGCGACCGACCCCGAGCACGAGCTGGACGATCCAGGCCAGGACCTGGTCGACCAGGAAGAAGAACAGCGCCGCGAGCGCCGACATCGCGACGACGCTGAGGGTGGTCGCGACCAGCTCCTTGCGGGTCGGCCAGGTGACCTTCTGCAGCTCCTGGCGCACCTCGCGAACGAACTGCGCCGGCGACGTCTTCGCCATCGTCCTTCGACCCGAGTTCGGGCGGAGATCGCTTCCTAGCTGGCGCGCCGGGACCCGGTCCGGGTGGCAGGAGTGGAGGGGCTCGAACCCCCAACCCCCGGTTTTGGAGACCGGTGCTCTGCCAGTTGAGCTACACTCCTCTACCCCGGCGCGCCCGGACGCGGTCGAACAGCAACGTGCCGCGGACCCACGTCCACCGCCCGGAACGCCTCCTTAGGCCAGCCGCGGCCGCCCCGCAAGGGGGATCGATCTTGGAGCGGGTGACGGGAATCGAACCCGCACCGCCAGCTTGGAAGGCTGGAGCTCTACCATTGAGCTACACCCGCCCGGCCGTGGTGGAGGGGGTAGGATTCGAACCTACGTAGACGTTCGTCGGCAGATTTACAGTCTGCTGCCTTTGACCGCTCGGCCACCCCTCCCCGGTCCCCGGCTCGAGGCGGCCGGAGATATGGCCTTTCGTTCGGCCTTGTCAATCGCTAGGAGGCACCCGCCGCCGCGCCGAAGGCCCC
>JAILZQ010000187.1 GCA_023512415.1 Geminicoccaceae bacterium | reverse complement strand
GAGGACGCCCGCGACGACGCATCGGCACCGGCCGCTCGCCGGGCCGGTGCTCGTCGCGCCGATCCTCGCCACCGCTCCGACCCGGGCCCCGAGACGGAGAGCCGCCGTGTCGACCGCACCGAGCCTCTCGTGGCGGAGGGTCGGACGAGCCTCGGGGTCGGGCGCGCCCGTGGCGCCACGATCGGCGCGGCCGCGGTCGGTTCCGGGCCTGTGCCCGCCCCCGACCGCCCTAGCCGCTCAGTGGAGCCGGTCGAGGACCGCGCCCAGGATGTCGGTGATCCGCGCGATGTCTGCCTCGGTGGCGATCAGCGGCGGCGAGAGGGCGATCGTGTCGCCGGTGACGCGGATCATGAGCCCGTGCTCGAACGCGTCGCACATCGCATCGTAGGCCCGCTCGGTCGGCCGGCCGGGACGCGGCGCGAGCTCGACCGCGCCCATCAGGCCGATGTTGCGGATGTCGATCACGTGGCGCTTGCCGGCGAGCGCGTGGAGCCGCTCCTCGAAGATCGGAGCGAGTGCGGCGGCGCGCTCGAAGAGCCGCTCCTCCTTGTAGGTCTCCAGCACAGCGAGCGCGGCGGCACAGGCGATCGGATGCGCCGAGTAGGTGTAGCCGTGGAACAGCTCGATCGTCTTCTCGGGAGCCGGCGAGCGCTCGACGATCGCCTCGTAGATCGGCTTGCGGACCATCACCGCCCCCATGGGCACGGTCGCGGCGGTGAGCCCCTTGGCGAGGGTCACGAGATCCGGGACGATGCCGAAATATTCGCAGGCATTGGCCTTGCCGAGGCGGCCGAAGCCGGTGATCACCTCGTCGAAGATCAACAGGATGCCGTGCTTCGCGGTGATCTCGCGCAGCCGCTCGAGATAGCCCACGGGCGGCGGATAGACGCCGATCGAGCCGGCCACCGGCTCGACGATCACCGCGGCGATGGTGGAGGCGTCGTGCAGCTGGATCAGCCGCTCGAGCTCGTCGGCGAGCTCCGCGCCGTGCTTCGGCTGCCCCCGGGAGAAGGCGTTGCGCTCGAGGTCGAGCGTGTGCGGCAGATGGTCGACGCCCGTGAGCAGCGTGCCGAACCATTTGCGGTTGTTGACCATGCCGCCCACGGAGATGCCGCCGAAGCCGACCCCGTGATAGCCGCGTTCGCGGCCGATCAGCCGGGTGCGCGTGCCCTGGCCGATCGCGCGTTGATAGGCGAGCGCGATCTTGAGCGCGGTGTCGACCGATTCCGAGCCGGAATTGGTGAAGAAGGCGTAGTCGAGATCGCCCGGGAAGAGGTCGGCCAGGCGCGAGGCGAGCTCGAAGGATTTCGGATGGCCGAACTGGAAGGGCGGGGCGTAGTCGAGCTCGGCCGCCTGACGTTGGATCGCGGCGACCACCCGCGGGTGACGATGGCCGACGTTGCAACACCACATCCCGGCGGTGGCATCGAGGATCGGCCGCCCGTCGGTCGCGGTGTACCACATCCCCTCGGCGCGGGCGACCAGCCGCGGATGCTTCTTGAAGTGGCGGTTCGGCGTGAACGGGATCCAATGCGCCTCGAGATCGTTCGGCACCGTCACCTGGTCCAGCTCGAGCATCCCGACCTCCCCGCGGGCCCGCGCCCGCCCGCGCATTGTCGAGGAGCGAGCGCGCGGGCGTCAACCGCCGCCGGGCTCACCCCCCTCCCGCGTGCCGGGCCGGCCGTGGGAGGGGGGCCGTGCGGTCGGATCGACCGGCGAGCCGAGGCTGCGGCCCCGCTCGAGCCGCAGGCGCAGATAGAGCAGCGCGGCCACGGGCCAGCCGAGCCCGGCGAGCATCCAGCCCTCGACCCCCAGTCGACGCAGCAGGTGGAGAAGATCGGCGAGGAGGAGCTGCAGCATCGCCGACAGGCCGCCGGCGACCAGGCACGACAAGGCGGCGGGCCAACACTCGTGCACGGGCGGGCCACGATCCTCCGGCCCGGATCGTAACCGCGCGACCTTGCTCTTCCGTTAAAGGGTCCCCCCTCGCCCGCGACCGGTCCGTGGCCCAGCGACGACCCTCGCGCCGGCGGCGGAGGCAGGCACCCGCTCAGGCCGCGCGGGCCCGCGGCAGTTCGCCGATCTCCTCGATCCGGTACGGGGTGGTCTGGTACATCTCGTTGATCCAATTGCCGAACAGAAGATGGGCATAGGCCCGCCAGCGGTTGCGCGGCGGCTGGTTCGGGTCGTCGTCCGGATAGTAGTTCACCGGCAGCGACACGTCGGGACGCTTCTCGCGGTCGCGCAGATATTCACGATGCAGGGTCAAGCTGTCGTATTCGAGATGGTTGAACATGTAGACGGCCCGGTGCGCCGGCTCGTGCACGAGGCACAGGCCGGCCGCGTTGGAAACCGCGAGCACCTCGAGCCCGGCGTCCTTGGGCAGGTCCTCCGCGCGGACCTCGGTGTGGCGGGAGACCGGGACGTAGAAAATGTCGTCGAAGCCGCGCATCAACGGCGGCCGCCGGGCGTCGCGCCGCTCGATCACGTAGTGCTTGAAAATGCCGAAGCGCTTGGCCGGCAGGACGTGCTTCGGCACCCCGTAGAAGTGGTACAGGGCGGCCTGCGCCCCCCAACAGATGTGGAAGGTCGAGTGACAATGAGTCCGCGACCAGTCGAACACCGCGCAGAGCTCGTCCCAGTAGTCGACCCCCTCGAACGGCAGCATCTCGACCGGCGCCCCGGTGACGATCAGGCCATCGAACTTGCGGTGCCGAATGGCCTCCCAGGTCGTGTAGAAGGCCTGGAGGTGCGACTGCGGAGTGTTGCGCGATTCGTAGGTCGAGGTGGTCAACAGCGTGAGCTCGACCTGGAGGGGGGTGGCGCCGAGCAGCCGGGCGAGTTGCGTCTCGGTCTCCGGCTTGTTGGGCATGAGGTTGAGGAGCGCGATCTGCATCGGCCGGATGTCCTGGCGCAGCGCTTCGTCCTCGCGGATGACGTGAACGCCTTCCTCGCGCAGCTTCTCCGCGGCCGGCAAATCGTTGGGGATCTTGATCGGCATCGTGTTCCCGTCCCTCCCTCGCGGGCGCCCCGGCGCCGCGCGGGCAACGAAAAACCCGGCCCTTCGGCCGGGTCGAAACGATGCCCGACCTTTTAGCGGCTTCTTTAACGTGGCCCGCAAGCCGGCCGGCCCAAATCGCCACGTGGACCTACTAGTGTGGTCGGCCCGCCCCCCTGTCAAGGGCGCCGCGGCCGGCGACTTTACGGCCGGCCCGCCGGCGGCTACCTCGAGCGGGCCCGCCCGCCGCCGATCGACCAGGATGCCGCCCGACACCGACCTCGCGAGCCTGCGCGCCGAGATCGACCGGATCGACGATCGGCTCGTCGATCTGTTGATCGCCCGTCTGGCCGTGGTCGAGCGGATCGCCGCGGCCAAGGGCGATCGGGCCAAGGGTGGCTTGGCGATCCGCCCGGGGCGCGAGGCCGCGATCCTCCGCCGGCTCGTGGCCCGCGCCGCCGGCCGGCTGCCGGCGGCCACCCTCGTGCGGATGTGGCGCGAGCTCTTGGCCGCCACCACCCGGCTGCAGACCGCGCTCACGGTCGCGGTCTGGGCGCCGCCCGAGGCGGCCGAGGTGTGGGACCTGGCGCGCGACCAGTTCGGCTCGACCACGCCCTTCGAGCGGGTCCCGAGTGCCGCGGGCGCGCTGCGGCGGGCTTGCGAGGGACGGATCGCCGTCCTGCCGATGCCCGAGGAAGGCCGCGACTGGTGGCCGGCGCTGCTCGAGCCCGGCCATCGAAGGCTCGCGGCGATCGCCCGGCTGCCGTTCGTCGAGGCCGGGCCCCGGCCCCTCTCGGCACTGGCCCTGGCGGCGCTCGAGCCCGAGCCCTCGGCCGACGATCTTTCCCTCGTGATCCTCGAGGCGGCCGCCTCGACGAACCGCGCCAGGCTCGCCGAGCTGCTCGAGCGGGGCCGCCTCGCACCGCGCTGGCGGGGGGTGGCGCGCGCCGACGGGCGTGTGCTGCATCTGGTCGAGGTCGACGGATTCCACGCCCGCGGCGAGCCTTTCCTTCCCTCGCTCCTGGGCGGCCTCGGCGACCAGCTGCATGCGGCCACGGTGGTCGGCGCGTACCCGCGACCGATCGCCGCCGAGCCGGCCACCACGCCGGTCGCGGCCCAGCACGAGAAGGCTTGAGCCCATGCCGAAACCCGGTCCCCGGCCGCGCCCGGGAATCCTCGAGATCAGCCCCTATGTCGGCGGCAAGGCCGAGGTCGCGGGCGGGGCGCCCGCCATCAAGCTCAGCGCCAACGAGAGCGCGATCGGCCCGAGCCCGAAGGCGATCGCCGCCTACCGGGCGGAAGCCGAGCGGTTGCACCGCTACCCCGACGGTGGGTGCACGGCGCTGCGCGCCGCGCTCGGCCGGCGCTTCAACCTCGATCCCGAACGGATCGTGTGCGGTGCCGGCTCGGACGAGCTCTTGGCGCTCCTGGTCCGCGCCTATGCCGGGCCGGGCGAGGAGGTGCTCCATTCCGCGCACGGCTTCCTCATGTACAAGCTTGCGGCACTCGCCGCCGGCGCGCATCCGGTGGCCGCCCCAGAACGCGAGCTCAAGGCCGACGTCGACGCCCTCTTGGCGCGGGTCACGAGCCGCACGCGCATCCTCTTCCTCGCCAACCCGAACAACCCGACCGGCTCCTACCTCACGGCCGAGGAGCTCGTGCGGCTGCACGCGGGGTTGCCCGAGGAGGTGCTGCTCGTGATCGACGCGGCTTATGCCGAGTTCGTCTCCGCTGCCGATTACTCGAGCGGGCTCGAGCTCGCCCGGGTGCACCCCAACGTCGTCGTGACCCGGACCTTTTCGAAACTGTTCGGGCTCGCCGCCCTGCGCGTCGGTTGGCTCTACGGCTCACCCGCCGTGGTCGACGTGCTCAACCGGATCCGCGGCCCCTTCAACGTGAGCCAGCCGGGCCAAGCGGCGGCGATCGCCGCGCTCGAGGACATCGACCATCAAGCCGCCGCCAAAGCCCACAACGATCGGTGGCTGCTTTGGCTGCGCGAGCGGATCGCGGGCCTCGGGCTCGTCGTCCACCCTTCGGTCGGCAATTTTCTGCTGGTCGACTTCCCCCGCGTGCCCGGCCGTGATGCGCAGGCCGCCGAGGCCTATCTCGAACGGCACGGGCTCGTCCCGCGCAACATGGCGGCCTACGGCTTGCCCCACGCGCTGCGGATCTCGGTCGGCCTCGAGGCCGACAATCACCGCCTGGTCGAGGTCCTGCGCGCCTTCGTCGAGGGCCCGGCGCACGCGGGTGCCCTTTGATGCCGAAGACGCTCGGGCTCGTCGGCTGCGGCGCCTTCGGCGAGTTCATCCTCCGCCACCTCACCCCCTATTTCCGCACCCGGGTCCACGACCCCCATCGGGATCTGGCGGAGGTGACCGCGGTCTACGACGTCGAGCCCGCGAGCCTCGAGCAGGCCGCGGCCTGCGATCTCGTCGTCCCGGCCGTGCCGGTGCAGAAGTTCGAGCGGGTGATCGCGGCCCTCGTGCCGCACCTCAAGCCCGGGGCGCTCCTGGTCGACGTCTGCTCGGTCAAGCTCAAGCCCTACCGGATCCTGGAGCGGCTCCTGCCGGGCTCGGTCGATTTCGTCTGCACCCATCCCTTGTTCGGCCCACAGAGCGGCAGGGACGGCATAGCCGGGCTCAAGATCGCGGTCTGTGCGGGTCGCGGCGGCCGCGAGGCGTGTGTCGAGCGCTTCCTGGCCGAGCGGCTACGCCTGCAGGTGATCCGCACCACGCCCGAACGGCACGATCGCGAGCTCGCCTACGTCCAGGGCCTGACCCATCTGATCGCCAAGATCATGGTCGAGATCGAGCCCAGAGACGTACTCCAGACCACCCGGACCTGGGAGCTGTTGATGCAGAGCGTCGAGCTCGTCCGCTACGATTCGGACGAGCTGTTCTTGGCGATCGAGAGCGAGAACCCGTTCGTGGCCGAAGCCAAGGGGCGCTTCTTCGACACTGCTCGGGCGCTCGAGGCACGGCTCGCGGCAGCCGCGGAGGCGCGGCGCAACGGCGGCGACGGCTGATCCCGTGAGCGACCACCCGCTCCGGCAGCGGCTCAACGAGGAGCTCCATTCGCGGCCCTCGATCCCGGTCCGGCCGCCGGCGCGGATCCTCCACTTGGCGCTGGTCGACCCGGCCTCGCAGCGGCTCAAGGAGGCCTTCGCGGCCTTCTGCGCCCGCCACGCGCTGCCCGTGCCGGGTTCCGACGCCCGGCAAGCGATCGTCGAGCTCGGGACCCAACGGCTCAAATGGGAGCGGCACGGCGAGTTCGGCACGCTCACCCTCGTCGGATCCTGGCCCGAGGACCTGCTCGCCCCCTCGCTGCCCTTGCCGGCGCTGCTCGAGGAGATCACGAGCGGGCTCGGCCAGATCCGGATCGCCGCGGCCGACATCCGCCTCGTGGTCGACAGCGAGGAGCCGGCACCCGCGATCGTCGAGCGCTTCTTCGGCCACGACGACGTCGCGGGAGGGTTCGTCGCCGGTGGCACCGCCCGGCTCTTCACCGACTTCCGGATCGGTCCGGACGGCTTCACCCGCTATCTCCTGCTCGACCGGGCCCTCACCGCGGCGCGTGCCGGACGGACCGTGCGCCGGCTGTGCGAGATCGACACCTACCGGATGCTCGCGCTCATGGCC
>JAILZQ010000186.1 GCA_023512415.1 Geminicoccaceae bacterium | reverse complement strand
ACCAGGAGGTCGGCGCCGCGGGCGTGCGCCTCTGCGGGGGTCGCGACCCGCTTCTGATCGCCCACGGCCTCGCCCGCCGGGCGGATCCCCGGCACCACGAGGAGCGGCTCGGGGCCGAGGGCGGCGCGCACCGCGGCGATCTCGTGGGGCGAGCAGACCACCCCGTCGAGACCCGCCTCGCGGGCGAGCCGGGCGAGCCGGACCGCCTGGTCGAGTGGCGCGTCGGTCACGCCGGTGGCCGCGAGGTCGGAAGAGTCGAGGCTCGTGAGCACGGTGACCGCCAGCAGCCGCGGCGGCGAAGGCGCCGCGCGCGCCGCCCGGACCGCGGCCTCGAGCATCGCCCGGCCGCCGCTCGCGTGGACGGTCAAGAGTGCTGCGCCGAGCCCGGCCGCGGCGCGGACCGCGCCGGCCACGGTGGCCGGGATGTCGTGCAGCTTGAGGTCGAGGAAGATCGGGAGACCCGTGGCGGCGAGCGCCCGCACCCCCGCCGGTCCTTCGGCCACGAAGAGTTCGAGCCCGAGCTTGAGCCCGCCGACCGCGCCCACGAGCTCGCGGGCCAGCGCGCGCGCACTCTCGAGGTCCGGCCGGTCGATCGCCGCGACGATCGGCCCCGCGAAGCCCGCCGGCGCGGCCCTCATGCTGCGGCTCGGGCGGCCCGCCGGACGAAGCCTTCGCCGGTGCCGGGCTCGGCCGCCCGCGAGCGGCCGCGACCGGCCCGTTTGGCGGCGTAGAGGGCGGCGTCGGCGCGGGCGAACAGGCCGTCGAGGTCGAGACCCGGCTCGAGCACGGCGATGCCGACGCTCACGCTCAACGGAACCGGCCGGCCGGCGCGGCGGAAATCGGCGAGCGCCACGGCCGAGACGATCCGCTCGGCCACGAGCCCGGCCTCGTCGGCAGCAGCGTTGCGCAGCAGCACGGCGAACTCCTCGCCGCCGATCCGCCCGACCAGATCGTATTGACGGGTGGCGGCGAGCAGCGTCGAGGCGATCACCTTCAAGGACTCGTCGCCGGCAGCATGGCCCCAGCTGTCGTTGATCGCCTTGAAATGGTCGGCGTCGAGCACGAGCAATGTCAACGGCGTGCGCTGCTCGCGCGCCTGCCGCAGCGCCTCTTCGGCCGCCTCGAAGAAGGCCCGCCGGTTCAACAGCCCGGTGAGCCCGTCGCGGCGTGCCAGCTCCTCGATCTCGCCCTTGGCGCGGGCCAGCCGGCGCAACAGCTCCAAGAGGTAGGCGACCATCGGCGTGGCCAGCACGAAGGGTGCCGCCGCGGCGAAGGCGAGCCAGAACGGCTCGGGCGCGCCGTCGCGCCAGAGCGCGATGCCGCCGTAGAGCCCTGCCGAGGCGAGCGAGGAGAGCCCGCCCGCCAGGAGCGTGCCGAGCACGACATCCCGCCTCGATCGGACCAGCATCCCGAGCCCTCGCGCCGCTCAGACGACCTTAATAGCACCGGAGGGGTCGCCGATCCAGCGTCCGGGGCAACCACACGGAGAGTTGATCGGTGCCACCGTCGCAGAGGCAGCGAGCGCGGCGAAGCAGGCCGCGCGCGGCGGCGCCGGTCCGCGGGCCGGCGGGCCCCGCCTCCGGTGCAGACCGTCCCGGGCGGTGGCACCGTCGCCCGCCACCGCGCTCGGTGCTAGCCGAGGACCGAGCCCTCCACGGGCGTCGAAAGGCGAGCCGAGCATGACCGACCCGCGACCGCCGAGGCTACGCTGCCCACCGGGTGCGACCGACACCCACATGCACATCTACGGCCCCTACGACCGCTTCCCGCTCGCGCCGACCAGCCCCGTCGCACCGCCGCCCGCGCTCCTGCCCGACTATCGGGCGCTGCAGGCCCGGCTCGGGCTGGAGCGGGTCGTGGTCGTCCAGCCGGCCGGCTATCTCTGCGACAATCGCTGCACGCTCGAGGCGGTAGCCGAGCTCGGCCCGCGCGCCCGCGCGGTGGTCGTCGTGCCGCTCGGCACGGGCGAGGCGGAGCTCGAGCGGCTCGCCGGGGCCGGAGCGGTGGGGCTGCGGGTGTTCCTCTTGCCCGGCGGCATCTTCCGGTGGCAGCAGCTGCCCGAGCTCGCGGCCATGGCCCGTTCGGTCGGCTGGCACCTGCAGCTCCAATTCAACGGCCGGCTCTTCCCGGAGCATTTCGATCTGCTCGCGCGGCTCGACTGTCAGCTCGTCTTCGACCATGTGGGCCGCTTCATGGATCCGGTGCCGGTCGAGCAGGAGGCTTTCCGCTGCCTGCAGCGACTCGTCGACAAGGGTGCCTACGTCAAGCTGAGCGCGCCCTACGAGAGCTCGCGGGTGGGGCCGCCGGGCTTCGACGACGTGGCGCCGCTCGCCCGGGCGCTGGTCCGTCAGGCGCCCGAGCGGATGCTCTGGGCGTCGAACTGGCCGCATCCGGGCAAGGCCCCGCAGGACGAGGCGGCGCTGCTCGACCTGCTGCTCGACTGGGCTCCGGAGGAGGCCGACCGACGGCGCATCCTGGTGGACAATCCGGCCCGGCTCTATCGCTTCGGTTGAGGCTTCGCCCGCCGCGCGAGGTGGCCGCGGCGCCACGCAAGACCTCGAAAAATCGCCTCGCCCCCGATCTCCGCCAATATCCGGCTCACGCCGCTATTGCCCACCGCTCGCCCGCGATCGTCAGAGTATTGTGAGAAGCTCCTCCTCGCCAGAGGATTTACGCGCATGTTGCAAATCCCGCGCAGGAGGGGCTCACGATTTTCAGTAGAGCGTCGGGCCCTTCGCGCCGATCTCAGCAATTTCCCCAATATTCGCTAAAACTTTTATTGGGTTCTCCGAGAAATCGAGGGTCGGATGCAAATCGAGGCTTGCATGTTCTTTTGGTCGCCATATAAGGCGCGCGAGTCGGCCGAGGCGCCTCGGGTGGCCCGCCGACCACCGGGAGAGGGGAATGCTCGAGCTCGACGCGGCGGAGACCCTCCGCCCTCCAAGTACCGAGGAAGTGGAACGATCCGGCTCCCGCGGCCCCTCGGCCGCCGCGCGCGCCGCCACGCCCCTGCCGTCCGGCCCCGCCGGAGCGACCCGGGGCCGGCGGCGCGAATCCTTTCCGGTGGGGCCCGCGAGCCTCGCCTTCAAGCGCCGCTTCTTCCCCGAGGCGTCGCGCGCCGAGTGGGACGATTGGCGCTGGCAGGCGCGCAACCGGCTCCGCTCGCTCGCCCAGCTCGAGCGGGTGTTCGCTTTGAGCGAGGACGAGCGCGAGGCGATCCGCCGCCACCAGGGCGCGCTCCCCGTGGGCATCACGCCCTATTACGCGGCGCTCATGGGCCTCGACGATCCGAGCGAGCCCTTGCGCCGCACCCACGTTCCGGTCGGTGCGGAATATCTCCGCTCGCCCGGCGAAGCCGACGATCCCTTGGGCGAGGACGAACACGCTCCGGTTCCCGGACTCGTCCACCGCTATCCCGACCGGGTCCTGTTCCTCGCCACCGCCTTTTGCTCGACCTATTGCCGCTACTGCACCCGCTCGCGGCTCGTGGGCGAGGTCGGTGGTGATTATCACTTCGCCTACGCCCAGTGGGAGAAGGCGCTCGCCTACATCGAGGCCACCCCGGCCGTGCGTGACGTGCTGATCTCGGGTGGCGATCCCCTCACGCTCGGTGACGACAAGCTCGATTGGCTGCTCGGCCGATTGAAGGCGATCCGCCACGTCGAGTTCGTCCGCATCGGCTCCAAGGTCCCGGTGGTCCTGCCGCAGCGGATCACCCGCGGGTTGATCGCGGTCCTGCGCCGCCACCGGCCGATCTGGATGAGCCTGCACTTCACCCACCCCAAGGAGCTCACCCCGGAGACCCGCGAGGCCTGCGATCGGCTCGCCGATGCCGGAGTGCCGCTCGGCTCGCAAACCGTGCTCTTGAAAGGCGTCAACGACGACGCGGCGGTCTTGAGAGCACTGTTCCACGGGCTGCTGCGGCTCCGGGTGCGGCCCTACTATCTCTTCCAATGCGATCCGATCACCGGCTCGGCCCATTTCCGCACGCCGGTCGAGAAGGGCCTCGAGATCATCCGCGCGCTGCGCGGCCACACCTCGGGCTATGCCGTCCCGACCTACGTGATCGACACGCCGGGCGGCGGCGGCAAGGTCCCGCTCTCGCCGGACTACGTGGTCGGCCGCGACGGCGACGACCTGCTCCTGCGCAACTTCGAGGGCAAGCTCTACCGCTACCGCGACCCGGGCGGGCGGGTCGGCCGCGCCGTCGGCCAGGGGAGCGCTGTGCCGTGCTGATCGGCCTCGCCTACGACCTGCGCGACGATCATCGCGGTCAGGGCCTTTCCGAGGAGCAGCTCGCCGAGTTCGACAGCCCGGAGACGATCGCCGAGCTCGAGGCGGCCCTCCTCCGCCTCGGTCACGCCGTCGATCGGATCGGCCACGTCCGGCGGCTCGCCGAGCGGCTCGTGGCCGGCCATCGCTGGGACCTCGTCTTCAACATCTGCGAGGGGCTCGCCGGTCGCTCGCGCGAGGCCCAGGTGCCGGCGCTGCTCGAGGCCTTCGGCCAGCCCTACACCTTCGCCGACCCGCTGGTCATGGCCGCCACCCTCGACAAGGCGGTGGCCAAGCGGCTGGTCCGCGACCACGGTCTGTTGACCGCCCCGTTCGTCCTGGTCGAGGGGCCGGCCGATCTGGCCGCCGTGGCATTGCCCTTCCCGCTCTTCGCGAAGCCCGTGGCCGAGGGCACCGGCAAGGGCGTGAGCCCGGCCTCGCTCGTCCGCTCGCGCAAGGAGCTCGAGCGGACCTGCCGGGCGCTCCTCGCCCGCTACGCCCAGCCGGTGCTCGTCGAGACCTACCTGCCGGGGCGCGAGTTCACCGTCGGCATCCTCGGCAGCGGGCCCACGGCGCGGATCCTCGGCACCCTCGAGGTCGAGCTCCTGCCCGGGGCCGAGCCCGGCGTCTATTCCTACACCAACAAGGAGCGCTGCGAGGAGCTGGTCCGCTACCGGCTGGTCGACGATCCCGAGGCGCGGGCCGCGGCCGAGCTCGCGCTCGCCTGCTACCGCGCCCTCGACTGCCGCGACGCCGGCCGGGTCGATCTGCGCAGCGACGCCTCGGGTCGGCCGCACTTCCTGGAGGTCAACCCGCTCGCCGGCTTGCATCCGACCCATTCGGATCTGCCGATCCTCGCGACCCTCGCCGGGCTCGGCTACGACGGCTTGATCGCCGGCATCGTCGCCTCGGCGGCCGAGCGGGCGGGCCTCGTGCGAGCTCGGGCGGCGCGCCGCCGGGCGGGCTGAACCGGTGCCGCCGCGCGCCCTCCTCCTGCACGGCGTGCGCGACCCGGCGGGTCGGCCGGACGAGGCCGACACGCTCGTCCAGGTCGAGGAGCTCGACCGGACCCTGCGCGAGATGGGCTTCCGCACCGCGACCCTCGCCCTCGATCTCGACCTGCGGCCGCTCGCGGCCCTCGCCGCGGACCCGCCCGACCTCGTCTTCTACCTGGTCGAAGCACTCGACGGCCGGGCCGGGCTGCAGCACCTGCCGGCGGCGCTGCTCGAGGTCCTGGGTGTTCCCTTCACGGGTGCCCCGGCCGCGGCCCTCCAGCTCACCACCGACAAGCTCGCGACGAAGCGGCTTCTGCGCCGGGCGGGCCTGCCCACGCCCGATTGGGTCGAGCGGGCCGAGGACGCCGACCCGGATCGCCTTTGGATCGTCAAGGCGGTCGACGAGGATGCCTCGTTGGGCCTGGATGCCGGGGCCGTCGTGCCCGGGAACCGGGTCGCCGAGCGGCTCGCGCTCTGCCGGCGGCGGTTCGGTGGCCGCTGGTTCGCCGAGGCCTTCGTCGAAGGGCGCGAGTTCAACCTGCCCCTGCTCGAGGGCCCGGACGGGGTCGAGCTCCTGCCGATCGGTGAGATCGACTTTTCCGACTACCCGAAAGACCGGCCGGCGATCGTCGACTACGACGCCAAATGGGCCCCGGGTTCGCCCACTTGGGAGACCACGCCGCGCATCTTCCAGCCGCGCCGCGGCGACGCCCGGCTGCGGGCCGAGCTCGGCGCCCTCGCCTTCGAATGCTGGCGGCTGTTCGGCCTGCGTGGCTACGCCCGGGTCGATTTCCGGGTCGACGGCCAGGGCCGGCCCTGGATCCTCGAGGTCAACGCCAACCCCTGCCTCTCGGCCGATGCCGGCTACATGGCTGCCGCGGCCGAGGCCGGGCTGGAGCCCGAGGAGGTCGTGCGCCGCATCCTCTCGGCCGCGGGTGTCGCGCCGCCACGCCGTCCGGCCCGAGGACGAGGTCGCGCTCGCGGTCCGGCACGTGGTCGAGCGGCACGGGCGCGAGCGCCTCGAAGAACGTCTTCACGATCTCCCTGATGCCCTCGCTCACGGCCCGCGTCGTGTCGAGTGACACCTGATACTCCACGTCGGCCGGGAACCGCGTCTTGAGCTCTTCCAACAGCGCCGTGGCCCGGCGCACGGTGTCGAGGGCGTTCGAGCCGGGGGTCTGGTATATCGGGATGATCGCGCCGGGCTGGCCGTTCACGCGCCCGTGCATGTTGTAGGTCTGCGACCCGAGCTCTACGCGCGCCACGTCCTTCATGCGCACAATGGAACCGTCCGGGTCGGCCCGCACCACAATGTTCTCTAACTCCTCAGACTCTTCATACGTAAGCTGATCCGTCTCTTCCATCCTACTAATCCATCTCCTAAGATTGGGATTTTATTG
>JAILZQ010000185.1 GCA_023512415.1 Geminicoccaceae bacterium | reverse complement strand
CACCGCCGGCCGGTCGGCCGCCAGGGCGGCCGTCCAACCGATCCGCTCGACGCCGCCCGGTCGGCTCACCAGGCCGAGCAGCGTGTGGGCCCGCGCGTCGGCAAGGTCCTCGTCGTCGGGATGGGAGACGTCGGTGAAGCGATAGCGGAGCGTGCCCTCGCCGAGCGGTCCGACCTGGCCGGTCAGGAAGGGGCTCAAGGTCCCGGCGATCCGGGTGGTCCGGTTCTCGACGTCGCTGAACTCGGAGCGCGGCCGCAGCTCGCGGCCGCCCTCGAACACGTCGCCCACGTCGCCCGCGAGGTCGAGATGGAGTCGATCCGGGACGAGGGTGGCGCGGACCGCCCCGTCGAGGGCGTGGCGCAGCTCGTTGCCCGAGCTCGTTTCGAGGAACAGGAACTGCTTGGCCAGGTAGTCGAGCCGGCCGCGCACCGGCCCCCGCTCGCCGGTCACCCGGATCCCGGCGCCGACCGTGCCGACCAGGTCGCTCTCGGCCTGCCGATCGGGCTGCAGCTCGACATTGTCGGTGACCGCGGTGCCGAGCTCGATGCGCGGCACCACCTGCCAATTACCGAGCGCCACCGGTGAGGCCAGGAGGGCGAGCCAGCCGGCTGCCGCCGCGGCGGTCGCGCCGAGCCGCCAGGCGCCGCGCCCGCTCGACCGTGTCTCGCCGCTGCGCAGATAGGCGCCGTAGGCCTCGGCTGCACGGCCGGGCGCCCGGTTCAGAAGGAGCTCGACCTCGGTGTGCTCGGCGATCAGCGCGACCGCCTCGTCGACCGCCCGGCGTGGGGTGGTCTCGGCGGCGACCACGAGCACCGTCTGGCCGGCCATGTGGGCGAGCGCTTGCGCCTCGCTGCTGGCGAGGAGGGGCGGCGCGTCGATCAGGAGGACGAGGCCGGGGTCGGCGGCCAGGACGGCCCGCACGAGCGCCTGCATACGCCGGCTGGTCAAGATTTCGGTGAAGCGGGGATCGGGCGCGCCCGGCGGCAGCAGGACGAGCCGTTCCAACGAGGTGCGGACCAGAACCTCGGCCGGATCGGCCGGATCGGGGCCGAGCAGCTCGACCAGCCCCGGGGCGCGCGGCACGCCGAGGAGCTCGACCGCCGCAGCCTTGATGGGATCGCCGTCGAGCAGCAGCACCCGGGCGTCGCGCTCGAGGCTCAAGCTCAGGGCGAGGTTGACCGCGAGGAAGGTCTTGCCCTCCCCGGGCACGGCGCTCGTCACCGTGACGATCCGGTCGCGATCGCCCGCACCCGCTGCGAAGGCCCGCTCGAGCAGCGCGCGTTTGACGAGCCGGAGCTCCTCGCCGAGGCCGCTGCGGCCGCCGAGGGGGTCGAGGAAGCCGCGGGCCAAGAGGCCCGCACGATCGAGTTCCACGCGACGCACCGTCGATCGGCGCCCGGCCGACCCGCTCCCTGCGCTCGCCCCGGCTCGTCCCGGCAGCGGCGACGGGCTCTGCGGCATCGCAGGGCCCGCGGCCCCGCCGGGCAATGCCCGCAAGGGGATCGGCGGCCGCTCCGCGAGCCTCGGCTCACTCCGCATCGGCGCCCTCATGCTCATGCGCCGCCGGTCCCACCGAGCTGCCCCGCCACGAGCGTGCGCAGTGGCTTGGTGAGCTGCAGCCGCTCGGCCACCGCCACACCCACCACGAACAGGAAGAGGAGGCCCGTGGCCGCGGCGAACAGCATATTGCCGAGCCTCCGCCGGGCACGCACCTGCGGGGTCACCACCTCGCTCACCGCACCGAGTACCTTGAGCGGGTAGGTCCGCTGCAGCTTGCGCACGCTGTCGAACGGATCGATCACGAGGCCGCGCAGCATCACCGCCCCGGTGCCGGCCGCCCCGGCGAGCAACGGAACCGCGGCGAGCAGCAACAGGCGCGGCGGGCTCGCCGGCACGA
Source organism: Geminicoccaceae bacterium (assembly GCA_023512415.1). GTDB lineage: Bacteria > Pseudomonadota > Alphaproteobacteria > Geminicoccales > Geminicoccaceae > JANXAZ01. Next base: position 4,797 of record JAILZQ010000185.1, on the reverse strand, counting down.
GCGGCGCGGTCGGCGGCTCGACGACGCGGAAGCTCACCCGGTCCGTTCGGCTGTCGACCTCCTCGGCGATGCGGGCCGCCTCGCGCCGCTCGAGCAGCTCGTCGTAATTCCGCTTGATCACCTCGTAGTCGCGCATGAGCCGTTTGAGCTCGGCCTCGGCCTCGGGCATCGTCCGCCCCTGAGCCTCGAGCCGGGCGAGTTCGGCCTCGGCGCGGGCGAGCCGGCTCTCGTGATTGGCGATTTCGGCCTCTTTCTGGGCGATCCGAAGCCGGATCTGCTCGTAGACGGGGTTGGAGACGGTGGCCGCCGCCGTGCCGTCCCCGGCCCGCGCGGCCCGACCCTCGAGGGCAGCGATCGCCTCCTCGGTCGCCAGCACGTCCGGGTGCCGATCGGTGAACCGCGCTTTGAGCTCGACCAACCGCCGGCGCAGCGCCGCCAGCTCCTCGCCGATCCGTCGGCCGTCGCCGACCCCGCCGACCGCCGCCCGGGCGGCGCTGATGGTCGGCGGAACACCGGCCAGCTGGCGCTGCAGCGCGGCCTGCTCGGCGCGCGCCCCGTCGAGCTCGCGGCGGATCTCGGCGATCTGCCGGCGCACCTCCTGCAGGCTCGCGAAATAGCCCTGCTCACCGGGCAGGGTGCCGGCGTGCCGCTTCTGGAACTCGGCCAGCCGCCGTTCGGCCTCGTCGAGCGCCCGCCCCTGAACGGCGATCTGCTCGTCGATGAACCGGCGGGCCACCGCCAATTCCTCGCGGCTGACGCCCAGATTGGTGGCGACGAAGATCTCGAGCAGCGCGCCTACGACCCGCTGGGCCGCGGCCGGATCGCGGTCGCGATAGGCGACGGTGAACAGGTTCCACCCCTGCGAGGTGACCCGGATGCCGGCCTTGAGGTCGGCCACGAGCCGCTCGCGGGCCACGGCGTCGGGGGCCCGGCTCGCGAGCCCGGCGCGGTCGATCACCCGCTCGAGGTTCGGCCGGCTCAAGATCGTCCGCTGCATGACGTCGAGCTGCCGGGAGAGGTCGGTTTCGACCGTGATGCCCTTGAGCAGCGGGCCGAGCATGCCGTCGGTGTCGGCATAGATCCGCGCCGTGCTCTCGTAGCGGCTCGGCAACAGCACGACGACGAGGCAGCCCAGGACCGCCACCGCCCAAGCGATCGCCAAGCAAGTCCAGCGGCCGCGCCGGACGAGGCGCAAAAGCCCCGAGAGCTGGTCGATCGTCTGCTGCACGGCGCCGCTCAAAAGATCGCCTCGGGCACGACCAAGACGTCGCCCGGTGCCAGCCCGACATTGGCGGCGATGTCGCCGTCGCGCAGCAGGTCGGCGACCCGCACCCGGTAGCGCCGCGGGCCTTCTCCTGTGCGTCGGACGAGCACCGTGCGGTTGCCGTCGGCGAAGGCGGTGAGGCCGCCCACCGCGATGATGGCGTCGAGCACCGTCATGCCCGGCCGCCAGGGCAGGCTCTGCGGCTTGACGGCCTCGCCGACCACCCGGATCTGCTGGTCCAGAGGGCCCTGGAAATCGGCCACGATCACCGTGACGAGCGGCCGCTGGACGAACTCGGCGAGCCGTCGTTCGAGCTCGCGACCGAGTTCGGCCGGGGTCTTCCCCGCCGCCTCGACGTCGGCCAAGAGCGGCATCGAGATCCGCCCGTCCGGCCGGACCCGCACCTTGAGCGAGAGATCGCGGTCCTGCCAGACGAAGATCTGCAAATCGTCGCCGGCGGCTATGCGATAGCCGGCCGAGCCGGCGGGCACCGCGATCGGCTCCGGCTCCAGCGGGGCTTCCGGAAGGCTCGAGCAGGCTGCGACGAAGAACAGGGCGAGCCCACCGACCCACGCCCGTCCGGCCACCCACCAGCTCCTCGACCGATCCGGCACCCGACTCTCCCGATCGTTGCCCGGGGCCGATGCACCCCTCCGTGTCACCCTCGCCCCTACGCACTGAACCTGCCATGGCACCACGGTCGGCTCAAGTTGTGTGCACAGTCCTTTGACGTACCGGGAAACACCATGGTGAACATTTCCTGATTTTCTCCCCTCGAGGTTTGTTAGCAACCGCTTTGGCAAGCCTACCGGAGGCGATCGGACACCGAAGCTTTGGAGTTTTTGTTCTACCGATGGCTTTTCAACCAAAAGGTTCGATATCGAACAGGAGCGCGAGAGCCTGTCGATGCCCGCCCCTGCGCGGCGGATGGCGCTCGGTAGCGGCCGCAGCGAGGCGGGTGACTCGATGAGCGGCCCCGGTAGCGTGTTGGTCACCGGCGGAGCCGGCTATATCGGCTCCCACGTCGTGTTGGCGCTGCGCGCCGCCGGTTGGCCGGTCGTGGTCTTCGACAATCTGAGCACCGGCCGGCTCCGCCCGCTGCATCGCCACTGCGCCCTCCTGGTGGGCGACGTGGCGGACCGGGCGACCGTTGCGGCCACGCTCCGCCGCTACGACGTGGTCGCGGTGGTCCATCTCGCCGCCTCGATCGTCGCGCCGGAGAGCGTGCGCCGGCCGTTGCTCTATTATCGCAACAACCTGGCCGGCTCGCTCGGTCTTCTGGAGGCCTGTGCCCGGCACGGCGTGGCGGCCTTCGTCCTCTCCTCGACCGCCGCGGTCTACGGCGCTCCGGCCCGCTCGCCGGTCGCCGAGGACGCACCGACCGTGCCGATCAACCCCTACGGCTGGTCGAAGCTGATGGTCGAGCGCCTGTTGGCGGACACGGCGGCAGCGCACGACCTGCCTTTCGTGGTGCTGCGCTACTTCAACGTCGCCGGCGCCGACCCGGCCGGTCGAACCGGTCAAGCCGAGGCGGGGCCCGCCCACCTGATCCGGGTCGCCCTCGATGCGGCCCTCGGGATCCGGCCGGAGGTGCCGATCTACGGCACCGACCACCCCACGCCGGACGGCACCTGCGTGCGCGACTTCGTCCACGTGAGCGATCTCGCCGAGGCCCATCGTGCGGCCCTCGACCATCTGCTGGCCGGCGGCCCCAGCACCGTGCTCAATTGCGGCTACGGTCGCGGCTTCTCGGTCCGCCAGGTGATCGAGGCGGTCGAGCGGGTCAGCGGGCGCCCGATCGTGACCCGGCCGGCGCCGCGCCGCCCCGGCGATCCGCCCGAGGTGGTGGCCGACGCATCCCGGATCCGAGCGGTACTCGGCTGGCGCCCCCGGTTCGACGATCTCGAGACGATGATCGCCCATGCACTCGCTTGGCGACGCCGGTCGGTCGCCGGCACCGCGGGCGGATGATGACGAGCCGTCAGCGCCCGCGCCCGAGTGCGCTCCGCAAGGCCGCGAGCTGTCCGTCGATCGCGGCCGCCATGTCGAGCGCGTCGCCGCCCAGCGCCGGCCGCCCCGCGAGCAGCCCCACGAGGCGCGCCTCGGGCCCGTCCGCGTCCGGCCCCAGGCGGGCGACCCACTCCCGTGCCGCCTCGGCCCGACCGTCGGCCGCCAGGGCCAGGGCCACCCGGAGCGTCAGCCGGCGGATCGCCGGGTCGAGAAGGTCGGTCCCGGCGAGAAGGGCAGGCCCGCTCTCCGCGACGGTCCGCCAATCTCGTTGCCGCCAAGCGGTTTCCATGCGCGCGAGCCCGGCAGGATCGAGGCCGGAAGGCGGACCGTTCGCCGGATCGGTGGAACTCGCCGCCCGCCGGAGCGAAGCGGCACGCGTCCGCGTCGCGGCGGGGGCCGTCGCGAGGCTCCCACCCTCGGTGTCCAACAACGCCGAGGCACCCGCCCGATCCCCGGCCTGCAGGCGCAGCTCGGCGGCCTCGACGGTGAGTTCCGCCCGAGCGGCCCCGGCCGAACGGGGCAGGCCGTGCTCGACCAGGACCGCGGCCGCCACCCCCGGAACGCCGACCGCGGCGAGCCGTCGGGCCAATGCGCGCACCAAGGCGGCCCCCGCCTCGCCCTCCGGCAGGAGTTCCCGGTGGGTCCGCAGGATCCGTAGCGACTCGAGGGCATCCGCGGGCCGCTCCCCGCCGCCTTCGAGCAGCGTGCGGAACCAGGCGCCCCTACGCTCGGCGATCCGCGCGGAACCCGTCGCTCCGGGGTACCGGGCGAGGAGGTCGCGGGCGAGCCCGAGCGCCTCGCCGTAGTGGCCCGCCGCCGCGGTGAGCTCGACGAGGTCGGCGAGCATGTCCGGCTCGGCCGGGTGGTCACGCCAGAGCAGGCGCTGACGGCCGAGCTCGGCCAAGAGCCCCGCAGGGTCCCCGCGATCGCGCCCGTGGACCAGGCGGGCTGCATGGTAGCGGGCCTCGACCGCACTCACCGGATCGCCGCCCTCGGCGGCCACCCGGAAGGCCGCAGCGGCCCCTTCGAGCGCGCCTCGACGCAGCAGGGCCAACCCCTCGACGAGGGCGATCCGGGCAGCTTCGCGCGGCTCGGGTTCCTCTCGCTTCGCGCCGTCGAGAACCGCCGAGGCGGCCTCGGGCTTGCCGTCCTCGACGAGGATCCGTCCCACGAGGGGGGCCAGCCGCCGTCGAAGGCGGGCCGGGTAAGCTTCGAAGGTGCGGTCGCTCGCGGCCAAGGCCTCGGCGGCACGCGGCCAGTCGGCCCGGCGCGCAGCGGCGATCGCCCGCCAGAGCGCGACTTCCGGATCGGCCGAGAGGCGCGGGTCGTCGAGCAGCCGCTCACCCGCCGCCAGCCGGTCGGAAAGGATAGTATCACAAATAAAATCCCTCATACTGGAGGGAAGGCTCAGGCCGGGCGATAAACTGCCTCCCGAGCGGGAACTGGCTGAATTAATGAATGTCAGCAGGACGTCCGTCCGCGAGGCAATAAAGACCCTTGCCGCCATGGGCCTGGTGGTCATC
>JAILZQ010000184.1 GCA_023512415.1 Geminicoccaceae bacterium | reverse complement strand
CGAGCTCGTTTCCGGGGCGCTCGCCGATGCGGTCGGGGCACTCGCCACCCGACTGGGCCCGGATCGCCGGGCGTGGCGCTGGGGGGAGCAGCACCGGGCGGTGATGCCGCACCGGCCGCTCGGCGAGCTGCCGCTTCTCGGCCCTCGGCTCTCGCCGGATCCGCCGGTGGGGGGCGATGCGACCACGCTCGCGGTGGCGGCCTACCGAGCCGAAGGGCCGGGCGGGCCGTTCCCGGCGCACCACGCGGCCGGGCTCCGGCTGGTCGTCGATCTGGCCGAGCCGGGTGTGCGGGCGATCACCGCGACGGGCCAGCTCGGCCACCCGCTCTCGCGCCATTATGCCGACCTCACCCGGATCTGGGCCGGGGGTGGCGACGTGCGGCTCGATCCGGGCCGGGCCGAGCTCGCGACGAGACCGCGCCAGCGCCTCGCACCAACGCAACGGTAGACGAGCTTCACTCTTTCCCGCTAAGAACTACGCCCGTCGCGGCTCGCTCGGGGGACAGATCCGGTGATCGCGCACGGTTCGACCTTCGGCCGGAGGCTGCGTGCGCTCCGGCTCGCCAAGGGGTTGCGCCAGGCCGAACTGGCGCGGCTGGTGGGACGCCACCAAACGGCGATCGGCCCGTACGAGCGGGACGAATACGCCCCGCCGCCGGAGATCGTCGAACGGCTCGCCCGCGCCCTCGACACCTCGGCCGAATACCTGCTGTTCGGTCGCCATCCGCGACGCAGCGCGATCCCACTCGTCGGCCGGATCGGCCCGGGCGGGCTCGCCGAGCCGGCCGAGCTCGGCACGCTCGCCGTCCGCGACGACCAGCTGCTCGCTTGGCGGGTCGAGGACGAGACCATGCTGCCGGCCTACCGGCCGGGCCAGGTGGCGCTGGTCCTCGCGGCGGCCGAGCCACGGCTCGACGAGCTGCTCGGCCAGGACGTGCTGGCCGAGCTCGCGGACGGCCGCCGGCTCTTGCGCCGGCTCCTGCCGGCGGCTCGCCCGGAAGTGTTCGACCTGGCCGCCTGGAACGCGCCGACGCTGGCCGCGGCGAGCGTCGTGGCGGCCTATCGGGTGGTCGGTGCGATGGCCGCCGGGGGCTTCGTCGCGAGCGAGGCGGCTTGAAGAGCGAAGCTCTTCAGGTTGATGAGAAATTCACTTTTCTCTGGAAGTTTAAAAAACCGGCGGTATTTTAACCAAATCCGATGCGCAACGAGTCGGACCCGACGATCCGCCCTCAGTCCCCGGAGACCACGCCTCATGAACCAGCTCGCCAGCAAGGTCGTCGGTCGCGGCGCCGGTGGCCGCAGCCGCGCCCTCGACATCGACCATTATGTGAGCCTCAGGATCCGCCAGCGGCGCATCATGCTGGGCCTCACCCAACAGCAGATGGCCGAGCTGATCGGGGTCACCTACCAACAGGCGCACAAGTACGAGACCGGCATCAACCGGATCTCCGCTGGTCGGCTCTACCAGATCGCCCAGGCGCTCGGCGTCGACATCGGCTACTTCTTCGAGGACGCCGATCCCGAGCACAAGATCAAGCCCAAGCAGGCCGAGCTCATGCCGCAGCAGCGCATGCTGCTCGAGCTCGCCCGCAACTTCGCCAACATCCCCAACCGGAAGCATCAAGAAGCGCTCTGCAACCTGGCGCGGGTGTTGGCCACGGGCGATCGCGAGGAGTGAGAGCGGCTCAGCGGGCGGCGGCCCGTCGCTCGGCGGCGAGCCGCACGACCCGGAGCGTCTCGCTCCACAAACCCAGCCCCTCGAGCTCGTCGAGGCCGAACCAGCGGACCTCGGCGGCGTCGCCCCCCGGCACCGCCTCCCCGGCTGCCGCCTCCGCCCAGACGTCGATCAAGGTGTAGTGCCAGCGCACCCGACCCTGCTCGTCGTGGCCGATCGAATCGACGACGGTCAGGAGCTCGACCCGGGTGAGCTCGAGACCGGTCTCCTCGCGCACCTCGCGACGGGCCGCCTCGAGCACCCCCTCGCCGAGCTCCTGGGCCCCGCCCGGCAGCGACCACTCGCCGGCGCGCGGCGGCTTGTCCCGGCGGATCAAGAGGACCCGATCGCCGCGCCAGACCACCGCGCCGACGCCGACCACCGGCCGCTCCGGATAGTCCCGGCTCATCGTCCGGCCCGCGACGCGGCAGTGCCGCCCGGCTCAACCGCGACCCTGTCGGCCTTGCGCTTCCTCAACTTTTGCGTTAGTCTCTGTCGCGTCCTCGGCGTGGGCGGGTCGGACCGCCTCGCTCGGGACGGCTCGACGTCAAGACGGACCCCGGGAGAGGGCCGCCCCCACGGGCGGCCCTCTTTCCGTTCGATCTCAATGCGTTGATCGTCGAAGGCGGGGTCGGCCGGAGAGGCTCGGCAGCGGCCCGCGGCGACCGGAAGGGGGCCGATCCTTGGCATTTTAGCCAAATTTTCACCTCATCCTTGATACAGGGCGACGAAGGTTCTAACCTTGCAGTCGAACGCGGGACAGTGCCCCGCGCCACGGCCCTCAGCCCGCGGGCGATCAGCGCATGGCCACGATCGTCGTGATCGACGACCGCGTCACCGGCCGGAACATCCTGACCCGCCTCGCCCGTTCGGTGGAGGAGGGCATTCAGGTCCACGCCTTCGCGAGCCCGGTCGAAGCCTTCGCCCGGATGACCACCGATCTGCCGCCCGACCTCGTCGTCACCGACTACAACATGCCGGAGATGGACGGGGCCACGTTGATCGCCAAGATCCGCGCCACCGAGAGCCTGGCCGACGTGCCGGTGGTGGTGGTCACCGTCTACGAGGACCGCGACTACTGCTACCGGGCCCTCGAAGCGGGCGCGACCGACTTCCTGTTGAGCCCGGTCGATCACCTCGAGTTCCGCGCCCGGGCCCGCAATCTCTTGGCACTGCGTCGCCAACGCCAGCTCCTGGCGCGCCGCGCCCACGAGCTCGAGCGGGCGTTGGCCGAGCGCGGCGGCGATTTCCGACCGTCGGAGGAGGCGATCCGTGCGAGCCTGCTCGACGGTTTGCCGGTGGCGATCAGCACCGTCGACGAACAGGGTCGGCTCGCCTTCGTCAACCGCGCCTACGAGACACTTTTCGGGGTCGACCGAACGGCGGTCATCGGCCGTCGCCTGGTCGAGGTGCACGGCGAGGAGTTCGCCACCCGACACGGCGTGCTCGACGACAAGGTCCGCGAGAGCGGCCAGCCGCTTCTCGTGCCACGTCAAGACACGATGCTCGGACCCAACGGGTTGCGCTGGCTCGCGGTGACCAAAGCCCCCCTCACCTCCGCGGCCTCCGCCGCCGGGGAGCGGGTCGTCACGGTGGCCCTCGACATCTCCGAGCTCAAGGTCGTCGAGGTGGCCGGCGGCGAGGCCGCCCGCCACGACCCGCTCACGGGTCTCGAGACCCTCCCCTGGTTCCGCGAACGGCTCGAGCAAGCGATCGCGCGCGCCCGCCGCCAGGGCGAACTCCTGGCCTTGATGCACCTCGACCTCGACCGCTTCAAGAGCGTCAACGAGGCGTTCGGCGAGCCCGTGGGCGACAAGCTCCTGCGCGCCGTGGCCCAGCGCTTGGCCGGTCGGCTGCGGGAGACCGACCAGATCGCCCGGCTGCGCTCGGACGAGTTCGTGATCCTGCAGAGCGAGATCGAGCGGCCCGAGGACGCGGCCGAGCTGTGCCGGCGGCTGAACGAGGCGTTCGCCGAGCCGTTCGTCGCCGACGGCGAGGAGATCCACCTCTCGGCGAGCCTCGGGGTCACCCTCTACCCGGCCGACGGACGGACCGCCGAGACCCTGCTCAAGAACGCCGATCTCGCGATGTACCGGGCCAAGGCCGCCGGCCGCGACGCCTACCGCTTCTTCGCCCGCGAGATGAACCTCGCCGCCCGCCGCGCCGTGACCCTCGAGCGCGAGCTCCGCCAAGCGCTCGCCGCCGAACAGTTCCTCGTTCACTACCAACCGCAGATGGAGCTCGCCTCGCGGCGGATCGTCGGGATCGAGGCGCTCGTGCGCTGGAACCACCCCCACCGCGGCCTGCTGCGGCCGGGCGAGTTCATCCGGCTCGCCTAGGAGATCGGCCTCATCGCGCCCCTGACCGGCTGGGTCCTGCGGACCGCCTGCGCCCAACACCGCCGGTGGCGCGACAGCGGGCTCGGCCATCTCCAGCTGTCGGTCAACCTCTCGCCCGTCCAGTTCCGCGAGCGGGGGGTCGAGCTCTTGATCGAGCGGGTCCTCAAGGAGACCGGCCTCGCCCCCGATCTGTTGGACGTCGAGCTCACCGAGAACGCGGTGATCGAGAACAGCCAGACCGCCGCGGCGAGCCTCCGGTACCTGCATCAGCTCGGCGTCTCGCTCTCGCTCGACGACTTCGTCACCGGCTACTCCTCCCTTTCCTACGTCAAGCGGCTGCCGGTCCACCGGCTCAAGATCGACCGTTCCTTCGTCCAGAACCTCGAGCAAAGCGCCAACGACGAGGTCATCGTGCGGGCGATCATCAATCTCGGCCACAGCCTCGGCCTCACCGTGATCGCGGAGGGGGTCGAAACCCGGGGCCAACTCGAACGGCTCGTGGCGCTCGGCTGCAACCAGGTGCAGGGTGATTTCGTGAGTCCGCCCCTGAGTGCCGCCGACTTCGAGCGGCGGATGCGCGCCGGCGCTTGGCTCTGAGCGTGGGGCACACGCGGATGGCGGCCGTTCCCTCCCCGACCCGCCCGGCTCCCGAAGGCCAGCACCGCGCCCGCGGGACCGGCCCGCGGGGCCTGCTCCGCTGGTGCCGGCGGCGGCTCGAGGGCCGGCCCGACACCGAGCACGAGCAGGCCGTCATCCGCATCCTCTTCGCGCTGTTCATCGCCGGCTACGTTCTGCTGCTGCCGGCCGACACCGCCGACCGCGACGAGATCGTTTGCTGGGGTCTCGCGATCGCCGGCGGGAGCCTGGTCCTCGCCGTCCTCCTCTTGGGCCACATCGTGCTACGGCCGCGGGCCGTACCGGCTCGGCGGATCGCCGGGATGCTGATCGACACGGTCGGCCTCAACGGCGTCATGGCGGTCGGCGGCTTCGCCACCGCGCTCTTCTACCCCATCCTCCTCTGGGTGATCCTCGGGCACGGCTTCCGGTTCGGCAAGCCGTACTTGTTCGCCGCCGCCGGGACCTCGCTCGCCCTCTTCGCGCTCGTGATCACCACGAACGCCGAGTGGCGCACCGTCCCGGCGCTCGACATCGCCCTCCTCCTCGCCCTCGTGATCCTGCCGGCCTATTTCTCGGTGCTGCTCGGCAAGCTCAACCACGCGATCGATCGGGCCGAGGAAGCGAGCCGGGTGAAGAGCCGCTTCCTCGCGATGATGAGCCACGAGCTCCGCACCCCCCTCAACGCCATCATCGGCATGAGCGACCTCCTGGCCGGGACGAAGCTCGACCCCGAGCAAGCCGCGATGAACGGCACGGTGCGCAGCGCCGCCCGCACCTTGTTGGGTCTGGTCAACGAGATCCTCGACCTCGCCCGCCTCGAGGAGCGTTGCTACGCGCTCGACAGGGTGCCCTTCGACCTCCTCGCCCGCCTCGCACTGTTGCGCGGGCTCCTCCACCAACAGGCTGCCGAAAAGGGGCTGTATTTGCGGCTGCGGATCGACCCGCGCACGCCCTGGCGCCTCGTGGGTCCGGTCCAGGCCCTCCACCAGGTTCTGCTCAACCTGTTGGCCAACGCGGTCAAGTTCACCCACGTCGGGGGTGTGCTGCTCGACGTCCGGCCCTTGCCCGCCGAGGCCGGCCGGGTGCGGCTGCGGTTCGAGGTCCAAGATACCGGCATCGGCATCCCACCCGACCGCCAAAGAGCGATCTTCGAGCGCTTCACGCAAGCCGATTCGACCACCCACCGGCTCTACGGCGGTACCGGCCTCGGCCTCGCCATAGCCCGCGAGCTCGTGAGCCTCGCGGGCGGCGAGCTCGGCGTGGTGAGCGCCCCCGGCCGGGGCTCGAGCTTCTGGGTCGAGTTGCCGTTCGAGACCGACCCGGCCGTGCGGCCGGACGAGCCCCTTCCGCAAGGCACCGTGGTGCTGGTCGCCGCCCGTCCCGACCTGGCCGAGTGGATCCGCGGCCTCGGCCTCGGCCTGATCGAGGCCTTCGATCTTCCCTCCGTCGCCGAAGCGGTCCGGGCCGGCACCGGCCGGCACGTCGTCCTGCTCGATCCGAGCCGCCTACCTCCCGCCGAGGTCGCGGCGACGCTCGTCGACCTCGCCGAGCGGGTCGACATCGTCACCGTGGGTGCCGCCGCCGAGAGCCCCACCCTCACTTTGGCCGACCTGCCGGCCGAGCCCGAGCCCGCGGCCCTCGCGACGTGCCTGCGCGCGGCACTCGCCCCACCGGACGGCGGGCTCGCCACCCCGGCGCTCGTCCCGCGCCCCGCCGCTCGCCGCGCCCGGATCCTGGTCGCCGAGGACAACCGCACGAACCAGAAGGTCATCAAAGCGATCCTCGAGCGGGCCGGCCACAGGGTCGTCCTGGTCGAGGACGGCCAAGCCGCGGTCGAGCGGATCGAGCGCGAGCGCTTCGATCTCGTGCTCATGGACCTCGGCATGCCCGGGCTCGGCGGGATGGAGGCGGTCAAGCTCCTGCGCTTCGCGCAAGATCCCGCCGAGCTCCCGCCGATCCTCGCCTTGAGCGCCGATGCCACCCCGGAATCGCGCGAGGCTTGCCGCCGGCTCGGCTTCTCGGGCTACCTCACCAAGCCGGTCGACGCGGCCGAGCTCCTCGCGAC
>JAILZQ010000183.1 GCA_023512415.1 Geminicoccaceae bacterium | reverse complement strand
TGTCCGGCCCACCCCGCCCCGACCTGTCCCGGAAATCCCGGTTGTCGGAACGCTTCGGGCGGGGAGCCGGTGGCCCGCCGCCGCGCTCCGCGCCGCCGCTTCGAGCGGCATGCAGTCCCGGGCCGGTACGGAATCGGACGCCGCGCCGCCCGCCGGCTCGCCGCCTCGGCGGACCGACGAGCGGGCCGCTCCGGGCCACGGCACCGGGCATGCACAGCAGGTGCGAAAGCGGGTTCCGGGCGACTGCGGCAGGGGCCCGGCCGGCCGCGCCTCGGACCGGCCCCGCGGCGCCGGAGCAGAGAGGCGCCGGTCGCCGAAGTCTCGCGCGGCGTTCAGACCGCAGCCTCGCCGTACCAAAGGCCGACCATATGGCGGGCCTCGGCGAAGAACAGCCAGCGCTCGATCGCGAGGGCGAGGGCCTTGGCGAGCACGGCCGGCAGCGCGAAGAGCAGCGTCCAGCCGCCACCGGCGAGCAGGCCGAGCGCGAGCAGGGGCCAGGGCAGCCCCACGCCGAACAGGAGTGCGAGCCGCCGCAACCGTGCGGCGTGGCGGCGCGCCACCCGGAAGCCCGTCTCCTCGAGCAGCCAGCTGCCCGCGCTGTGCGCCGGCTCGACCAGACGGGCGGGCGTTTCGCCGGCGAGCCCGATCGCCGCGGCGGCCGTGGCGCGCGGCGGGGCCCGGTCGCCCGATCGCCACCAGAGGAGCTTGAGCCCCCAGGCGAGCGGCAGGGCCACGAGTGCGGTCAGCCCGGCCGCGGTCGTGCCGGAGCCGAGGGCGGCCGTCAGCAGGACCGCGAGCGTGGCCCCCGAGGCGAGCGCCATGGCCAGGAAGACGGGCGTGGTGAGCGGCTGGTGCCAGCGGGGGACCGGCACGAGGGTCGCGTAGATCTGGCCCGTGCAGAGGACCGTGAGCCCGGCCCCGGCCGCCGAGAGGAATGCCGCGAGCGGCGGCACCCGGCCGCCCAGGAGCCAACCGAAGGCGAGGACCAGGGCCGGGGCGAAAGTCGCGACCGCCGCCACCGCCTCGCGCGACAGCCAGGAGGTCCGCCACTGCGAGAAAGCCCGCCAGGCCCGATCCGGCCGTGCCAGGTGGAAGGTCGAGGCGAGGAGCCCGCCACCGATCAACAGAAGCGCCGGGACGAGGCCCACGGCACCGGCGAGCGGCTCGGGGGGCAGCACGCCCGCGAGCCCCGAGAGCGCCCAGACGGCGAGCAGCCCGTAACCCGCTCCCGAGAGCGTCGTGAACAGGAGGAGCGAGGCGGCCGGACGCAAGCTGCCGGCCCTCAGCCGCCGAGCAGCCGGTCGAGCCAGCCGAGGAAGCCTCCTTCGGCGGGCGCGTCCTCGAGCCGCTCGGCGCTCGCCGCGAGACGCCGGCCCGGGCGCGGCGGCAGATAGCGGTTGGTCGGCCGGTAGCCGAGCTCGGCCAAGAGCTCGACCCCGCCGCGCTCGGCCACCAGGCGCGAGACCGCGCTTTCGGGGTCGGCCAGGTCGCCGAAATGCCGGGCCCGCGCGGGGCAGGTCGCGACGCAAGCGGGCTCGCGCTCGGCCGCGGGCAGCCGCTCGTCGCCGATCCGATCGACGCAGAGGGTGCATTTCTTCATCACACCGCTCGGCCGGTCGAGCTCGCGGGCACCATAGGGGCAGGCCCAGGCGCAGAGCCCGCAGCCCATGCACTTGCTCTCGTCGACCAGCACGATCCCGTCCTCGGCCCGCTTGTAGGAGGCGCCGGTCGGGCAGACGGTGACGCAGAGCGCGTTCTCGCAATGGAGACAGGAGCGCGGGAAATAGACGGTCCGGCCGGCCTCGCCCTCGCCCACCTCGAAACCGTGCACCCGATTGAGCCACGCCCCCGAGGGCGCCGCCCCCCAGGGCTCGAGGTCGCCGAGCGGGCCGGCCGGCCCGCCGCCGTTCCATTCCTTGCAGGCGACCACGCAGGCCTGGCAGCCGACGCAGGTATCGAGGTCGATGACCAGGCCCAGCCGGCGGGCCGGGGGCGGATCGGGGAGCGCGGTCATCGGCGGGCGCCGCGGAACACGGCCCCCCAGGTCAGAACGGGGGGCGGGTCGGGCAGGCCCGGCGGGCGCGGCAAGGGCGCGAGGCGCGGCTCGGCCAGGGCCGGCTCGCCCGGCGCGATCTTCTCGACCCGCACGCGGAGATCGTACCAGGCGGCTTGGCCCGTGATCGGATCGGCATTGGCGAGCCGCGCCCCCTCCGCGCTCCCGGGCCCGAGTTCGTCGATCAGATGGTTGAGCAGGAAACCGCGCGTCGCCTCGGGCGCGTCGGGCGACAAGCCCCAGGCCCCGGCCCGCTTGCCGATCGCGTTCCAGGTCCAAACCGTCCCCGGCTCGACGCCCTCGACCAGCCGGGCGATCGCCCGGATCGAGCCGACGCGGCTCGTCACCCGGACCGGATCGCCGTCCTCGATGCCGAGGGCCCGGGCGGTCGTGCGCGCGATGCACAGCCGGTTCTCGCCCAGGATCTGCCTGAGCCAGGCATTGTGCGAGCCCCAGGAATGGTACATGGCGGCCGGCCGCTGGGTCACGGCGGCGAGCGGGAAGGCCCCTTCGGGATCGGCCTCGAGCTCGGGCGAGGGATACCAGAAGGGGAGCGGGTCGAAGTACCGCTCGATCCGCGCCCGCAAGGCCTCGGGCGGCTGCAGGGCACCGTGGCCGCGGGCGGCGAGGCGGAAACGCTGAAGGGGCTCGCAATAGAGTCGCGCGAAGATCGGCTCGGCGCGCGAGAGCATGCCGAGCTCGACCGCGAGCTCGAGATAGTCGCGGTTGACGGGCTTCATGTAGCGCCGGCCGGCCGGGAAGCGATGTTCGAAGAAGCAGCCGTTCGCGACATAGGCCTCGAGCTGACGCGGGTTGGGCGGGCCCTTGCCGATCAACTTTCCGTCGGGACCGCGCCAGCCGGCGAGCGGCCCGATCCCGGGCGCGCGCTCGTGGTGGACGAGGTAGTCGGCATAGCCGCCCGGGTAGCGCGGGCCGCCGTCCTCGCGGGTGAAGGCCGGCAAGCCCAGCCGGTGGCCGAGCTCGATCAGGACGTCCTGGAACGGCCGGACGTCGCGATCGGGAGCGAGGACCGGCTGGCGGATGGCGTCGCACAAGGCGTCGGCCTTGCCGATCGGCCGGTCGAGCAGGGAGAGCGCGTCCCAGCGCTCGAGAAAGGTGGTGTCCGGCAGCACGAGATCGGCGTAGGCCACCGTCTCGGACCAGAAGGCATCGCTGTAGATGATCTTGGGGATCCGATACCGACCGGTCGCCGGGTCGCGGTCGGTCAGCATGGCGATCGTCTCGCTCGTCGCCATGGCCGAGTTCCAGGCCATGTTGGCCATGTAGAGGAAGAGCACCTCGATCGGGTAGGGATCACCCCGCCAGGCGTTGCCGATCACGCTGTGCAGGAGGCCGTGGGCGGCGAGCGGCGCCTCCCAAGAGAACGCCTTGTCGATCCGGCAGGGCCGGCCGTCCGCCTCGACCAAGAGATCCTCGGGCCCGGTCGGATAGCCGAGCGGCATGCCGGGCATCGGCCGGCCGGGGGCCACCTGCCAGGGATTGCCGCAGGGCACCGGCCAGGGTGGGACCGGCCGCGGACAGGGCGCCTTGAAGCGGAACGAGCCCGGTCGGTCGATCGCCCCCAGCAGGAGCTGCAAGAGGTGGATCGCCCGACAGGTCTGGAAACCGTTGGCGTGCGCCGAGATCCCGCGCATCGCGTGGATCGAAACCGGCCGGCCCTCGACCCCGGCGTGCCGACGACCGCGCCAATCGGTCCAGGGCTCGGCCACGAACGGCGGCGCCTCGAAGGCGGCGCGGGCGAGCTCGGCCGCCAGCGCCCGGATCGTGGGCGCCGGGATCCCGGTCGGGCCTGCCGCCGCCTCGGGGCCGAAACCCGGATCGAGAAAACGCTCGGCCAGGATCTCGAAGACCGGCCGCGCCCGCCGGCCGTCGGGCAAGCTCACGGCCCCGCGCAAGGAAGGGGCGGCCGAAGGGTCGTCGGCCGGCAGGAGCGCCCCGGTGCGCCGGTCGCGGCAGAGCGGCCGACCCGCCGGGTCGCGCGCGTAGAGCCCGTCCCCGGCGGTCCCCGGTGCTTCGACCACGAGCCAGCCGGCATCCGTGCATTCGGCGAGGTAGGGCGCGTCGATCCGCCCGGCGCGCAACAGCTCGTGGACCAGCGCCAGGACAAGGAGCCCGTCCGTGCCGGGGCGGATCGGCAGCCAATCGTCGGCGATCGCGGCATAGCCCGTGCGCACCGGGTTGATCGCGACGATCCGCCCACCCCGCGCCTTCATCGCGGCGAGACCGAGCTTCAAGGGGTTGCTGTCGTGGTCCTCGGCCACACCGAACATCAAGAAGAGCCGGGCGTGCTCGAGGTCGGGTTCGCCGAACTCCCAGAACGAGCCGCCGAGGGTGTACATGCCGGCAGCCGCCATGTTGACCGAGCAGAAGCCGCCGTGGGCGGCGTAGTTGGGCGTGCCGAACTGCGCCGCCCAAAAGCCGGTCAAGGCTTGGCTCTGGTCGCGGCCGGTGAAGAAGGCGAGCTTTCTGGGGTCGGTGGCCCGTACTTCGGCGAGCCAGCGGGTCGCGATGTCGAGGGCCTCCTCCCAGGAGATCTCGACCAGGGCGTCTCGGCCGCGTTCGCCCACCCGCTTGAGCGGGGCGCGCAGCCGTGCCGGCGATTCGTGATGCATGATCCCGGCCGAGCCCTTGGCGCAAACCACGCCGCGGTTGACCGGGTGCGCCCGGTTGCCGTCGATGAAGCGTGGTCGGCCGTTCTCGAGATGGACCCGGATCCCGCAGCGGCAGGCGCACATGTAGCAGGTCGTGCAGACCACCCGGCTGCCCGCCTCGCCCGCCCCGCTCGCCGTCACCTGGCACCACCTCCCGCCCGCCGGGCCGCGCGGCGACCTCGGCCGCGCCTGGTTACGAGGCCGCCCGACGGCCGGCAAGCGGCCGGTACCCGACCGCAGGGCACCGCCCTCCGCTTCAAAACTCGATGGTCACGAGGACGGTGTCGGCGTAGCGGCCGACCGGCACCGACTGGCCGCCCGGGATCGTGCCGTAGACCGCGAGGGTGCCGGTGCCGCTCGAGGGGGTGAAGGTGAGCGCGTTCGAGCCCGTCCCCCAAACCCTCCTGCGGGCGCTGTCGCGGTAGAGCTGGTAGGCGAGCCTGTTGCCGGCACCGTTGACGAGGGTGCGAGCACTCGTGTTCCGGCTGGTCCCGCCGTCCAGGTGCACCTTGAGCTGGCCGATCCCGCAGCCCTCGTAGGCGATGCTGCCTTGCGCCCGCAGATCGGCCGTCTGGCCGGCACCGTAGGTGCCGAAGTCG
This sequence comes from Geminicoccaceae bacterium, assembly GCA_023512415.1. Taxonomy (GTDB): domain Bacteria; phylum Pseudomonadota; class Alphaproteobacteria; order Geminicoccales; family Geminicoccaceae; genus JANXAZ01. Next base: position 1,470 of record JAILZQ010000183.1, on the reverse strand, counting down.
AGCGAGGCGGCCCCTACCCTGCAGGTCGTGACCACCTCGGCGGTGATCGCGAGGTTGCCGGTCGCGGTCGCCGCCGGGGCGGGGGAGGCGGCGAGGGCGAGCGCGGCGAGGAGGAGGCTGGCGGTTCGCAGGGGCGTGCGCATCCTTGGCTCCGGTTGGTGGGACCGAGCCGCCGCGGGCCGATCGCGGCGGCCGGGCGCCAGTCTCGGCCGTAAAGGTTGACAATTCGCTAACGTGCCGCGGCCTCCGCCCCGGGCGCGCGGTTGATGCGGTGCTGCTTTCCTGCTCATTCTGGGTCATCCTCGGCGGGCGGAGCGACGGCCGGGTCGGGCGATGCGCGGCACGAGCGACTTTTGGATCAAGCTCTGGGGCGTGCGCGGTACCGTGCCCTGCCCGGGCCCGGCGACCCGCCGGTTCGGCGGCAACACCGCCTGCGTGGAGGCCCGCTGCGGGCCGCATCGGCTGATCCTGGATGCCGGCACGGGGCTGCGGGTCCTCGGCAACGCCATGGCCGCGGCCGACGGCCGACGCCACCGCGCCCACATCCTCTTGACCCACACCCATCTCGACCACGTCTTGGGGCTGCCGTTCTTCAAGCCCGCTTACGAAGCCGACAACTGCTTCGAACTCTGGGCCGGGCATCTGCGACCGCGGGGGCGCTCGTTGCAGGAAGTGCTCTGCCGGCTCATGGAGAGCCCCTATTTCCCGGTCCCGCTCGACATCATGCACGCCTGCATCGGCTTCCACGATTTCGAAGCGGGCGAGGTGTTGGAGCCGTTCCCGAACGTGCGCGTGCGCACCGCGCCGCTGATCCACCCGGGCGGCGCCACGGCCTACCGGGTCGAATACGGCGGCCGTGCGGTCTGCTACGTCACCGACACCGAGCATCCCGAGCGGGGCCACGACGAGCGCGTGCTCGAGCTGATCGCCGGCGCCCAGCTCGTCGTCTACGACTGCACCTACACGGATGCCGAGATGCCGCGCTTCCGCGGTTGGGGCCACTCGACCTGGGAGGAGGGCTTGCGCCTGTGCGAGGTGGCGGGCGCCGAGCGGCTCGTGACCTTCCACCACGACCCGGAGCGCGACGACACCCAGCTCGACCACATCGACGCCGAGCTCGCGGCGCGCCGGCCGGGCTCCTGCGTCGGCCGCGAGGGCATGGTCCTCGAGCCTTGAGCGGGCGGGGCTTCTTCCTCCCCTACCGACACGCCGAGCGGATCCGCCCGCCCGCCACCTGTCCCGAGCTCGAGCCGCTGTTGGCCGCCCACGAGCCGGCCTTCCTCGACACGCTCGCACGCGCCGAGCGGCGCGCCGCAGCCCTCGCCCGGATGGCCGGGCCGGCGCCCCAGCCACGGCTCGACCAGGACTGGTTCCCGCGGCTCGACGCCGCGGTCGCGTATACGCTCGTGGCCGACCGCCGCCCGCGCCTCGTCCTCGAGGTCGGCTCGGGCCACTCCACGCGCTTTTTGG
>JAILZQ010000182.1 GCA_023512415.1 Geminicoccaceae bacterium | reverse complement strand
GATCTGCACGCAGGAGGGTCCCCGCCTGCTCGAGCCGCCCGACGACCTGGCCGCCCGGCTCCTGCTCGAGGGGCTCGCCTTCGCCCGCCCCGACGCCCCCGCCGGCTACCTCCAGCTCGAGCGGCTCGCCCGGGCGCGCGGCGACGGCTTCTGGTCGCGCGGCCCGACCCTGCGCTGACCCGCCCCTCGACAGGCTCCGGCCGAGTGGGGAGAAGAGACCGCGTTACCGCCCCGGAAGGAAGCCCATGGCCGAGACGTTCGAAGCCCTCGTGCTGCACCAGGAGGACGGCCGCACGGTCGCGCGGCTGGAGAACCTGCCGGTCGACGCCCTGCCCGAGGGCGAGGTGCTGCTGGAGGTGCTCTGCTCGACCCTCAACTACAAGGACGCGCTCGCCATCACCGGCGCCGGCAGGATCGTCCGCTCCTTCCCCTTCGTCCCGGGCATCGACCTCGCGGGCCGGGTCGTGGCCTCGAGCGATGCCCGCTTCCGGCCGGGCGAGCTCGTCTTCTCGACCGGCTGGGGTGTGGGCGAGCGGCACTGGGGTGGTCTCGCCCGGCTCGCTCGGCTGAAGGCCGACTGGCTGCAGCGGATCCCGGAAGGCCTCGATCCGCGTCGGGTCATGGCGATCGGCACGGCCGGCTTCACCGCCGCGCTCTGCGTGCTCGCGCTCGAGGATCAGGGGGTGCGGCCGGGCGACGGCGAAATCTTGGTCACCGGGGCCATGGGCGGGGTCGGCAGCGTCGCGGTCCTGTTGCTCGCCCGCGCCGGCTTCAGGGTGGTGGCCGCGACCGGCCGGCCGGAGCAGGAGGCCCGGCTGAAGGAACTCGGCGCCGCTTCCGTGGTCGACCGGCGGGAGGTCGCCGAGAGCGGCAAGGGCCCGCTCGCCTCCGCGCGCTGGGCCGGAGCGGTCGACGCGGTGGGCGGCGCCGTCCTCGCGGGGCTCCTCAAAGCGGTGCGCTACCGCGGGGTGGTGGCGGCCTGCGGCAACGCCGGCGGCGGCGAGCTCGTCACCACCGTCTATCCGTTCATCCTCCGGGGTGTCCGGCTCGTCGGGATCGATTCGAGCATGAACCCGATGCCGGAGCGCGAGCGCGCCTGGGCCCGGCTCGCCCGCGACCTCGACCTCGCGCGCCTGGACGCGATCACCTCGGTGATCGAGCTGGCGCACGTGCCCGCCACGGCCCCGCGCTTCCTCGAGGGCAAGGTCGAAGGGCGGATCGTCGTGCGGGTCGACCCGCGGGCGTGACGACGGGGCCACGCGGCGGCGGCTGGGCGGCGGGCAGCTCGATCGGCGGTTGCAGGTACTGCCGAGCCTGCTATAGACGGCGGTCGGCGCGACGGCCCGGCCGGCGCCGCCCGGGTCTCGTGTGTCCGCTCCCCGACCGACCGCCGGCCTCGGCGACCGGCCGATCGGATGTCCTTCCCCGGGCTCGTCGGGTCGGGGCGCTCGAGCGCCGCTCCTCGGAACCGTGCATGGCCACCTTCGACATCGACATCGCCTACGTCGAGAAGCTCGCCGAGCTCCTGCAGCGGACCGGCCTCACCGAGATCGAGATCGGCCAGGGCGACGCGCGGATCCGCGTCGTCCGCCAGATCCAGCAGAGCGTGGACGTGCACGCGCTCGCGCTGCCCGCCGCACCCGCGGCCCCCGTTCCGCCCGCGACGGCGGCGGTGGCCGCGGAGCCCCCGGCGAGCGAGCTCAACCATCCGGGGCTCGTCACCTCGCCCATGGTCGGGACGGCCTATCTCGCACCCGAGCCGGGTGCGGCGCCGTTCGTCACGGTCGGCCAGGAGGTGCGCGAGGGTGCGACCTTGTTGATCATCGAGGCGATGAAGGTGATGAACTCGATCCGCTCGCCGAGGAGCGGCCGGGTCACCCGCATCTTCGTCGAGAACGCCCAGCCGGTCGAATTCGGCGAGCCCCTCATGATCGTCGAGTGAGCGCCTTGTTCCGCAAGGTCCTGATCGCCAATCGGGGGGAGATCGCGCTCCGGATCCTGCGCGCCTGCCGCGAGCTCGGGATCGCCACGGTCGCCGTCCATTCCACGGCGGACGCCACGGCGATGCACGTGCGGCTCGCCGACGAGAGCGTCTGCATCGGCCCGCCACCCGCTTCGGAATCCTACCTCAACGCCTTGTCGATCCTGGCCGCCGCCGAGATCACCGGGGCCGACGCCATCCATCCGGGCTACGGCTTCCTCGCCGAGAACGCCGACTTCGCCCAGATGGTGATCGAGCACGGCTTCACCTTCATCGGCCCGTCGCCCGAGCATCTGCGGATCATGGGCGACAAGATCTTGGCCAAGAAGACGGCCGCCGAGCTCGGCCTGCCGGTCGTCCCGGGCAGCGAGGAGGCGATCGGCAGCGATGCCGAGGCGCTCGCCGCGGCCGAGCGGATCGGCTTCCCGCTCCTGATCAAAGCCGCAGCGGGCGGCGGCGGCCGCGGCATGACGGTGGTGCAGAACCGCTCGCAGCTCGAGGAGGCGCTGCGGCTCGCGCGGCGCGAGGCGAAGCTCGGCTTCGGCGACGATCGGGTCTATCTCGAGCGCTATCTCGACCGGCCGCGCCACATCGAGATCCAGGTCCTGGGTGATCTGCACGGCAACCTCGTGCATCTGGGCGAGCGCGACTGCACGCTGCAGCGCCGCCACCAGAAGGTCGTCGAGGAAGCCCCCTCGCCGGTGCTGTCCGCGCACGAGCGCGCCGAGATCGGCGAGCGGGTGGCCAAGGCCCTCGGCAAGCTCGGCTACGCGAACGCCGGCACGGTCGAGTTCCTCTGGCAGGACGGCGCCTTCTACTTCATCGAGATGAACACGCGGCTGCAGGTCGAGCACCCGGTGACCGAACTCGTCACCGGGGTCGACATCGTTCGCGAGCAGATCCGCGTGGCCGCCGGCGAACGGCTCCGCTTGCGCCAGGATCGGATCCGGATCCAGGGCCACGCGATCGAGGTCCGGGTCACCGCCGAGGATCCCCGGACCTTGACCCCGGCACCCGGAAGGGTGAGCGCCTACCACCCGCCGGGCGGGCCGGGTGTGCGGGTCGATTCCGCGCTCTACGCCGGCTACACGGTGCCGCCGCACTACGACAGCTTGATCGCCAAGCTGATCGTCCACGACTCCGACCGCGCCCAGGCGATCCGGCGGCTCGAGCGCGCCATGGCCGAATACGTGATCGACGGCATGGCGACCAACCTGCCGCTCCTGCGCGCCATCTTCGCCACGGAAGAGGTCCGCAGCGGACGCTACGACACCCGCTGGCTCGGCCAGTTCTTGCAAGGCTGGCGAGGCTGAGCCCGGAGGGCACCACGGGCCGGGCGCGGCGATGCTGGTCTTGACCCCGCACCGGCTGTTGCGCTGCTACGCCTCCGGCCGTTTTCCGATGGCCGACGGGCGCGACGATCCGACCGTCTACCTCGTCGACCCGGAGGTGCGCGGCATCATCCCCCTCGATCGGTTCCACGTCCCGCGCCGCCTCGCCCGGACCATCCGCAAAGGCGGGTTCGAGATCACCGTCGATCGCGACTTCCGCGCGGTGATCGAGGCCTGCGCGGAGGCGACACCCGATCGTCCCTCGACCTGGCTCAACGACGAACTGATCGAGCTCTACGACGCGCTCGCGCGCATGGGCCATGCCCACAGCATCGAGTTCCGCCGTGCGGGTGCCCTCGTGGGCGGCCTTTACGGCGTGGCGCTCGGTTCGGCCTTCTTCGGCGAGTCGATGTTCTCGCGCGAGCGGGACAGTTCGAAGGTCGCGCTGGTCGAGCTCGTGGCACGGCTCAGGGCCGGCGGGTTCACCCTCCTCGACACCCAGTTCGTCACCGACCATCTGCGCCAATTCGGCGCGATCGAGATCCCGCGTGCCGCTTACCTGCTGCGGCTCAAGGCGGCGATCGCCCGGCCGGCCACCTTCCCGAAGGATCCTCAGGGGTACGCCCTGGATCTGGTCGGGTCCGGCGGGGGGCCGGCCGCCGGCTCGCGGCAATCGAGCAGCCAGAGGTCGTAGATCGGGTGTTCGAGCGCCGAGAGCCCCGGGCTCGAGGCGAACATCCAGCCGCTGAAGAGCAGGCCCTGGCGCTCGCCGCGCGGGCTGCGATCGCGGATCTCGAGGAACGCCGCCCGTTCGGGTGGGTCGATCGGCGGCGCGACGAGGCAGGCCCGCGGGGTGATCACGAGGGTGCCGAAGCGGGTCTCCGCGTCGACCGGCGCCTCGAGGGTGCTCACCCGCGCCGTCACCTTGTCGAGCGCCCGCAGAACGGCGATCCGATGGGGCTCGCTCGGTCGCCCTGCGGCGGGCCCGCCCGCGACGAGCAGCGGCAAAAGGAGAGCGAGGGCGAGTGGACCCTTCACGGCCCCGGCGCCTTGCCGCTGCCTTGCCCACCTTGGCCGCTGAAGATGAAACGGCCGATCAGATCCTCGAGGTTGACCGAGGATTGGGTGAAGGTGAGCTCCTCGCCGGCCTTGAGCATGCGATCCTCGCCACCCGGCACGAGCGAGAGATATTTGCCGCCCAAAAGCCCGGCGCTCGCGACCGCGGCGGTGCTGTCGGCCGGGATCTCGAGCCCGGCCTTGACCGAAAAACGGACCTTGGCCCGGTAGGTCGCGGGGTCGACCTCCTGGGAGAGGACCCGACCGACCTTGATCCCGGCGATCTTGACATCGGCGCCGACCTCGAGCCCGTCGATCCGCTCGAACCGCGCGACCAGCTCGTAGCCGCCGGGATCGCCCGCCGTGCTCTGGCCGTAGGCCCAGCCGAAAAAGGCCACGGCCACCGCCAGCACGACCGCGCCCAGGATCGTCTCGACCAGGTTGTGCTGCATGCTCCCTCGCCCGCTTCGGCGCTCGCGCACCCGCTTGCGCGCTTCGCGGCTTCAGCTGCCGTTGTCGAGCCCCAAGAGCGCGCGGGCGAAGGCGCGAGCCTCGAAGGGCCGCAGATCGTCGATCCCCTCGCCCACACCTACCGCGTGGACCGGCAGGGCGAAGCGCCGGGCGAGTGCCACGACCACCCCGCCTTTGGCGGTCCCGTCCAATTTCGTGACGATCAAACCCGATACGTCCACCATGCTCTTGAAGATCTCGACCTGGGCATGGGCGTTCTGGCCCGTCGTGGCGTCCAACACGAGGATCGTGTCGTGTGGTGCGTCCGGGTCGAGCTTCTTCAGCACACGGACGATCTTCCTGAGCTCGTCCATGAGGGCTTGCTTGTTGTGCAACCGCCCGGCGGTGTCGATCAGGAGCAGGTCGGCACCCTCCGCCCTCGCCCGCTCGAGGGCGCCGTAGGCGAGCCCGGCTGGATCCGCGCCTTCCTTGCCGCGGATCACCGGCACGCCGTTCCGTTCGCCCCAGATCGCGAGCTGCTCGACCGCCGCGGCGCGGAAGGTGTCGCAGGCCGCGAGCACGACCGAAAGGCCCGCATCTTTCGCCTGCTTGGCGAGCTTGCCGATCGTCGTGGTCTTGCCCGTACCGTTGACCCCGCAGACCAGCACGACCTGCGGCCGGTATCGTTCGCGGTGCGGGATCGGCTCGGCCAAGGGTTCCAGGATCGCCGCGATCCGTTCGGCCAGGAACTCGCGGACCTCCTCCTCGCTCACCTCCTTGCCGAACCGCTCCTTCTTCAAGCTCGCGACCAGGCTCTGCGCCGTCTCGACGCCGAGATCGGCGAGGATCAGCGCCTCTTCGAGCTCGTCGAGGGTCTCCTGGTCGAGCTTCTTGCGGCGCAGCGCGCCGAGCACGCGCTCTTTGAGCGCGGTCGAGGAGCGCTGCAGCCCGGCCCTGAGCCGGCCGAGCCAGCCGGTGCGCCCGCCGTTCATGCCGCCCTGCCCGAGAGCCCGGCCGCGTCGAAGCCCTCGATCGCGAGCTCGACGATCCGCCCGGCCGGCAGCGTCTCTCCTGCGAGGCGGAACGGCGCGAACTGGTCGGTGTGACCCCGACCGCCCTGCTCGACCAGCCCGCGCACGCGCCGACCTACCTGCGCCGCGAGGAACGCCGTACGCCGGCGCTCGCCCGCCTCGCGCAGCCGGGCCGCGCGTTCGCGGCGGACCGGGGCAGGCACCTGCGGCATCCGCGCCGCGGGCGTGCCGGGCCGCGGCGAATAGGGAAAGACGTGCAGGAAGGTGAGCCCCGCCTCCTCGACCAGATCGAGGGTGCGCGCGAACATCGCCTCCTCCTCGGTCGGGAAGCCGGCGATGAGATCGGCGCCGAAGACGAGTTCGGGGCGCGCGCCGCGCAACCGGCCACAGAGCGCGATCACGGTGCGCCGGTCGTGCCGCCGCTTCATCCGCTTCAAGATCAGATCGTCGCCGGCCTGCACCGAGAGATGGACGTGCGGCATGAGCCGCGGCTCCTCGACCAAGAGCCGCTCGAGCGTGGGGTCGATCTCCGCCGGATCGAGCGAGGAGAGCCGCAGCCGCCGCAGATCCGGCAGGGCGTTCAAGAGCACGGCCACGAGATCGCCGAGCCGCGGCCGGCCGGCGCGATCGAGGCCCCAGGAGGTGAGGTCGACACCGGTCAACACGAGCTCGGCGAAGCCGGCCTCGAGCAGCCGGCGCGCACGGTTCACGACTTCGGCCGGCGGCACGGAGCGCGACGGCCCGCGGGCGTAGGGGATGATGCAGAAGGTGCAGCGATGGTCGCAGCCCTGCTGCACCTCGAGGAAGGCGCGGGTGCGCCCGTCGAAACCGTCGATCAAATGCGGGGCGGTCTCCTTGACCGCCCCGACGTCGCCCACCTCGCCCGAGCGGGCGCCGGCCGGCAGCCGGGCGAGCGCCCGCCAGACCGCGGGGTAGAGCTTCTCGGCGTTGCCG
>JAILZQ010000181.1 GCA_023512415.1 Geminicoccaceae bacterium | reverse complement strand
GCCGCCCACCGTCTCGGCCGTCTGCTCGCGGCCTAGCGCGTCCGCCTCGTCCACCTGCAGCGGCCGGCGGGTGCGGCCCTCGCCCGCGCCGCGGTCGAGCGCGCGGGCCTGCCCTGGCTCGCGACGATCCACGATCCGGCCTGGCTCGAGCTCGGCGGCCCGGGCGAGGCGGCTCTGCTCGCCGCACCGCGGATGATCGCGGTCTCCGAATGGGTCGCCGAGGCTCTGACCCAAGAGCACGGGATCGCCACCGAACGGATCCGGGTGGTCCCGCCCGCGGTCGATCTCGCCGAGCACGATCCCGAGCGGGTGCACGGGCCGCGGGTCGCGGCGGTGGCCGAGCGCTGGGGGCTCGACCTCGGCCGGCGGATCCTGGTCGTGCCCGGGCCGCTCGTGCGGGCGCACGGCCATCTCGTACTGATCGAGGCGCTCGCGCGGGGGGCGAGCGAGGACGTGGTCGCCGTCCTGGTCGGCAGCACGGATGCCGAACCGGCCTATGTCCGCGAGATCGAGCGGGCGATCCGCACGGCCGGGCTCGGCGAGAAGGTCCGCTTCGGCGCCCCGCCCGAAGACGAGCCGGCTGCCCTCCAGCTCGCCGACGTCGTGATCCTGCCGGCGATCGAGCCCTTGCCCTCGGCCCGGGTGATCGCCGCCGCCCAGGCGATGGGTCGCCCGGTGATCGTCTCGGGCCTGGGGGCGCTCCCCGAATGCGTCCAGCCGGCCTCGACCGGCTGGATCGTCCGGGCCGGCGATGCCGGCGAGCTCGCCTGGGCGATCGGCCGGGCGATCGCCATGGACGAGGAAGTCCGGGCCCGCCTCGCGCTCCGGGCCCGCGCCTTCGCCGCCGAGACCTTCGCGCTCGAGCGGGTGGGCCGCCGGCTCCTCGACCTTTACGACGGGCTGCTTTCGAGAGCCGAACCCGACACCCGCGCCTCGAGGTCGCCCCGCGGTTGACACCGCGCCCGCGGCAACGGCACCTTGCCCCGGCGAGCCGGGCCGCTCGAGCGCGGCCGCCCGCAGCGTCTTTCGACCACGAAGCAGGATCCCGAGCCGATGTCGAGTGCCGCCGAGCCCCGTGCGATCGAAGCGCGCCCGGGCGGGGTGACGGTCACCCTGCCGGACGGCTCGACCCGCCGGTTCGAGCGGCCGCCGACCGGCCGCGAGGTGGCCGAGGCGATCGGCCGGCGGCTCGCCCAGGCGGCGGTCGCCGTCGAGGTCGACGGCGAGGTCCGTGATCTCGATCGGCCGATCGAGCGGGATGCCCGGGTCCGCATCCTGCGCGCCGAGGATCCCGAGGCGCTGCCGATCCTCCGCCACGACTGCGCCCACGTCATGGCCCAGGCCGTCCAGGAGCTCTTCCCGGGAACCCAGGTGACGATCGGCCCGCCGATCGAGACCGGCTTCTATTACGACTTCTGGCGCGAGCAGCCCTTCTCGACCGACGATCTCGCCAAGATCGAGGCGCGGATGGCCGAGATCGTGAGGGCGGATGTGCCGTTCCGCCGCGAGGAGGTGAGCCGCGAGGAGGCCCGTCGGCGGTTCGCCGCCATGGGCGAGCGCTTCAAGCTCGAGCTCCTGGACGCGATCCCCGAGGGCGAGCCGGTCACGATCTACCACCAGAACGGCTGGTTCGACCTCTGCCGCGGCCCGCACGGGCCGTCCACCGGCCGGATCGGCGCCTTCAAGCTTTTGAAAGTCGCGGGCGCCTATTGGCGCGGCGACCACCGCAACCCGCAGCTGCAGCGGATCTACGGCACCGCCTTTCCGAGCAAGGCCGCGCTCGACGCCTATCTCCGCCAGCTCGAGGAAGCGGAGCGGCGCGACCACCGCCGGCTCGGCCGCGAGATGGACCTCTTCCACGTCCAGGAGGAGGCGCCCGGGGCGGTCTTCTGGCATCCGCGGGGCTGGGTCCTCTGGCGCGCGCTCGAGGACTACATCCGCCGCCGGCTCGCCCGCGCCGGCTATCTCGAGGTCCGCACCCCGCAGCTCGTCGACCGCTCCTTGTGGGAGCGCTCGGGCCACTGGGAGAAGTTCCGCGCCAACATGTTCACCCTCGAGGCGGAGGAGCGCGCCTTCGCCTTGAAGCCGATGAACTGCCCCTGCCACGTGCAGATCTTCAACCAGGGCATCAAGAGCTACCGCGACCTGCCCTTGCGGATGGCCGAGTTCGGCAGTTGTCACCGGAACGAGCCGTCGGGTGCCCTGCACGGCATCATGCGGGTGCGCGCCTTCACCCAGGACGATGCCCACATTTTCTGCACCCCCGAGCAGATCACGAGCGAGAGCGTCGCCTTCGTCGATCTCCTGCGCTCGGTCTACGCCGATCTCGGCTTCCCCTCCTTCAAGGTGAAATTCTCCGACCGGCCGCCGGTCCGCACCGGCTCGGACGCGGTCTGGGACCAGGCCGAGCGGGCCCTGCGCGAGGCCTGTGCGGCAGCCGGCGTCGAGCCCGAGCTCAACCCCGGTGAAGGGGCGTTCTACGGGCCGAAGCTCGAATTCGTGCTCGAAGACGCGATCGGCCGCGATTGGCAGTGCGGCACGCTGCAGGTCGACTTCGTCCTGCCCGAGCGGCTCGACGCGAGTTACATCGGCCCGGACGGCGCCAAGCACCGGCCGGTCATGCTGCACCGGGCGATCCTGGGCTCGCTCGAGCGGTTCATCGGGGTCTTGATCGAGCACTATGCCGGCCGTTTGCCGGTCTGGCTGGCGCCGGTCCAGGCGGTGGTGGCGACCATCACCAACGAGGCCGACGCCTACGCCCGCGAGGTGGCCGCTCGGCTGGAGGCGGCGGGTGTACGCGTCGAGCTCGACCTCCGGCCGGACAAGATCGGCTACAAGGTGCGCGAGCACAGCCTCGCCAAGGTGCCCTTCATCGTGGCGGTGGGGGCTCGCGAGACCGCCGAGCGGACCGTGGCGCTGCGCCGGCTCGGCAGCCAGGGCCAGGAAACGCTCGCGCTTGACGCCGCCGTCGCCTTGTGTCTTCGAGAGTCGACCCCACCTGATCTCGTGCGTCCCGCGTAACGGGGCGAGGTGAGGAGCAAGGGCGCGGCGGCGGAGCGGCCGGCGCGCCCGCGGGTGTATCCGCAACGGAGGAAGAGCAGGCTACATGGCAGCAGCGGCCCGCGAGGACGAGTATCGCATCAACCGGATGATCGACGCACCCGAGGTCCGGCTGATCGACGAGAACGGCAACATGGTGGGTGTCGTCTCGCTCAGGGAAGCCCTCGCACGGGCGGAAGAGGCCGGGTTGGACCTGGTGGAGATTTCGCCGACCGCCCGGCCGCCGGTCTGCAAGATCCTCGACTACGGCAAGTTCAAATACGAGGCCCAGAAGAAGGCCGCCGCCGCGCGCAAGAAGCAGCGCGTGATCGAAATCAAAGAAATCAAGATGCGGCCGGGCATCGACGAGAACGACTACGACATCAAGATGAGGAAAGTGAAGGAGTTCCTGGACGAGGGCGACAAGGTCAAAGTCACCCTGCGGTTCCGGGGACGGGAGATGGCGCACACCCATCTGGCGACGAGCCTGCTCGAGCGGATCAAGAACGACGTCGCCGACCGCGCCAAGGTCGAGCAGATGCCGAAGCTCGAAGGTCGCCAGATGGTCATGGTGATGGCCCCGCTGCGCTGAGAGGCCGCCTCCCCGCCCGCTCGGCAAGCGCCCGAGGGGCCAGCGGGTCGCCCCGGTCGGCCGGGGCTTCCGTGCTCCTCGAACGGGCGATCCGGACGAGCCGCCGCGCGCCCACCGGCTGCGCCGCGCGAGGGCTCCCCGCCCGTCCGCGGTTCGGCTAAGCCCGCAGCACCTGCAGCCGGAGCCGCCGATGCCCGCGCCCCACGCCGCTCGTCTCGAGGCCTTGCGCCGCGCCCTCGCCGAGGCCGGCGCGGATGGGTTCTATTTGCCGCGCACCGACGAGCAGGGCAGCGAGTATCTGCCACCCTCGGCCGAGCGGGTCGCCTGGCTCACGGGCTTCACGGGCTCGGCTGCGACCGTGGTCGTGCTGCCGGAGAGGGCGGCCGTCTTCAGCGACGGGCGCTACACCGTCCAGCTCGAGCAGCAGGTCGATCCCACCCTCTTCGAGCGCCACAACCTCGCCGAGACCCCGCCCACGCGCTGGCTCGAGCAGCATCTGCGCGGCGGCGAGCGGCTCGGGCTCGATCCCTTCCTCCTGCGCCGCGAGGAGTACGAGCGGCTCGGCAAGCTCGCCCGCGCCAAGGGCGCCCGGCTCCTCTTCCTCGAGCCGAACCCGGTCGATCGGATCTGGACCGATCGGCCGGCCCCGCCCACGGCCCGTGCCTTCCTCCATCCCGAGCGCTTCGCCGGCAAGAGTTCGGCCGAGAAGCGGCAAGCGATCGCCGAGGAGCTCCATCGCAAGGGCGCCGACCACCTCCTGGTCACCGCCGCCGACTGTGTCGCGTGGCTGTTGAACGTCCGCGGCCGGGACATCCCCTACAACCCGCTCTGCCTCTCGTTCGCGATCCTGGATGCCGACGGCCGCTGCCGCTGGCTCGTCGATCCACGGAAAGTCGGGCCGGAGCTCCGGCTCGACGACGCGGTCGAGATCGAGCCGGTCGAGCGGCTGCTCCCCGCGCTCGACGAGCTCGGTGCGGCCGGCTGCGCCGTGCTGGCCGATCCGGCCGAGGTCCATCTGGGCTTCCTCGACCGGCTGGAGCGCGCCGGGGCCCGGCTGATCGAGGCCGACGACCCGATCCGGCTCGCCAAGGCGATCAAGAACCCCGTCGAGATCGAAGGCGCGATCGCCGCCCAGCGGCGCGACGGGGCGGCCATGGTCCGGTTCCTCGCCTGGCTGGATCGCGAGGGGCTCGCAGCCGGGATCCGCGAGATCGCCGCGGCCGACCGGCTCGAGCTCGAGCGGGCCGCGGATCCGCTCTACGAGGGGGCCGCCTTCCCGACCATCTCGGCGGTCGGGCCGAACGCGGCCTTGCCGCATTACCGCGCCACACCCGAGAGCGACCGCCCGCTCGAGCCCGGCACGGTCTATCTGGTCGACTCGGGCGGCCAATACCGCGATGCCACGACCGACGTCACCCGCACGATCGCTCTGGGCGAGGTGCCGCACGCCGTCAAGGAGCGCTTCACGCTGGTCTTGAAAGGCCACATCGCGATCGCCGAGGCGGTCTTCCCGGTCGGCACCACGGGCAGCCAGATCGACTGCCTCGCCCGGCTCGCGCTCTGGCGCCGCGGCCTCGACTTCGACCACGGCACGGGCCACGGGGTCGGGAGTTATCTCTGCGTCCACGAGGGACCGCAGCGGATCTCCAAGGCCGGCGGTGGCGCCAAGCTCGCGGCCGGCATGATCCTCTCGAACGAGCCGGGCTACTACGCGCCGGGGGCGTACGGGATCCGCACCGAGAACCTCGTGCTCGTCGAGAGCCGCGGCAAGCCCCAGGGGGGCGAGCGCGAGCTCTTGGGCTTCCGCACCCTCACCCTCTGCCCGATCGACCGCCGGCTCGTCGTCCCGGCGCTGTTGACCCCGGAGGAGCGCTGGTGGGTCGATACCTACCACGCCCGGGTTTTCGAAGAGATCGCGCCGCTGCTCGAGGATCCGGCCGATCGCGCCTGGCTCGAGCGGGCCTGCGCGCCGCTTTGAGCCGGCCGCTCAGCGCCAGCCCGTGAGCTCCTCGAGCAGCGGGTAGATCGCCGGGGCGGCGGCCAGCACGCGGTTGCCCCGGAAGAGCCCGTCGCCCGCGAGGAACTCCCTGACCCGGCCGCCCGCCTCCTCGACCAGGAGGAGGCCCGCGAGCGCGTCCCAACTGTTCATGTGCGGCTCCACGTAGCCGATCAGCCGCCCACAGGCGGTCCAAGCGAGGCCCAGGGCGCCCGAGCCGTGGCGGTGGTACATCCCGCCCGCCTCGAGCAGCCGGCCGAAGATCGGCGCCACCTCTTCGGGCCGCGAGCGGTGCGAGAAGCCGACCGAGACCGTGCCATCGGCGAGCGTGCGCGCCTCGGCCACCCGGATGGGCGCGCCGTCGAGGGTGGCCCCGCCGCCCGCCCGCGCGGCGAACAGCTCCCCCGCGCACGGGTCGTGGATCACCCCGAGCTCGATCCGCCGGTCGCGGACCCGGGCGAGGCTCACGCACCAGGAGGCGATCCCGTTCAAGAAGCACCAGGTGCCGTCGATCGGATCGACCACCCAGGTCGCCGCACCGGCCGGTGCGTGCCCGCCCTCCTCGCCCAGGAACCCGTCCGCCGGGAACAGCGTGGCGAGCCGGCCGCGGATCACCGCCTCGACCTCGCGGTCGGCCTCGCTCACGAGGTCCTGCAGCCCCTTGTGCTCGATCGCCAGGCGGTCGCGGCCGCGGAAGCGGCGGAGCGCCAGGGCACCCGCTTCGCGGGCGACGGCGCAGGCGGCGGCGAGCTCGAGATCCAGGGCGGCAGTCGGCACGGAGGCGGCTCCGGATGGCGGGCCGCGTACATTACCGCGATGGGCCCGCCGAACGCGGTCGCATACAGTGTCACCTGGCCCGGCGTCAACTCTTCGATGACAGCGTCGAGGTCCAGCGTCAGCGCTTCGAGGTCGGCCCGAGCGGGGCGTCGCTCCGATAAGCCGTTGCCACGGGCGTCGTATCGCGCGACCGTGAACGCGCGGGCGAGGGCTTCGAAGAACGCGCGAAAGGCGTCGTCGGCCCAGAGCAGCTCCAGGTGGCTCACCCATCCACGCACGTACACCAGGGGAGGGCCCAGCCCGAGCGTGCAGTAGGCGATGCGCACGCCATCCGCCGTCGTGACGAATCGGATCGCGGCGCTCATGGCGGCCCCCTTTTCGCACGCCCGCAGAGGGAGACTT
>JAILZQ010000180.1 GCA_023512415.1 Geminicoccaceae bacterium | reverse complement strand
GTCCTGTGCCTCGTCTTGGTCGTGCTCGTCTACCGGGTCTGGCGGCCGCGCCAGCTCTGGCCGATCCTCGAGGCCACGCTCCGCGAATCGACGATGATCCTCATGATCATCGCGACCTCGATCCTGTTCGGCTACATGCTCTCGAGCCTCTACGTCACCCAGTCGATCGCGCAGAGCATCGCCGCGCTCGAGGTGAACCGCTGGGTCCTGCTCTTCTGGATCAACGTGCTCCTGCTCGTGGCCGGCTGCTTCCTGCCGCCCGCCGCGATCATCCTCATGACCACGCCGATCGTGTTGCCGATCCTGGTCGCCGCCGGCTTCGATCCGGTCTGGTTCGGGGTGATCTTGACCCTCAACATGGAGCTCGGGCTCATCACCCCGCCCGTGGGCCTCAACCTCTTCGTGATCAACGGGATCGCCCCGGACGTGCCGCTCGGCACGGTCTTGAAGGGCGCCTTGCCCTTCATGCTGTTGATGGTCGTGGCGATCGTCATCCTCTGCCTGTTCCCGGGCCTCGCCACCTGGCTGCCCGATCAGCTCATGGGGCCGCGGGTGGGGTGAGGCCCGCGCTCGGCCTCAGCGGACGGCCGAGGCCGCGAGGGTGGGCAGGGCCGAGGTGGAGGCGAGCCAGGTGCCGCGCCGACCCGTGCCGATCACGGGCCCGGTACCCGCGAAGGCGGCCGCCAACCCGTCGAGCGGCGCACGCCGCCCCCCGCCCGTGCCGCGATCGGGACCGGGCTCGCGCACCGGCGTGGCCTCCCTCCCGACCGCGCCGTCCGCGGCCCCGCTCGACCGCGAGCCGACCGAGGGCTCGGCCGGCTCGGCGGGCCGGCTCGACCGATCGGGGGCGGGGGCCGCGACCGGCGCGGCGAGATGCGCGTCGAGCACCCGCGAGAGCGCCTCGGCCGACTCGACCGCCCGGGCGCGCAAGTGCGCCGCGAGCCATTCGAGCCGTTCGGGGTCGAGGCGGGGGCGGGAAAGCGGCACCGGCCGCAGCCGGTAGAGATCGCCCAGCTCGCGTTCGGCCAGGAGCCGGTCCTTCTCGATCCGCCCGGCGTGCCGGGAGAGCGTGGCGAGGCTCGGCATGGCGGGATCGGGGCGGCCTTCGGCGAGGCCCTCGAGGAGGCGCTCCTCGACCCGGCCGAGCAGCGCGCGGCGGCGCACCGTGCCGACGATCGCATCGACCGCCGCCCGTTCGGCCTCGTCGATCGGCTTCATGCGGGCTTGCCAGTCGCGCCGCAGCTCGGCCCGCCGACGCTCGGGCTCGGCCGCTTCGGCGGTGGGCCAGAGGAGGGGACGGCGGCCCTCGCCGCGGCGGCTTCCGGGCTCGCCTGCGGGTTCCTTCTCGGGTGCCTCGGGACGGCGCGTGGCCACTTCGGGGCCGCTCGAAGTCGGGGGTTCGGGGATCGGGTTGGGGCGCAAGGCTCGGCCTCCGGGGGAACGCGCCCGGCTCTTATCCGTTCTTAGGATAATAGTCAAGGCCCCCGATCGAAGTCCCGCCTGCGGGCGCTCCCCGCCGGCTGCCGGCCCCGACGGCCGCTCAGCGGCCGGCGAGTGCCGCGGCGATGCGGGCGTAGGCCCTTGCGGCTTCGTCCGGCTCCCGGATCTCGCTCGCGGTCGCGAGCGCCGCCTCGAATTGGCCAGCCTTCGCCTGGGCCTCCGCGATCGCCAGCAGGGCCGAGGCGCGCCAGTCCGGGGCCTCGATCGCGAAGGCACTGCCGAGCGCCAGTTCGAACACGCAATCGACGCTCGGCCGTTGCAGGCAGGCCTCTCGCGCCCGCGCTTCCGCGGCCCGCGCCGCGGCGAGCGCCGCCGTGACGCGCCGCTCGAGCGGATCGCCCAGGAGCAGGCGGGCGGCGATCGGGCTCTTCGGGTGCTGCGCCACGATCTCCAGGAGACGCGCCCGCGCCTGTTCGAGGAGCGGCAGCGCCGAAAGCGGGCTTTTCGCCGCCTCGGCCCGTTCGAGCAGCGCCTTCGCCTCGCCGTAGAGTGCTTCCGCCGGGTCGCGGGCCGAGGCCGAGGCGGCGAACACCGGCAAGGCCGAAGCGAGGACGATCACGCGCGGGCGCACGGGGTCCCCTCCCCTCTGCAGAAGACTTTTGCGACACTAACGTATCGGGCTCGCGCGCGACGAGGAAGGACCGAGCGGCCGCCGATCCCCGACGGCCACTCGCCTGCAGGCGCCGCGGACCGGCCGGAGCGTCGCCGGCCGATCGGCCGCTCCGGCGCTCGCGGAGCTCCGAGCCCGCGGCGCGGCGGAAGCGGATCCTCGCGCGGGGGACACGGAAAGCTGCGTCGTCCGACGGTTCGCCGCGCCCGCACCCCCGGCCGAGATGCGCCGGGCCGCGCCGGGACCGGCGGGGATCGGGTGCGGGCGCGAGGCTCGGCCTCCGGGGCGGGTCTTGACGAGCCTTTTGTCAGTTTATATGATTATTGTCAAGACCTCGCCGGAGCCGCTCGGGAGCGACGGAGACCGGCGAGGCGCCGGCCCGCGCATCCCGTCCTTTCGGCTCGTGGAGCCGGACGGGCACGCGATCCCGCCGAGGCGCGGTGTCGTTCGATCCGCCTCCGGCGATCGACACGAGGCGTGGCCACGGACAGCGGAGCGTCGTTTCGGTCGAGGAGGATTCGCGGATGGCAGAGACGGTCACCGTATACTTCGCGACCAACCGCGAAGAACTGCCGGATCCGGACGATCCCAAGGGGTTCGGTCCGGGCCTCAATCGGCGCTCGCCCTTGTGGCTGCGCTACGGTGCGGCCGACATGGTGCGGCAGACGAGGGACGAGGCCTTCCGCATCGGCGAGCTGCGCGTCGCGCCCGAGAGCATCCCCGGGGTCACCGCAGGCGAGACCACAGAGAAGAAGCTGGGCAGCACCGCGGTCTTCGACGCACTGCGCCGGCGGCTGATCGACAAGGAAGCCGACCTCGTGCTGCTGCTGCACGGCTATGCCTGCGACTTCGAGAGCGCGCTCTCCCATGCCGCGGAACTGCGGACGGCGTGGGGCACGGCGTCGCGCCCCGTCGAGACGGCGGTGTTCTCGTGGCCTTCCGACGGGAAGATCGTGCCCTGGATCGCTTACGCTTCGGACCGCGACGACGCGCGCTCTTCGGCCAAGGCGGTGGCGCGGGCGCTCGAGCGCTTTCTCGCTTACCTGCACGAGCTGGACCGGGGCGCGTGGTGCAGGGCCGACCTCCACCTGGTCGCGCACTCGATGGGCAACTATCTCCTGCGACACGCTTTGCAGGCGATCATCAGCGACCTCGGCGGGCGCCCGCTGCCCCGCGTGTTCAAGAACATTTTCCTGATCGCCGCCGACGAAGACAACGACGCGCTCGAAGATCCGCGAAAGCTCGCCCGCCTGCCGGAACTCGGCGAATTCGTGCAGGTCTATTTCGCCCGGAACGACGCCGCGCTCACCGTCAGCGACATCACGAAGGGCCATCCCGACCGCCTCGGCTCGACCGGGCCGCGGACACTCACCTCGTTGCCGCACAAGGTGACGCTCGTCGATTGCACCGAGGTGTCCGAGACGGGTCCGCCCACGGATGCGCGCCACCAATACCACCGCAAACGCCCCGAGGTGATCGCCGACATCCGGGCCGTGCTGGCCGGTACGGCCCCCGAGGACGTGAAGGGGCGCGAGTGGGTACCGGCGCGCCGATGCTTCCGCATCCTCCCCGCGAAGCGCCGAGGCGGCGGCGGACGACGCGCTGCGAGGTCGGCCGGGGCGGGCTCGGGTGGTGGAGCCGAGCGGACTCGAACCGCCAACCCCCTGCTTGCAAAGCAGGTGCTCTCCCGTTGAGCTACGGCCCCGCGGCGGCAGAGATGGCACCCGGCGCGCCCGGACGCAATCCCGGGCGAACCGGCAGGCCGGGCGGGACCCCGGGGTGCGTCAGCCGGCCGGCCGCGGCGGATCGCCCGGGCGGTCCGGGGGTGCCGCCGCCGGCGGGAAGCAGCGGGCGAGGAGTGCCGCCATCGCCTTCGCGCGGTGCGAGAGTGCCTCCTTCTCGGAGGCCAGCATCTCGCCGAAGGTGCGGCTCTCGCCCTGTGGCACGAACAGCGGATCGTAGCCGAAGCCGCCGCTGCCGCGCGGTTCCGGGACGATCTCGCCTTCGACCCGACCTTCGGCGCACTCGACCCAGCCGTCCGGCCAGGCGAGGCAGAGCACCGCCACGAAGGCGGCCCGCCGGTCCGCCCGCTCGATCGAGCCGAAGCGGGCCACGAGTTCCGCGCGCACCCGCCGCATGGCGCGGGCGAAGTCGCGCTCGGGCCCGGCCCAATCGGCGGTCGCGAGGCCGGGCGCGCCGTCGAGGCCGCGGCATTCGAGCCCGCTGTCGTCGGCGAGCGCCGGGATCCCCACGGCGCGGGCCGCCGCGAGCGCCTTGAGCCGGGCGTTCTCGAGGAAGGTCGTGCCGGTCTCGGCCGGGGCTTCGAGGGCGAGCTCGGCCGCACCGATCACGGCGATCCCGCGCGGCTCGAGCAGCGCTCGGAACTCGGCGAGCTTCCCGGGATTGTGGGTGGCGACGAGCAGCCGATCGCCCGTGAACCGCCGCGGGCCCGCGCTCACAGTCGGGCGATCGCCTCGCGCTGGAGGGCCACGAGCCGGGCGACGCCCTCTTCGGCGAGCGCCCGCAGTGCCGCCACGTGATGGTCGGAAAGCGGCAGGTCCTCGGCCGTGAGCTGGATCTCGACCACCCCGCCCGAGGCGGACAGCACGAAATTGCCGTCGGCCTGGGCGATGCTGTCCTCGGCATAGTCGAGGTCGAGGAGTGCCGTGCCCTCGACCACGCCGCAGGAGACCGCGGCCACGGGCTCGCGCAAGGGCAGCCGCGGCAGCTCGCCCTTGCGGACGAGGCCCTCGAGCGCCTGGTGGAGCGCCACGTAGCCGCCGGTGATCGAAGCGGTCCGGGTGCCGCCGTCGGCCTGCAGCACGTCGCAGTCGACCACGATCTGCCGCTCGCCCAGGAGCTCGAGGTCGGTCACCGCGCGCAAGGATCGACCGATCAGCCGCTGGATCTCCTGGGTCCGCCCGGATTGCCGGCCGCGCGCCGCCTCGCGCTCGCCGCGGGTGGTGGTGGCCCGCGGCAGCATGCCGTACTCGGCCGTGACCCAGCCTTTGCCCGTGTTGCGCAGGAAGGTGGGCACCCGCTCGTCGACGCTCGCGGTACACAGCACGACCGTGTCGCCCATGCGGATCAGGCACGAACCCTCGGCGTGCCGGCTCCAGCCGGGTTCCAGCAGGACCGGGCGGAGTTCGTCCGGGCGGCGGCCGGAGGGTCGAACGAAGCTCACGCGGCCTTCGGCAACGGCGGCACGCGCTCGACGAGTTCGAGGGCGTCGTGCCGGACGTGGTTCTTGGCCATGTGCTCTTTGACGAGCGCCTCGTCGACGATGCCCTGGTCGAGGCATTCGCGCAAAAGCTGGAAGAAATACTGCTCCTGCTTGCCGTCGGGGTGCGGCTTGTAACGGCCGAGGAAGGCGTACTCGCCGAACAGCTTGCGCCGCGCCCGCTTGAGGAAGGCGAGCCCGGGGATGATCGAGCGCTCGGCCGGAACGAAGTCGACCGGCAGCCCGGTCTTCCAAGGCTGGGTCATCCGCCGGGTGTTGTGCAGCATCTTGGTCTTGGGGGTGAGCTTGTCGAAGTCGTTCCACTCGGGCTCGAACAGGCCGATCGTGGATTTGTCCTCGTACTCGAGGTTCATCCAGTCCTTGTAGTCGCGCTCCATGCGGAACAGCTTGTCGAAATCCTCGTCGAGCTTCCAGTGGGTCAGCTTCGCGCAGTCGAGCAGCATGACGCTCGAGGCGAAATGGGCGAGCGGTCCGGCACCCCGCATCCGGCAGAAGATCGCCTTGCCCTGCATGTCGCGGTTCAAGAGCTCGGCGACGTCACCGACCGCGAACACGTCGGGGTCGACCACCACCGCCTTGCCCCGGTAGCCCATGAGCTCGGGCGGGGTGAAGCGCAGGGGCGTGAAGGACTGCAGATCGTCGTTCAGCCAGCGGCGCGTCGCGCCGTCGCGGCGGTACTCCCGCCCCTCGTAGCGGGCGAAGAAGTCTTTGTACTTTTCGTGCTCGATCAAGCGGACATCGAAGGCCTCGGGCGTGCGCGAGTTCCGCTTCATCGAATAGGCGGAGACCAGCGCGCCGATGTACTGCTTGTGGTTGGTGTGGACGAAGACGCAGGGCTTCACGGGTCCGTCCCCCGACGAGGAGCGTCACGACGAGCGGGTTCGGTAGCACGAGCCGCCGACACGGCTCAACCGTCGCGCAGCGGGCGCGACATCCCGCCCGGGCCGTCCAGGACGAGGGCGAGGCCGCGGCGGACGATGGCCGCCTGCTCTGCCGGCTCGGGCGGCGGACGGGCATCCAGCAGCACGCCCAGATGCCAGCTCCCCTGCCAGGTCCCGATCAGCGCCTCGGCCGCCGCCTCGGGCTCGGGATGGCCGGCCGAGGCGAGCAGCTCGGCGAGCCGGCGGTGCGTCGCGCGGATGCCCTCGGCCCAGATCAGCGGACCCATCCAGCTGCGCAGCCCGGCATGGGCGGCGAGCGCCCGGTGCAGCCGGAGATGGCCGGGGCTCGCGATGAACGCCACGAGCCGCCGGCCGAACGCTTCGAGCCGCTCGCGCGGACCCGCTGCCGCCTGTTCCGGGCTCTCTTCGAGCGCCGCCGTCATGGCCTCCCGCTCCGCCACCACGACCGCCCGGGCGAGGGCCGCGAGATCCGGGAAATGCCGATAGAGCGTGGCCTTCGAAACGCGCGCGCGGAGGGCCACCGCCTCCATCGTGAAGCCGGCCGCGTCGCCCGAGAACAGGAGCGCGCGGGCGGCCGCCAGGATCGCCGCCCGGCGACCGGGGTCGAGTGGCCGACAGCGACGTGGGG
>JAILZQ010000179.1 GCA_023512415.1 Geminicoccaceae bacterium | reverse complement strand
ATCTAAAGAATGCCAGAAGATATCAGGCCGCACTCGATAGTTTGCATATCCAATGAATCAGGATATGCTGGTTTACAACCTGCCCGCCCGTGAGCCTGCCCGATCTCGACCGTCGCCTCGATTCGATCCTCGCCCGCCGCGACGAGCTCACCGCGCTCTTGGCCGAGGCCGACCCCGCGAGCTACGCCCCGCTCGCCAAGGAGCTCGCCGAGCTCGAGCCCGTGGCCGAGCGGATCGAGGCCTATCGCCGCGCCCGCCGCGAGCTCGAAGGCCTCGACCAGCTCCTGGCCGACCCGGCGACCGACCCCGAGATGCGCGCCCTCGCCCGCGAGGAACGGGCCGGGGTCGAGGCGCGTCTCGCCGGGCTCGAGCGGGCGGTGCGCAAGGCCCTCCTGCCCAAGGACGCGGCCGACGAGAGGAGCGCCATCCTCGAGATCCGTGCCGGCACGGGCGGCGAGGAAGCGGCGTTGTTCGCGGCCGATCTGCTCGCCATGTACCGCCGCTACGCCGAGCTGCGCGGCTGGCGCTTCGAGCTCTTGGACGTGGCGGAGACCGATCTCGGCGGGATCAAGGAGGCGGTGGCCCGGATCGAGGGCAAAGGCGTCTTCGCCGAGCTCAAGTTCGAGGCCGGGGTGCACCGGGTCCAGCGGGTGCCGGTGACCGAAGCGGGCGGCCGGATCCACACGTCGGCGGCGACCGTGGCGGTCCTCCCCGAGGCCGAGGAGGTCGACCTCGCCCTCGACGAGCGGGACCTCGAGATCGACGTGTTCCGCGCCTCCGGAGCCGGCGGCCAGCACGTCAACCGGACCGAGAGTGCGGTCAGGATCACCCACAAGCCCACGGGGATCGCCGTCGTCGTCCAGGACGAGCGCTCGCAGCACCGCAACAAGGCCCGTGCGCTCTCCCTCCTGCGCTCGCGGCTGCTCGAGCGGGAGCGGGCGGCCAAGAGTGCCGCGCGGGCCGCCGACCGGCGGGTCCAGGTCGGCACGGGCGACCGCAGCGAGCGGATCCGGACCTACAACTTCCCGCAGAACCGGGTCACCGACCACCGCATCGACCTCACCCTCTACGCCCTCGACCGGGTGATGACCGGCGAGGCACTCGGCCAGATCGTCGAAGCGCTCGTCACGGCCGACGAGGCGGCGCGGCTCGCCGAGGCGGGTCGAGGGACCGAGCTCGGCACGTGACGACGATCGCCCGGGTCCTCTGCGCCGCCACGCGGCGGTTGCGCGCGGCCGGCATCGAGGGCGCGCGGGCCGAGGCCCGGCTGCTCTTGCGCCACGTCACGGGCCTGCCGCCCGAAGTCCTCGTGGCCGACCGCGACCGGAGCCTCGAAGCCGAGGCGCTCGGCCGCTTCGAGGCGCTCGTGGCGCGCCGCGCCGCGCGCGAGCCGATGGCCTACGTCCTGGGTGAACGCGAGTTCTGGTCCTTGCCGCTCACCGTCGGGCCGGGTGTGCTCGTGCCGCGGCCGGAGACCGAGACCCTGGTCGAGGCGGCGCTCGAGGCCTTCCCCGACCGGACCGTGCCGCTCCGGATCCTCGACCTCGGCACGGGCTCGGGCTGCCTGCTCGTGGCGCTGCTGCGGGAATATCCGAACGCCGTCGGGGTCGGCGTCGACCGTTCGGCCGAAGCGCTCGGCCTCGCCGCGGACAATGCCCGCCGGCACGGGCTCGCCGGCCGCGCGCTGCTGGTCCGCGGCGATTGGGGCCGAGCGCTGGCCGGACCGTTCGAGCTGATCGTCGCCAACCCGCCCTATGTCGCGAGCAGTGAGCTCGCCGACCTCGCCCCCGAGGTCGCCCGCCACGAGCCGCGGGCCGCGCTCGACGGCGGACCCGACGGGCTCGACGCCTACCGGGCGATCCTGCCCGATCTCGGACGCCTCCTCGGCCCGGGCGGGGTCGCCTGCCTCGAGATCGGCGCGGGGCAGGCGGCGGTCCTCTCGGTGCTGGCCGAGGCCGCCGACTTCCGCGTCGCGGTCCGACCCGATCTGGCCGGCATCCCGCGCTGTCTTTTGCTGCGGCACCGTACCCCGTGACCGACGGTCGACCCCGTCGTCGGTGCGGCGATCGGCCGCAATTTTCCGCTTGCTTTCCACCCGCGCGCTGCCAATCTGGGGACGGTGGGTGACAACAGCGAAAGGAGGTGATCCAGTGCGTATCTCTGCCTTCGTGCTCGCAGCAGCGATGCTCGTGGCCGCGGCTGGCGCCGCCTTCGCTGAGGGTGGCTGCGCCAACTGGATCGCGACCGCTTCGAAGTCGAAAGAGGCGACGGTCGCGCAGAGCCAGGCCCAGCCGAACCAGAGCCGTCCGACGCCCGAGAGCTGAGCTGCACGGCACGAATCGCAGCCGACCGCGGGTCGGGCGAGAGGGCCGGGTAATCCCCGGCCCTTTCCGCTTCTCCGGGCACCGCGATCGCTCTAGCAGGGGCGGGCCGGCTGCGGGGGAGAAGGCGCGTGCGACCGCTCGCCATCGTGCTCTTGGGTGCCGTCGAGCGCTGGCTCGACCGGGTGATCGCCGCGGGCCTCGAACCCTGGGTGCGGGCCGCCGACCTTTCCGGCGCGGCACGCCCGCAGCGCGGCGAGGTCGCGACCGTGGACGCGCTTCTCGAGCTGCGGGAGCGGCTCGAGCCGCCGCGGATCTTCCTGCTCGACGGGCCGGCGGATGCGGTCGACGCGGTGATCGACCCGGCCTCGCGCGAGATCGAGCCCGGCGACCTGGTCCTCGACCTGGCCCCCTCCTGGTGGTGCGACACGCTCCGCCGCCACCGCCGGCTGCGCCACCGCTCGCTGTTCCATCTGGACGGGGCCGAACTCGCGGGGCCCGGGGGCCGGGTCCTGCTCGTGAGCGGCGACGCCCGCGGCCTCGAACTCGCCCGCCCGGTACTCGAAGCGCTCGCCGCACCGGGGCGGCTCGTGCCGGCCGGTGGCCCCGCGGCGGCGCATTGGGCGGCCGAGGTCGCAGCCGGGCTCGCCACCGCCCGCGCCCAGGCCGAGAGCGAGGCCCGGGCGCTGCTCGAGGCGTTCCCGAACGCGCTCGCGACGGGGCCGGTCGGCGCCGCCCTCGGGCTCGGCACCGCGGCCGCCGATCCGCGCGCGCTCTGGCTGCCCGACGACGCCTTGCGGCTGCAGGCACCCACGCCGCTCCTCGCGCAGGCGGCGATGCTGGAGCTCGGGTGCGCGCTCGACGAGGAGCGCGAGCGCCCGCCCCCGCCGCGCCTCGGCCCGTTCCAGCTGCCCGAGGAGATCCTCTGAGGGGGGGCGAGCCTAGGCCTGTGGTCCCGACCATTCGGGGACCAGCTGATCGCGGCGCAGCCGCATCCGTTGGACCTCCATGGCCGGGAACAAGTCGTCCAGGCGGGACGCGGCGCCCTCGGGCGGTTCGAAGGGCAGGCTCGCCCGGGCCTCCAAGTAGAACCGCTCGGCGAACGCTTCGGTTCGGATCCACGCCGTCTCCCAGAAGGAGGCGATCCGCTCGCGCGCCGAGCGGAGCGCCTCGCGGCTCGGCAGACGATCGCGCTTGGCCTGGTTGACCTCGACCGCGGTCGGCAGGAGGTTCCAGAGATCGTCGCAAGGCCAGACCGTCCAGGGAAAGCAATGGTCGACCGCGATCCGCGAGGGATCGTGGATCTTCTTGCCGCTCCAGATGCAGTAGACCGCAACGCCTTTCTCGAACATCCGGCCGACCAGCGCGCGCACGATGCCGGTGTCGCGCTTCGGATCGACCCAGCGGAGGGATTGCGCGATCGCGTCCCCGGACAGGTTGCGCCCCTGCCGCTCGGCGTAAGCGCGCGTGAGCCGGACCCATTCGGCCACCAGCATCGGTTCGATCCAGGCGGCGAGCCGGCGCAACGCCCACCAGATCTCGACCGGGACGTCGCCGTGCCCGAAGGCCCAAAGGAGCTCCGGATCCAGCACGACGGGGCCCCGCAGCCGCGGCCGGCCGGCATAGGTCGTGGGGAAGATCGGCCGCCCGTCGGGCCAGGTGATGTAGTGGGCCGGCATCTCGGCGATGGTCCGAGCGCAATCCCCGAGGGCCCGGACGACCGTCGAGCCGAGCTCGGCCGAGAACCGCGCGCCGATCCGCAGCTCGGTCGGCGCTACCGGCCGCAGCGCATGGAAGGGCTCTTTGACGAACCCCAGGCCCGCCCCCGCGCCATGCCGCGGCGATTGCGGATAGCCGAGCTCGATCAACGGCTTGAAGGTCCGCAGCCAGAGCAGGGCCAAGAGACCCAGGGGAACGCGCACGAAGGCGTCGCCGTCGTGGCGAGCGATCCGGCGGTGTCCGCCGCCTTGGCCACGACCCGCAACAGGCCGAGCTTGTAGGTGGCGGCCTTGACGTCCTCGAGGATGATCGAGCGGAGGAGGGGCAAGGCCTCCGAGCCGTCGTCGGGCAGTTGCAGGACCAGGTTGGACCACCGGAGGTCGCGCCGGCCCAACCGATCCTCGTCGTCGATCCGGGCGAGCGTGCGCAGCCCGTGGCCGATGGCCAGTCGCTCGATCTCCTCGCTCGAGACCGGGAACATCGCCCGGTCCGGGTCGGGAGGACCGAGGCGCAAGCTCACGACGAAGCGGGCGCCGGGTCGAAGCAGGGTCGCGATACGGCGAAAGGCCCGACCGCGATCCGCCGGCGGCACGTGCATCCAGACGGCGCTCGCCCAGATCAGATCGAACGAAAGCCCGAGTTTGTGGACCTTCGCGAGATCGGGCAGGCGGTCGTCGAGCCAATGCACGGTCGGCGAGCGGTGCAAGGTCTGGCCGGTCCGCCGGAAACCTTCCTCGGGCTCGACCGCCCAGACCTCGAAGCCCTTCTCGGCCAGCCACGCGGCGTCGCGGCCGGTCCCGGCGCCGATGTCCAAGACCAGCCCGGGCGGGTTCGGCAGGAAGGGCAGGAGGCGGGCGTGTAGCGCCTCCGGGTGCAAGCTTTCGTAGCGGGCGGCGAACTCTTGCAGCCCGCGACCGTAGGCGGATCCGCTATTCTGCTCGTCACCCGTGGTCATACCAATGATCTGCCGCCGAACGGGTCGCTCGGGCAAGGCGAACCGGCAGCGGGGCGGACCGTCGGGCAGCGCGCCGGAGGCTGCCGAGCCGGTGTGGATCGTCGTGCACGCCAGGTACGACGGTCGGCCGACTTGGGGTCGGAACGCGGCCCTGCACGGCGGAGGTCCGGTCGAGCAGCGGGGCCGTACGATCCGCGGCGACGTCCTGTTCGGCACCGGCGACGTCCTCGCCACCTGGCTCTCCCTGTTGATCGAACATGAGGAACGGCCGATCGAGTCGATCGCCGATCTGCAGCGGCGGGTGCGCGACCATTGGGCCCGCGGGATGACGATGTTGTCCGAA
This sequence comes from Geminicoccaceae bacterium, assembly GCA_023512415.1. Taxonomy (GTDB): domain Bacteria; phylum Pseudomonadota; class Alphaproteobacteria; order Geminicoccales; family Geminicoccaceae; genus JANXAZ01. The sequence continues at coordinate 1,559 of JAILZQ010000179.1, read as the reverse complement.
CTCCTCGAGAGTTCGGACGGGAGTGCCATCAATTTCTGGCGACGACTTGCCGAAACCGCGCTGCCCTCCGGCCGTCGTCGCGACGACCACGAGGTCGGGCCGCCGGGACCCGCCGACGAACCGGGGCCGCGTCCGATCGCGCTGCCGATCGGCCCGCGCGGGGTGGACGCGCGGACCGGCGAACCGGTCCGCTTCTCCCCGGTCGCCCCGGGCGCGAGCCCGCACGTCGCGATCATGGGCGGGGTGGGGAGCGGCAAGACCCGGACCGCCCTCACCATGCTCGGCAAGCTCCGCGAGCAGACCGCCGCCCCGGTCCTCGCTTTCGACTTCGAGGGCGACATGGTGGGCGGCGAAGCCGGGCTCGACGTGACGTTCGGCGCCGAACTCGTCGCCCCGCCCCACACGCCCGTGCCGCTCGACGTGCTGGCGATGGGTGGAACCGGCGAGACGGCCTTGAAACTCGCCGCCCAGCGGCTGCGGGACAGCCTCGCCACGCTCAAAGGCGCGGGCTTCGGAGCCCAGCAGCGGGATCTCTTGGCTGAGGCGGCCGAACGCGCGCTCGCCGCGCACCGGCCGTGCCGGCTCCAGGACGTCCGCGACGCGCTCCTCGAGGTCTACCGCGAACGCGACAGGGCCCCGGACGGCGCGGTCGCCACGCTCAACGATCTCTGCCGCTTCGACCTGTTCACACCGGACCTGCCGCCCGAGGAATTTTTCGCGCGCTCCCGGGTGGTGCGGATCGGCCAGGAACTCCCCGACCTCGTGCGCACCGTCGTCGTCACGCTCACGACCGACGCCCTCGACCGTTGGCTGAACGGCCTGTCCGACTCGCCGGTCGACGGCGAGGGCGACCGGGCGCTGCGGATCGTCGCCGTGATCGACGAGGCGCACCGGGTATTGGGCTGCAAGCTGACGGGCCTTTCGAACCTCGTGCGGCTGTCGCGCTCGAAGGGCGGCATGATCTGGCTGATCTCGCAATCGCCCGACGATTTCGACGGCGAGGACCAGGATTTCCTGGCCGAGATGGGGCTCGTCTTGGCCTTCGCGACCAACGCCGCCCCCGGGGCCACCCGGCGGATCTTCGGAACGCAGGCGCGCCTCGAGCAGCTGCCCAAGGGCCGGGCCTGGGCCAAGCTGCGCGGCGAACCCGCCCGCGAGGTCGTGGTCTGGTAGCACACCCGGGCGGGGGCGGTTGACCTGCCGCGTCGAAGCGCAGCCGGCGAGCCGCTCTCCGCGCCCGTGGCTTGCTCCGGGCCGGCGGCTGGGCGAGAGGGGAGGCGACCCCTCACCGGCGCGAAAGGATGGCCCATGGACTACCGCAAGCTCGGCCGCTCGGGCCTCGTGGTCTCGCCCTTGTGCCTCGGCACGATGATGTTCGGCGGTCCGGCCGACGAGGCCACCGCACGGCGGATCGTCGCGCGCGCCCGCGAGGCCGGGCTCAACTTCGTCGACACGGCCGACATCTACACAGAGGGCCGCTCGGAGGAGATCACCGGCCGGGCGATCCGCGCCGAACGGTCCTGGTGGATCCTCGCGACCAAGGTGGCCAACCCCACGGG
>JAILZQ010000178.1 GCA_023512415.1 Geminicoccaceae bacterium | reverse complement strand
CCAGTTCTCGACCGGTGGGCGGTCGGGGGTCGGCCGCGAGCGCGGCGGCATGCTGCCCCTGCGGCCCGATATGGCTTCGCTCACCACCGGCTCCTGCAACTTCCCGACCCGGGTCTACGAGAACAGCCCCGAACTGATCGACTGGCTCGCCGCCGAGATGAAGAAGTATGGCATCAAGCCGGAGATCGAGGTCTTCGATCTTTCCATGCTCTTCAAAGCGGTCGAGATGCAGAATGAGGGGAAGATCGACGGACCCTTGCACGTCCAGTTCGTGATGGGTGTGAAGAACGCGATGCCGGTCGATCGCGAGGTCTTCGAGTTCTACGTCCGCACGCTGAAGCGCCTCGCTCCCGATGCGACCTGGACGGGCGCCGGGATCGGCAAGGACCAGGTCACCTTGAACCGCTGGTCGCTCGAACTGGGCGGCCATTGCCGAACAGGCCTCGAGGACAATGTGCGGCTCGACAAGTCCACGCTCGCGCCCTCCAACGCCGCCCTCGTCCGCCGGGTGGTGGAACTGTGCCCGGAATATGGCCGGCGCCCGGCGACCGTGGCCGAGGCGCGGGCGATCTTGAGGCTGCCGCCCGCCGCCTGAGCCTCAGGGCAGGGCCGCGTCGGCGATCAGGGGCAAGGAACCGCCCAAGAGCTCGGCCGTGAAGGCGGCCGCGGCGGTCGCCGCGGGGCAAGGCCGACCCGTCGCACGGCGCGCCCAGCGGGCGACGAGCAGCGCGGTGGCCAGGACGGGCACGATCACGATCGAAAGCGCGCCCAGGAACAACAGCCGCCGGTCGAGCAGGATCGAGCCGGCGACGGAGAGGAGAAATGCCAGGAGGGCGACGGGCGCGCCGAAGCGGGCGCGTGCTGCCCGTTCGAGCCCGAGGAAGAAGCCGAGCGCGCCCACGAAGAGGACCAGCCGCAGCGTGATGCGGCGATCGGTCCAGGGAAGCGCGGTGACCTCGGCATCGACCGCGAGGGCCACCGGCACGGTCGTCACGAGGGCAGCGGCGAGGCTCACGAGCAGGATCCTCGCACGTCCGGGCCGCACGGGAACCGGGCCCGGTCCTTGGGCCAGCCGAGCGACGCCCGCGAGCAGGAGCCCGAAGAGCGCCAGATGGCCCGCCAGGTGGTCCAAGAGCGCGACCGGCAGAAGATCCGGCGGGAGGAGGCGCAAGAGGATCGGCGGCACGAGCGTCGCGGCGGCGAGGGGGAAGAGGAGCGTGCGCCAGCGCGAACCCGGCGCGTCGCCCGCTGCGGGGCGGGGCAGGAAGGCGAGGAGCGGCCGGGCGAGGAGGACGCACGCCACGACGAGGAGCAGCACCCACGGACCGCGCTCGACCGCCGCCGGCTCGCCACGGACCGGCCGGCCGAACGCCGAGTCGAGCCAGGTCTGCGCCTCGACGAGGGTGGTCGGCGCGAAGAGCACGCCCACATGCTCGACCATCGGCGCCACGACCGCTCGGCGCGCCGTGCCGTCGGCGAACCGGCCGTAGGTCACACCATAGGCCGCCGGTTCGGGCGCGCTCGCGAGGCCGGCCACGCGCAGCGCCTCCTCGGCGAGCCGCCCTTCCCACTGGCCCGCGACCACGAGAAGGTTGCGCGGCGCGCTCGCCGTGACGGCCGGGGAGAAGAGCGAGATCGCGACGACCGCGGCGACGTCCGGCTCGAGCGCCGCGGTCCGAACGATGACGTCGCCCGCCATCGAGTGGCCCACGAGGGCGACCCTGCCGTCACCCAGCCGGCGCGCCTCGGCGAGCACCGCGCGGGTCGCCGCCACGAGCCGGGCCGAGGCCCCTTCGACTCGGAAAAGGTCGCCATCCAGCGGCTCGGGGTGCTGCCCGTGGCCCGGGAAATCGAAGGTGAGGGCGCCGAGGCCGTTCCGCGCGAGCTCCAGCGCGAGCGAGCGCATCAACACGCTCGAGCCCGAGAAGCCGTGCGCGACGACCACGACCGGGCCGCGCGGCGCACCTTCCAGGCGGAAGAGCTCGGCCGGAATCACGCCGTCGATCACCAAGCGCTCGCGCTCGACCCCGCGTGCCGCGGCGTCCAGTCGGATCAACGCGAGCGCGACGGCGGCGAGCGTCGCCGCGAGCCAGAAAAGGTCGAAAGGGCGGAGCTGCGGGCGCACGCCGCTCCGCCGGCCGCTCTCAGGCCGCCGCGGCGGCCCGCGCCTCGGCGATCGCCCGCCAGACCCGCTCCGGCGTCGCCGGCATGTCGATCCGCTCGATCCCGAGCGGGGCGAGCGCGTCCAACAGCGCGTTGATCACCGCGGCGGTGGCCCCGGTCGCACCCGATTCGCCCGCACCTTTGACCCCCAAGGGGTTGTGCTTGCAGGGCACGCTGTTGAACACGGTGCCGATCGACGGCAGGTCGGCCGCCCGCGGCAGCCGATAGTCGAGGAGCGAGCCGGTCAGGAGCTGACCCCGCTCGTCGAAAACCACCCGCTCCATGAGCGCCTGGCCGATCGCCTGGGCGACGCCACCCTGCACCTGCCCTTCGACGACGAGCGGGTTGATCGGGGTGCCGACATCGTGCGCGCCGGTCAGTCGCTCGACCGTGACCACGCCGGTCTCCGGGTCGACCTCGACCTCGCAGACGAACACGCCGTTGGGGAAAGTGAAGTTGGGCGGGTCGTAGAAGGCGTTCTCCTCGATGCAGGGTTCGAGCTTGTCCAGGGGGTAGTTGGCCGGGACGTGGGCGGCGAGCGCCATCTGCACCCAGCCCAGCGCGCGGTCGGTACCCTTCACTTTGAAGCTGCCGCGCTCGAAGACGATGTCTTCCTCGGCCGCCTCGAGGATGTGGGCGGCGATCTTCTTACCCTTCTCGATCACCTTGTCGGCGGCGAGAGCGAGCGCGCCGCCGCCCACCGCCATCGAGCGCGATCCGTAGGTTCCCATGCCGAACGGTACGGAAGCCGTGTCGCCGTGGACCACCTCGACCTGGTCGAGGGAGAGGCCGAACTTGTCGGCCACGACCTGGGCGAAGGTCGTCTCGTGGCCTTGGCCGTGGCTGTGGGCGCCGGTGTAGACCGTCACCGAGCCCGTCGGATGGACGCGGATCTTGGCCGCCTCGAACAGCCCGGCGCGGCAGCCGAGCGCGGTCACCGCCTTCGACGGTGCGGCCCCGGACGATTCGATCCAACAGGAGAGCCCCCGTCCCCGCAATCGGCCACGCCGTTCGGAATCCGCCTTGCGTGCCGGGAATCCGTCCCAGTCGGCCGCCTGCAAGGCCAGCTCGAGCCCGCGGGCGAAGGCGCCGCTGTCGTAGACCACCCCGACCGGGCTCGCGAACGGGAAGGCGTCGTCGGGGATCAGGTTGCGGCGGCGGATCTCCGCCGGGTCGAGCCCGGTGATCCTGGCCGCCCGGTCGACCACCCGCTCGAGCGCGTACATGCACTCCGCCCGCCCGGCCCCGCGATAGGCGTCGACCGGCGGGGTGTGGGTGAAGGCCGCCTGGACGTGCACGAAGATCGCAGGAGTGCGGTACTGGCCCGAGAACATGAGCGCGTAGAAATAGGTCGGAATCGAGGGCGCGAAGGTCGAAAGGTACGCCCCCATGTTGGCGACCGTGTCGACCGCGAGGGCGAGGAACCGGCCGTCGGCGTCGAGCGCGAGGCGCGCCTTGGTCACGTGGTCGCGGGCGTGCGCGTCGCAGAGGAACGCCTCGGAGCGTTCGGCCGTCCACTTGACCGGTCGGCCGACGAGCTTGCTCGCCAGCGTGCAGAGCACTTCCTCCGGATAATGGTAGATCTTCGAGCCGAAGCCGCCGCCCACGTCGGGGGCCACGATCCGCAGCTTGTGCTCGGGGATCTTGAGCACGAAGGCACCCATCAAGAGCCGGATGACGTGCGGGTTCTGGGTGGTGAGGTAGACCGTCCAGGAGTCGGCGGCCGGATCGTAGGCGGCGTTGCAGGCACGGGTCTCGAGCGCGTTCGGCACGATCCGGTTGTTGACGAGCTCGACCTCGGCGACCGCCACGGCCTTTTCGAACGCCGCTTCGACCGCGGCACGGTCGCCGATCGTCCAATCGTAGCAGCGATTGTGGCCGAGCTCGGGGTGGACGAGCGGGGCGCCCGATGCGAGGGCGGCCACGGCATCGGCCACCGCGGGCAAAGGTTCGTAGTCGACCCGCACCGCCTCGGCCGCATCCTCCGCCTGGGCGAGGCTCTCGGCGACGACGAACACCACGGGCTCGCCCAGATGCCGCACGACCCCCTGGGCCAGGACGGGGTGCGGCGGCTCGGCCATCGGCTTGCCGTCCGAGCCCGTCACCTGCCAGCCGCAGGGCAGCCCGCCCACGCCCATCGCCGCGACCTCGGCGCCGGTGAGCAGGAGGAGCACACCCGGCATCGCCCGCGCCGCCTCGAGGTCGACGGCGCGGATCCGCGCGTGGGCGTGCGGCGAACGGACGATCACCGCATGGGCCTGGCGCGGGAGCGTGATGTCGTCGGTGTAGCGGCCGGTGCCGGTGAGGAACCGGCGGTCCTCCTTGCGCGGAACCGCGGCGCCGAGAATCCGATCGGACATGGACGCTCCTCCCTGGCTCGTTCTCGCGGCTCGTGTCGGGGCGGCGGAGCGGGCCGCCCCCGCGCGGGTCAGCCGCTGCGCCGCTCGCCGAGCCGCCAGGCGAGCGGCAGCACCGCCATCGCGAGCGCGATCTTGAGCACCTCGGCCGGCAGGAACGGCACCACACCCGCGGCCCAGGCCTTCTCGAGGCCGATCAGCGAGGCGAGCCAGCTCACACCGAAGGCGAAGATCACGAGATCGCCCAGCAAGAACACGGCGAGGGCGGTCGGCACGCGGCGATCGAGGCCCCGTTCGGCGAGCTTGCCGACGATCCAGGCGGCGACCAGGAAGCCCACGAGATAGCCGCCCGTCGGGCCCATCATGTAGGCGAGTCCGCCGCCCTTGGCGAACACCGGCAGGCCCACGGCACCTTGCGCCAGATAGGCGAGCACGGTCGCGGCCCCGAGGGTCGAGCCGTAGGCGGCGCCGATCAACAGGACCGCGAAGGTCTGCATGGTCATCGGCACCGGCCAGAACGGCACCTGGACCTTGGCCGAAAGGGTCAACAAGAGCGAGCCCGCGACGATCAGCACGATCGCGCGGGTGGTGGCGTTGCCGGCTTCGACGGGCCAGAGACGGGCGGCGAGCGTTCCTGTCATCGTCCTTTCCTCTTCGATCGTTCCTGGCGCCCGGAGGGCGGGCTCACGACACGACCTCCGGCTCACGCGGCCAAGTGCGCGCGGATCGCGTCCAAGAGCTTGCGGCGGTCGGCCCGCGCCCGCAACGCCTCGGCCATGTCGCAGGGCACGAAACGGGTCGGGGTGTGCGGCTGGAGCTGGCCGATCAGGTCCATGTCCGCCGAGATCACCGTGCCGAGCATCATGTAGCCGCCGCCCGAGACCGCGTCGCGGTGGAGCGCGATCGGCTCGGTGCCGCCCGGCACCTGGATCGAGCCGTAGGGATAGGCGGCATCGACGATGTTCGAGGGATCGGAGCCGGCACCGAAGGGCTGCTCGCGCGGCACGAAGGTCAAGGGCCGGCCACCGCGGAAGCGGTAGCCGATCCGATCGGCCTCGGGCGCCACTTTCCAGGTGTCTTCGAAGAAGCTCTCTTTGGCCTCCTCGGTGAGCCGGTGCCAGTAGAGCCCGGGCATGACGCGCAGCCGGGCCGGCAGCTCGGGCATCCGCCGCAGATGCTCGGGCACCGTCCGTCCCTCCGCGGCCCCCGCGCCCGGGCCGAGCGGCAGCATGTCGCCTGCTTCGAGCTTGCGGCCCGCGAAGCCGCCCAGGGCGCCAAGCGCGTAGGTCGAACGGGAGCCGAGCACGACCGGGACGTCGATCCCACCCGAGATCGCGATGTAGATGCGGGCGCCCTTCTTCAGGAAATCGAAGGAGAGCACGTCGCCCTTGTCGACCCGGAAGGAGGTCCAGAGCGGCCGGATCCGGCCGTTCACCTTGGGCGCGATCTCTGCACCGGTCACCGCCACGGTGCGGGCATCCGCGAAGCGGAGTTCGGGGCCCATGAAGGGGCTTTCGAGCAGGGCCGCGTCCTCGGGATTGCCGACCAGGAGATTGGCGGCGCGCGCCGCGAGCCGGTCCATCGCCCCGGAGATCGGGATACCGACGTGGTAGTAGCCGGGCCGGCCGAGGTCCTGGACGGTGGTGGCGAGCCCGGGGCGGACGACCTCAAGCATGGAGCGCCTCCAGGAGCTTGCGGTTGGTGCCGTCGACGTCCCGCTCGAAGGCGTCGAGGTCGAAGGTGACCTCGGCCAGCTTCGGTGTGAACCGGCCGGCCTCGACGTCGGCCTTGATCGAATCGTAGCCGTCGCGGTCGATCGGCTTCCAGACCAGGATGTCGCCGGGCCGGAACAGGCACATGAAGTCCTCCAGATAGGAGATCTTCTGCTGCGGGTCGTAGATCGGCATCGGAGTGATGCCGAACATCTGGTAGCCGCCGGCACCGCGTACCGAATAGATGCAGCCGAAGCAGCCGCCGAAGCCGATCGTGAGCGCCGGGGTGTCGGTCCGCGGCCGGAGGTATTTCGGGACCTGGATCTGCCGCGCGCGCTCGACCATCTGGTAGAGGAACGGCAGCCCCGCGACGAAGCCCACCATCGAGACGAACCAGGGCGAACCCGTGAACGCCGCGAGGAACGCCTCGACGCTCGGATAACCGTTGATCCGCGCGGCGAACTCGACGTCGGTCGCGTTGGGATCCTGGTGGCGGTCGCGAAAGCGCATCAAGGTCTCGGTCGTCCAGGGATCGCGGAAAAAGGCCGGGACCTCGAGGATGCGGGTGGCGATGCGGTGCGAGGCCTGGGCCTGCGCTTCGATCCGGCGTACCTCCGCCTCGATGTCGGCAGGCGCGATCACGTCCGGATCGAACTTGATCTGGAAGGAGGCATTGGCCGGACAGATCTCGGTCACACCCCGGATGCCGGC
>JAILZQ010000007.1 GCA_023512415.1 Geminicoccaceae bacterium | reverse complement strand
GCCGCCGGTTCGGAACCACGCGCCGCACATGATAACCGACCGCGTCCGGAACGTACAGGCACCGCCAGCCGAGCAGTGATACCGGGACCAGGCCGCCTCCAGCCGGCGGAGGCTGCCGATCAGATCGTCGAGCCGCTGGTCGAGGATCGCGAGCACCCCCTGCAGGCGAACCAGCAGGCCGGTGTCGATCACGTCTTGGCTCGTGGCACCGAAGTGCACGTAGCGGGCGTACGGCTCACCGATCGCGGCACGAAGTTGACGCACGAGTTCGGGAACGACGACACCGTCGCGAAGGGCTCCCTCCCGAAGGGCGTCGAGATCGGGGCGGAAACGGGCGCAGGTCGAGGCGATGGCCTGCGAAGCCTCGGACGGGATCACACCCGAGGCGGCTTCCGCCTCGGCCAGGGCGCGCTCGAAACGCAACATCGCCTCGAGTTCGCCCTCGAGTGCGAAAAAACACGAAAGTTCGGGGTCGCCCAGGAGGGCTCCGAGGATCGGATGATCGGCGGCGCAAACGCTCACGCGGCCCGATTGCTCACCTGGGCCGCGGGTCCGCGGCGCCGGCAGGAGACTGGCGCGCCCGAGAGGACTCGAACCTCTGACCTTTAGCTCCGGAGGCTAACGCTCTATCCAGCTGAGCTACGGGCGCCCGTGCGGTATATAGCGAGCCGCTGGCGCGTTCGCCAAGAGCCCAGGAACGTTGCCGCTGCGCCCCTTGCGCGGAGCGCCCGCGACTGGCAGCGAGCGGGGTGCGAACGCGGAGACGCCCGCATGGCCGACGAGACCTACTTCGTGAACGATCGGGAAATCGTGATCACCCGGGCATGGGCCGTTCGTTGCGACGGCAATGGGTTGCTCGGTCACCCGGTCGAATACATCACCTTGGCGCCGGCGGGCACCGCCGTCTGCAAATATTGCGGCCGCCGGTTCGTTCACGCTTCCCATCCCGAGGCCGAACGGGTCCGCCGCGAGGGTCGACGGGCCGCAGCCTGATCCGCCGTGCGCGGCAACAACCTGACGACCAGGATCCCACTCGCCGCCGCACCGGCCCAAGCGACCGTGGGAACGGCGAGGGCGATCCCTGCGAAGCCGAGGCCCAGGCCGACATCGAAGAACCACAAGACGAGCGGCGGTGCGACGAGGTGACGGCCGATGCCGACCAAGAGCGCGGGCACGGGCCGTCGCAATCCCTGGAGGACACCCGCCCCGAGAACGACGACCGCATAAGCCGGAAACGCCAGCACGGCGAACTCCAGGTAGAGGGCGCCGAGCGACAACACCGCTCGGTCGTCGCTGAAGAGGGCGAGGAGGGGTTCGCGTGAAAGGAAGACGAGAAGAGCGCCCAAGACCATCACGGCGACGCCGCTGCCCAGTGTCGTCGCCGCAGCGCGACGAACCCGATCGAGGCGGCCGGCCCCCAGATTCTGGCCGACGAGCGCCACGGTCGCGGCATTGAGACCGAGCGCCGGCAACAAAACCAGTTGTTCGATCCGCAGCGCCACACCGTAAGCTGCCACAGCCGCGGGTCCGTATCGTCCGACGAACCCGGTCACGATCGCGAGCCCCACCCCGGTCGTCATCAGCGTGAGCGTGTTCGGCACGACTTGAGCGAGCACGCGGCCCGCGAGCCGGAGATCGGGTTCGCGCAGGGCACGGTCGAGGCCCGCGACGAACGGGATACGAGAGGCCCGACCCGCGAGCCATGCGAACTGGGCGATCTGCACGACGACATGGGAGGCTGCGATCCCGGTCACGCCCAGTGGCGGGACGCCCCCGATCCCGTACATCAGCAACGGCACGAGGCCGACATTGGCGGCCGTGGTCGTGAGGACCGCGTCGCGTAGGCTCCGGGTGTCGGCGGTCGCGGTGAGGGCCGCATTGGCCACGGCTGCGAGCAGGAACAGGGGGGCCGACGCCAGCAGCGGAACGAGGTACACGAGCGTGAGGTCGAGAACCACGCCGCGGGCGCCGAGCAGCGCCGAGAGGGCCGGTGCCGCGGCCGCGCCGGCGCCGGCGATCACGAGGCCGGCGAGCAGGGCGAGGCCGATCGCGTGCGCCCACACACGGCGGGCTTCCTCGGGCCGGCCGGCGCCGAGTTCGTGGGAGACCAGCGCGGCCGTTCCTTGGGAAAAGCCGAAAGTCGCGGCGATGATCGTGAAAAAGACCGGGAAGGCCGTCGCCAGGGCCGCGAGAGCCTCCGTGGACCACGTCCCGGCCCAGTAGCTGTTGGTCAGGTTGAAGACGGTTTGCGCCGCCATCGCGGTCGCACTCGGCAGCGCGATGCGGCGTACCAGGAGCGGGATCGGGCCGCTCGTGATCGGGAGCCCGGTCCGATCCGGCCGGGTCAAATCACCCGCCAGGCGGGGTCCCACAAGCGTACGCCGCCCAGGAAGGCCCGCGCATTGTCGCCACGCCGACAACCCGGAGGGAGGGTGTCGAGTTTGCGGACGTTGCCGCCACCCAACACGACTTCGTCGCAGACCATCGCGGCCTTGAGCTTGGCCACGACGTCGGCGACCGCGGCGCGCCAGCGCTTCTTGCCGAGCCGCTCGAGGCCGCGGGTGCCGAGCCAATCCTCGAACGTCCGCTTGCGGCGGTAGGGCAGGTGCGCGAGCTCGAGCGAGAGGACGAGGCCGTCGACGACGAGGGCCGAGCCGAGACCGGTGCCGAGCCCCAAGAACAACATCTTGCCGCTTTCCCAGGATCCCAAGGCCTGCATCGCGGCATCGTTCACGACCCGGGTCGGTGCGCCGAACGCGTGCGCGAGGTCGAAATCGACCCAGCCACCGCCCAGGTTCACGGGTTCGTCGATCAGCCGCCCGTCTTTGACGGGACCCGGCACGCCGATGCTCACGTGATCGAACGTCCAATCGGCGGCGGCGGCTCGGACCCGCTCGACCATCGTACCGGGTCGCAGATCCGGTCCGGAGGGGACGCGCCGGACCTCTTCGCCGTCCCCGAGGCGGAGCTTGATGTTGGTGCCGCCGACATCGACGATCAGGATGCGCAAGGCCCCGGCTCCGTCCGTCGCGCGCCCCGCGCCCTCTACGCGCGGCCGCGGGACCTCGCAAGCGAAGAGGAAGCCGGTCCGGCCGCTCGGCGCGCGATCCGGCGCAGCTCGCGCGCGGCACGGAGCGCGGAGACGATCGCGGCACCGGGGAGACTGCGCGGCGCGATCAGGCAGTGGCCCAGCACGCGTCGGTCGGCCCACAGCCGATCGAGGTGCTCGCGTCCTCGCCCCGTGCAGGAATCCATCCAGCGGACCGGGCCTCGCTCGGCATGGTACCCCTCGAACTGGGTGTACTCCAGCAACACCCCGGGGCCGAAAGCTCTGGCCTTCTCGTCGTGGGTGATCTTGAACACGAACCCGGCGCTCGGATCGCCGCTGGCCAGCAGGGCGACGCTGAGCGCGATGGGCTGCCCGTCGAGCGCCAGCGCCTCGAACAACAGCGTGCCCTCCCGGGCTCGCCCGACACACATGGCACGGAAAAATTCCGCATCCTCCGGACGCGAGCCGATCGCCGTGCCGAGCCGGCCCTTCCAGCCCGCCCGCTCGACGAGCAGGAACTGCTCGCACAGCCGGCGCACCGATGCGTCGCAAACGGCCCGCTCGAAACCGAGCGCACCCGATCCTTGAAGCCGGCGCCGCTGCCGCCGCAGCTCGCGGATCCGGCGCGGTTCCAGGCAGTCCCGGAGGTAGGTTTCGAAGCACGGTCGCAACCTGAACGAACCGCGGCGCCAGCTGTCCAGCTCGAGCGACGGTTGGCGGCGGACGGCGAGAGCCTCGGTCAAGAGTTGCGAAAAAGGGCCATCGGCCCCGTAGCCCACGAGCTCGAGCAGGCTGCCGCCGAGCGCCCCGTCGTCGAGCGCGTCCAGCAGCGCGTCCAGTGCTCCCCGCGCCCGTCGGCTGTCGAGCAGCGGTGTGCCGAGAAATCCGTAGGGCTGATCCGGTGCGAACGCTGCGCGCTGCCGTGCGATCGGATCGGTCGGTGTCGGTCGACGTCGAACGAGCGGCAGCAGGCCGACGAGGCGCTCGCCTTGCTCGAGGATCGCGACGCGCAGGCCCGGGATCCAGCCTCGGTGCTCCAAGAGGGGGAGAAGAAAGCTCTCCTCGTAGAAGGGGTTCGGCTCGAGGGCGCGTTGCGCGAGGTCGATCCACTGCGGGCGTAGGGCGTGGAGCTCCTCGATCGCCTCCAGGACCCGCACATGTACCGAACCGAGAGGGGGCACACTCGCTCCCGACAAGCCGAAACGTCGACCGGAGCCGAACCCGATTCGCCGCCCCGGCTAATTTATAATGGGTTCGCGTGACGGTCGAGGCGATCCGGTCAGTGCGCTTGCGGCGGGAGCGCCGGCGACGTCTTCCCTCTTCCGCTTCGGACGGGGCCGCTCGAGGCCGTGGGATCGAGGTCGGGGCGTCGACGCGCACGCCGCCGCAGGCGATCGACCCCGCGCGCGGCCATGACGAGCACCCGGCCAGCGAACGAGCGCGGTCCCACGAGCAGGTGCCCGAGATGCCGACGGTCGAGCCAGAGTTGGGAATAGAGCGTGTCGCGGGGCGACGCGCAGGAATCGACCCAACCGATCGGCGAGGGGGGCTCGTGGATCTCGCGAAGCTGCTCGAGGAGGAGCTGCATTCCCGGACTCTGCCGGCGGAAGGTCTCGTCGTAGGCGATCTTGAACACGAAGGCGCCGCCGCCGGACGCCGCCTCGCGCAGCAGGCAGGCCATGGCGATCGGACGCCCATCGAGCTCCAGGGCGACGAACGAGAGCGCGCCGTGGGGCGCGAGCTCCCGGCATGCGCGCTCGAAGAACCGGCGGTCGCGAGGATCGTTGGCGAGCGCCGTTCCGGCGTTGCCCTTCCAGCCTGCCGCCTCGAGCGCCAGGAAGCGCTCGCTCCAGAGGCCGACCGGCTCGCCCGGGCCGTTGGCCACGAGCCGCAACGCACCCTGACGTTCGAGGTGGCGACGTTGGCGAGCGAGCTCGCGTCGGTGCCGCCCGCCGAGAGCCACGTCCAGATAGGCCGCGCCCGACCCCCTCGGGCGAAGGAGGGGTCGGCTCAAGCCCGGAAGGACGAGCGACGGTTGGCCCCGTTCGGCGAGTCGAGCCTCCAAAAGGCGGCCGAACGGCCCGTCGATGGCGTGGCCGACCAGTTCGAGCAAGACTCCGGGCAGGATGCGCCGATCCAGTGCATCGAGGATCGCGTCCACCGCCTCGGGCGCCCTCGCGCGATCGAGGAGCGGGGTTGCGAGCAGGCCGTGGACCGGTGTCGGGTTGTAAGCACTTCGAAGAACGGGAACGATCCGGCCGGGACCGCCCCGCCCGGCCACCACCGGCAGCAGGGCGAGAAGCGTGCCGTCGCGTTCGCGGGCGACGATGACAGCCGCGCCCGTCGGCCAGCCGAGCTCTTCCACGAGCGGCAAGAAAAAGCCCGGATGGAAGAACGGGTTGGGCTCGAGGGCGGCGCTCGCGAGGAGAAGCCAAGCGTCCACCAGCCCGCGCAGCGACGCGGCCGCGGTGAGAAGCTCGACCGCGATCATCGCCGACTATCGGTGCAGGCCGGCCGAGCGATCGCCATGGGCGCTCGCGTCGCGACGGCGTGGCCGCAGGTCGGTCCCGGTCCGGTCACCGGACCATCTGACTCGCGACGAGCATGGCCACCACGGCGGCAAGGGCTGCGACCACGATCACGATCCCGACATCGTAGAGCTTCATCGGCGAGTCTCCCCAGCACCTCGCCCTTATACTCTCCGCCGGCGCGCGGCCAGCGGTCTGCGACCTCGTGACCTTCCCTGTTCCTTGGTGGTCACAGAGGCAGCGCATATCTGCAGGGAGGACCTTCGGGAGGACGAGGACCATGGCCGCGCCCGCACGCCGTCTCGACGACGCGCCCCGTGCCACGGAGGGGGAGCCGCGTAAGGCCGAGGCGAATCGCGCGACGCCGCCCGTGCCCCGGGATCGCGGCGAGGAGTTCGTCCACCGTTTGGACAATTTCGACCGTTTGTTGCACGCGTTCCAGGCCCGACTGACGGCCAGCATCTCCCCGGCTGCCGTCCAGGCCGCGCGGATGGACTGGTGGGCCCATTTCCTCAATGCTCCGGGCCTTCAGCTGTCGCTCGCCCAAAAGGCGGCGGTCGACGCGTTCCGCCTCGGCCTCTACGCGCTCCGCGCAGCGACGGGCCGGGACGGCGAGCCGTTCGCGCTGTCGGGCAATCACGACCGACGGTTCGCGGCGCCACAGTGGCGAACCTTCCCTTTCAACGTCATGGCCGAGAGCTTTCTGGCCGTCCAGAACTGGTGGGACACCGCAACGCATGCCCTGCGCGGCCCGACCCGCCAGCACACGCGCCAGATGGCGTTCATGCGACGGCAGCTCCTCGACACGCTGGCCCCTTCGAACTTTCCCTGGACGAACCCGGAGGTTATCGAACGGACCATCGCCGAGCAGGGGCAGAACCTGGTTCGGGGCCTCACCTATCTGGTCGAAGACTTCGAGCGGCGCATCGCCGGCCAGCCGCCGGTCGGGAGCGAAGCTTGGCGGGTCGGCGAGAACTTGGCGATCACGCCCGGCCAAGTGATCCACCGCAACGAGCTCATGGAGCTCATCCAGTATGCGCCCTCGACCGACCGCGTCCGACCCGAGCCGATCCTGATCGTGCCGGCGTGGATCATGAAATACTACGTGCTCGACCTCAGGCCGGAAAATTCGCTCGTCAAATATCTCGTCGACCAAGGCCACACAGTCTTCTGCATATCGTGGAAGAACCCCGAGGCCAAAGATCGCGAGACCAGCCTCGACGATTACCGCCGCCTGGGCGTCGAAAAGGC
The DNA here is from genome assembly GCA_023512415.1 of Geminicoccaceae bacterium. Lineage (GTDB taxonomy): Bacteria > Pseudomonadota > Alphaproteobacteria > Geminicoccales > Geminicoccaceae > JANXAZ01. The sequence goes on along the minus strand of JAILZQ010000007.1, from coordinate 34,954 downwards.
GCTCGAGGTCATCGGCGCGGTCACCGGCCAGCGGAGGGTGCACGCCTGCGGCTACTGCTTGGGCGGCACGCTGTTGGCGATCGCGGTCGCCAAGCTCGCTCGCGACGGCGACGACCGGATCGCCAGTATGACGCTCTTGGCCGCCCAGACCGACTTCTCGGAAGCCGGCGAGCTCATGCTGTTCATCGACGAGAACGAGCTCGCCTATCTCGAGGACATGATGTGGGATCAGGGATATCTCGACACCAGCCAAATGGCGGGCGCGTTCCAGATGCTGCGCTCGGCCGATCTGATCTGGTCGCGCATGGTCCGCCAGTATCTCTTGGGCGAGCGCGAGCCGATGACCGATCTCATGGCCTGGAACGCCGACGGCACGCGCATGCCGGCCCGGATGCACAGCCAATATCTGCGCGATCTCTTCCTCGACAACCGATTGAGCCGCGGCCGCTACGCCGTCGAGGGACGGCCGGTGGCCCTCACCGACATCCGTTGCCCGATCTTCGCGGTCGGCACCGAAACCGACCACATCGCGCCCTGGCAATCGGTCTACAAGATCCGCCTGTTGACCGATACCGAGGTCACCTTCGTGCTCACGAGCGGCGGCCACAACGCCGGCATCGCGAGCCCGCCCACGCGAACCGACCGCCGCCACCGCATCATGACCATGGCTGCCGACGAGCCGTACACACCGCCCGATCTCTGGGCCGTCCAGGCCCCGGTCCGGCAAGGCTCCTGGTGGCCGGCTTGGCAGGCGTGGCTCGCCGAGCGGAGCGGCGCGCCGGTGCCGCCGCCGCCCATGGGGGCCCCCGAGAAAGGCTACCCGCCGCTGCTCCCGGCCCCGGGGTGCTACGTGCTGCAGCCCTGAAAGCCCGACGCAGGGCGGCCCTGCGTCGGTCCCGGCTTGTTCGTTCGGGCGCGGGCCGGCAGACGGCCGCGTCATGAAGACCGCCTCGAGCGCCACCACCGGGGCCGTCCGGATCGCGCCGCGCGACCTCGCCGTCGGGCTCGCCGCGGGGGGTGTGGTGGTCGCGATCTGGACCGCCTTTTTGCTCGTCTCGCGGGCCGGGGCCGTCGGCCCGCTCCTGCCGACCGACATCGCGGGCCTGCGCATGAGCGTGGCGTTCGTCGCCGCGGCGCCGATCGCCTGGCGGTTCGGGCTCGCCGGTCTGCGTCCGTACCAAGCCGCGGTCGTGACAGCGACCGCCGGGCTCGGCTTCCCGCTGCTCGCCTATTGGGGCTTCGCCTTCGCACCGGCGGCGCACGCCTCGATCATGATGACGAGCACCCTGCCCCTCTGGACCGCGCTCTTGGCGCGCTTCGTCCTGGGCGAGCCCCTGCGCGGTCGACGCCTGGTGAGCCTCGCTCTCATCCTCGCCGGCATCGCAGCACTCGCCTCGGGGCTCGACGAGGCGCCGGCGGGGTCTTGGCGCGGCGACCTCTTGTTCGCGGCCGCATCCCTGTCCTGGGCGATCTTCACGATCGCAGCGCGCGCCTGGAAGGTGGCACCGCTCGCCGCGGCGGGTGTCGTCGGCATCGGGGCCGGGCTCGTTTACCTGCCGGTCTGGCTGCTCTTCCTCCCGAAAGGGATCGCCGCCACGCCTTGGGCCGAGTTGGCCTTTCACGGCATCTACCACGGCCTGCTGGCCTTTCTCGTGGCTTTCGTGGCCTACACCCGCTGCGTAGCGGCTCTCGGTCCCGGACCCACCACCATGCTGACGGCCCTCGTTCCCGGGCTCGGCGCCCTCCTCGCCGTGCCGATCCTGGGCGAGCCGTTGACCCTCGAGGCGATCTCGGGCCTCGCTCTGGTCACGGCCGGCATGCTCGCGACGGTGACCGGCCTGCGGTCCGCACGCCCCGCCTGACCTCAGCCGGAGCGCTCGTCGTCGGGGCGGGGCGCAGCAGCACGGCGCAGCCGGTCGCGGATCGCCTCGCCCAGCCCCCCGGCCGGGATCGGCACGACGGCGATCCGCCGCGCGCCGCTCCGGTCGGCGGCGCGCAGGAGGGCGTAGAGCCGGCGGGCAGCCTCCGCCGTGTCGCCGCGCGGGCTCAGGTTGAACGTCGCGAGTGCACCGGGCGGGACGCAAGACCCGAAGGCCAGCAAGGCCTCGTCCGGCTCGACCTCGAGGGCGTCGAGGCGAAGCGGGAGGCTCGGTGCATAATGGCTCGCGAGCCGCCCGGGCGCGCGCGGCTGCGCCTCGCCACCGGGACGTTCGGCGAGCGGTCCCAGAATTTCCTCCAGCACCGCGCGCGGCACTCCACCCGGCCGCAGGAGGACGGGTCGATCCGGCTCGCTCAGGTCCACCACCGTGCTCTCGACCCCGATCGGGCAGGGACCGCCATCGAGGATCAAATCGATCGCCTCCGCGAGCTCGAGCGCGACGTCCTCGGCACTCGTCGGACTCACCCGACCCGATCGGTTGGCCGAGGGTGCGACGACGGGCAGGCGCGCCGCCTCCAGGAGTGACAGCGCCACCGGGTGGGCGGGTACCCGCGCTGCCACCGTCGCGAGCCCGGCCGTGGCGAGCGCCGAGATCGGCGCAGCGGGCCGCCGCGGTAGGACGAGGGTGAGCGGTCCCGGCCAGAAACGTGCCGCGAGCCGCTCGGCCTTGGCATCCAGAGATGCGAGCGGCTCGAGGGAAGCTCGCCCCGCCACGTGCACGATCAAAGGGTTGTGCGCGGGCCGCCGCTTGGCGGCGTAGAGTGCGGCGACCGCGGCATCGCTCGTCGCGTCCGCCCCGAGGCCGTAGACCGTCTCCGTCGGGAAGGCGACGAGCCTGCCGGCGCGCAACGCGTCCGCCGCTTCGGCCACGGCGCGCGGCTCGGCGGGGAGGATGCGTGCTCGGCTCATCCGCTCGCCATGGGCTCGCTCGCAGCCGCGAGTGTCCGCGCGCCGATGTCGCGCCGGCAGTAGCCCTGGGGCCAGTCGATCCGATCGACCGCCGCATAGGCACGCTGCCGGGCCTCGGCGAGCGAGGCACCGGTTCCCACCACCGTGAGGACCCGGCCGCCATCCGCGAGCCACCGCCCGCCCTCCCGCCGGGTGGCGGCGTGGAAGAGGAGGACGCCCTCGGTCGCCTCGGCGGCTTCGAGCCCGCGGAGCTCGCTGCCACGCTCGACCGGTCCCGGGTAGCCGCGGGTCGCGAGGACCACGCCCAGGGCGTGCGTCGGATAGAGCCGGGCGCTCATCCGTCCCAACATCCCGTCGGCGGCGCCGAGCAGGAGCTGGCCCAGATCGGTCATCAGCCGGGGCAGCACGACCTGACACTCGGGATCGCCCATGCGGACGTTGAACTCGACGAGCTTCGGACCGGCCGCACCGAGCATCAGGCCGGCATAGAGGATCCCACGAAAAGGTGTTCCCTCGGCCGCCATGGCGGCGAGGGTCGGACGGACGATCTCGGCCATGACCCGCTCGACCATCGCGGGAGTGAGGGGCGGGGCCGGCGAGCAGGCACCCATCCCGCCGGTGTTCGGGCCACGATCTCCGTCGAAGGCACGCTTGTGGTCTTGCGCGGTGCCGATGACGAGCGCGTCCCGGCCGTCGCAAAGGGCGAACAAACTCGCCTCCTCGCCTTCGAGGAACTCCTCGATCACGACCCGCGCGCCCGCTTCGCCGAAAGCGCCTCCGAAGGCTGCCTCGAGGGCGGCGACCGCTTCCTCGACGGTCCCGGCGACCGTCACGCCTTTGCCGGCGGCGAGCCCGTCCGCTTTCACCACGATGGGGGCCCCGTGCTCCTCGATGAAAGCCCGGGCCGCGGCCTGCTGGCTCGCTTCGAAGACGCGGAACGCCGCCGTGGGTATCCCGTACCGCGCGCAGAGGGCCTTGGCGAAGGCCTTCGAGCCCTCGAGGCGCGCCGCCGCGGCGGACGGCCCGACCGCTCGGACACCGACTTCGACGAGCCGGTCGACGAGGCCGAGCACGAGCGGCCGCTCGGGCCCGACGACGACGAGATCCACCCGCTCGGCGCGTGCATAGCCGACCAGCTCGTCGATCGCCTCGGCGGCGATCGGCACGACTTCGGCATCGCGGGCGATCCCGGCATTGCCGGGCGCGCAGCGCACGGTCTTGACGAGCGGTGACGCGGCGAGCGACCAGCACAGTGCGTGCTCGCGCGCACCCGAGCCCACGACGAGGACCCGCATGCCCGGACCTCGGCCCTTGGAGACGACGCGGTCAGATAGGCCCGCGGAGGCCTCGTGGGCAACCGGCGAGACTACGGCAGCCGCCCGGTTCGTGCCACTCGCGCGGCTGGCCCCGGCGGTTGCGCCCGCGCAACTCCCGGGTCTGGACGAGATACGGGCGGCGGCGCGGCGGATCGCCGGCCAGGTCGTCGAGACGCCGTGCTTGGAGAGCCGGACCCTGGGCGACATTTTCGGCTGCCGTATCTGGCTCAAGTTCGAAAACCTGCAATACACCGCCTCGTTCAAGGAACGTGGTGCCCTCAACCATCTCCTGCTCCTGCCGCCGGATCGCGCCGCGGCCGGGGTCGTCGCGATGTCGGCCGGTAATCATGCCCAAGGGGTGGCCTACCACGCGCGTCGCCTGGGTATCCCGGTCACCATCGTGATGCCTCTCGCCACTCCCTTCGTGAAAATCGACAACACGGAGAAGCTCGGTGCCGAGGTCATCTTGGCCGGTGCCTCGGTCGAGGAGGCGGCGCAAGAGGCGCAGGCGCTGTGCGCGCGCCTCGGGCGCAGCTTCGTCCATCCTTACGACGACCCGGCGGTGATCGCCGGCCAGGGTACGATCGCCCTCGAGATGCTCGAGGCCGTGCCCGATCTCGAGGTGTTGGTGGTGCCGGTCGGCGGCGGTGGGCTCGTCTCCGGGATCGCGCTCGCCGCCAAGGCGCTCCGACCCGGGATCCAGGTGGTCGGGGTTCAAGCGACGAGCCATCCGGGCGTACTCGCGCGGCTCGGCGCCGCGCCTTCGATCCCGGGTGATCCCACGATCGCCGACGGGATCGCGGTCAAGGCGCCGGGTTCGCTCACCCTCGCGGCGATCGTGAGCCGCGTCGACGCCATCGCCTTGGTCGACGAGCCGGCCATCGAGCGGGCGGTGGTCCTCCTTTTGGAGATCGAGAAAACGGTCGCCGAAGGCGCGGGTGCGGTCGGGATCGCGGCCCTCGAGGGGCTGCGCGAACATTTCGCCGGCCGCCGGGTCGGCGTGGTCCTTTCCGGGGGCAACATCGACGGCCGGCTGTTGTCCGGCGTGATCCTCCGCGGTCTCGTCCGCTCCGAGCGGATGGTACGGCTCCGCGTTGCCCTACCGGACAGCCCCGGCGGGCTCGCGAAGGCGACCGCGCTCGTGGCGGAGGCGCGCGGCAACATCGTCGACGTCGTGCACCAGCGCGCCTTCTCGCGCCGATCGGTGCGCCAGGCGGACGTGGACTTCACGATCGAGACCCGCAACGGCGCCCACGCCCGGGAAATCGAGCGGCGATTGGCCGAAGCGGGGCTGCCCGTGGAGCGCTTACCGCCCGGCCATCCCTAGTTGCAATTCTTCCTTTACAAAGGCCTTTGTTCCTCCTAAGGTGCCGTCACGCCGCTACGGGGGCGGACCGGCAGCCCGAGGGGAACGCCCGATTTGCGCCTGCTCGTCTGCGACGTCGACGCCGTCAAGGTGCTGGCTCTCGAGCGGGCGCTCGGCGCACGGGTCGAGCTTCGGGTGGTCGCCACGGTGGCCGAGGCGGAGCGCGAGCTGCAGCGTCCGGAATGGCGACCGGACGTCATCGTGGCCTCGAGCGAGCTGCCGGACGGAAGCGGGGGCGCGGCGCTGCAGCGCCTCGCTGCGGTTGCGGGGGCCATCCCGATCCTTTCGAGCAGCGGGGTGTCGGTCGAGAACCTGCGCCGGCAGGTGGAGGCCATCGGCGGCGGGCTGCGCGGGGAGAACGATCCGCTGACCCTGCTGCGCGCCGTGATCCAGCAGCAACAGCTGGTGCACCAGACGATCGCCGCCAGCCGCACGCAGCTCGTCGCCGAGCTCGAGCGGATCGCCACGGCGGCCGCCGAAGCCGCGGTGTCCCGCGCGGTCGAGCGGCTCATGGTACGCCTGGGGCTCGAAGATGCCGAAGGGGTGCGGCTCGCGGTGCGGCTCGCACGCGCCTGGGAGGCGGCCAAGGCCAAGTTCGTGGCGGCCCTCGCGACCGGGATCGCCTCGGCCTTTTTGCTCGCGCTGGGTGCGGGGTTCGTCGCCCTGCTCAAAGGAGGCAGCTCCAAGTGACCTCGGTGGCAACCGCCCGCCGTTGATCCGACGTTCTCGCACCGGCGTAGAGGCGGGCGTGGGAGTGATCGATGGTGGCAATCCACGCGCTCGACGTCGCATCCCGTGGCGGCAGGCTTGCAACGCTGCCGACGGCCGGGTTCATTGCGCGCATGCCGGGCAACGCGCGCGAAACGGAGTCGGCCGAGACCGCGGAGCGAGAGCGGATCCGCGACTTGCAGTTGGTCGCGACGACCCGTGACCGCGCCGCGTTTCGGCGGCTGTTCGATCATTACGGGCCGCGGGTCAAAGCCTATCTGCGTCGGCTCGGAACCGACGAGGACACGGCCGAAGACCTCACCCAGGAGGTATTCGTCTCGATCTGGCGGCGTGCCGAGCAGTTCGACCCGGCCAAAGCCTCCGTGGGCACCTTGGTCTTCACGATCGCCCGGAACAAGCGGATCGATGCGCTTCGCCGCGATCGCGCCCCGACGCAAGAGGCCGACGATCCGGAGCTGGAGATCGACCCGGCGCCGCGTGGTGACGCCGTGGCCGAACTCGCTCAGATGAGCGCTCTGGTGATGCGAGCGGTCGAGACGCTGCCCGAGGAACAGAAGAAGTTGCTCAAGATTTTCTACTTCGAGGAAAAGCCGCACAGCGCGATCGCGCAGGAGCTGGGTCTCCCCCTCGGCACCGTGAAATCGCGGCTGCGGCTCGCGCTCGCGAAGCTGCGAGCCCTGCTCGGCGAGGAGCAGACGTGACCGACGCCCTCACCCTGGACGAACTGCTGCTCGGTCACGCGGCCGGCAGCTTGCCGGAGCCGCTCGACCTCGTCGTGCGCACCCATCTGGCTCTCTCGCCCGACGGGCGCCGTCGTTACCGGCTCTATCGGGCCCTCGCCGGCGCCCTGCTCGAGACACTGGAGCCCGTGGCGATGCGCCCGGGAGCATGGGAGCGCTTGGATCGGGCGATCGATCGTGTCGAGCCGATCCGCGTGCCGCCGGTATCGGTCGGGGATCCGCGCGTGCCTCCACCGTTGCGGCCCTACGTGCCGGAAGGATACGAGCGCTTGCCCTGGCGGAACCTCGGCCCGGCATCGGAAGTCGAACTGCCGATCGGAACACCCGGATATCGGGCGCGCCTGATCCAGCTGAAAGGCGGCAAGAGCATCCCCCGTCACACGCACAAGGGTCACGAGATCACCGTCGTGATCGAGGGATCGTTCCGCGACGTGCAGGGCGTGCATCGCCGCGGCGATCTCGTGGTCGCCGATGCGACCGTCGACCACAGTCCGGTCGCCGACGAGGATTGTCTTTGCCTCGCCGTGACCGACGCCCCGTTGAAGCTCACCGGCCCGATCGGCCGACTTCTCAATCCGTTGCTGCGGATCTGAGCGGCCGCTACGCGGCCGTGTCGCTCTCCTCTTGACCGGGGCGGCTCCAGGCCCGATCACGCCCGCGACCTGCCGGCTCCTGCCGGCGCCGCGTGTCGCCGCCCGCCGGGAGGGTCGATGGCCGAATCGACGCTGATCCACGCCCTCGTCCTCGGTGTGGTCGAGGGCTTGACAGAGTTTCTTCCGATTTCTTCGACGGGCCATTTGATCCTCGCCGGCTGGCTCCTCGGTTTCTCCGGGCCGCCCGGCAAGGTGTTCGAAGTCGCGATCCAGCTCGGCGCCATCGTCGCCGTGTGCATCCTCTACTTCCGCCGTCTCTGGCGGGTGGCGGCAGCCTTGCCGACGAGCGCAGCCGCCCGACGCTTCGTGCTCGCCCTACTCCTCGGTTTCCTGCCGGCCATGGTGCTCGGTGCGCTCTTCCACTCCTTCATCAAGGGCGTGCTCTTTTCGCCTTGGGTGGTCGTCACGACCCTCGTGCTCGGCGGCGTGGCCATCCTTCTGATCGAGCGTCTGCGCCCGACCGTCCGGATCGAGCGTGCCGAGGACACCCCACCGACCACGGCGCTCGCGGTGGGGTTCTGCCAGGCGCTCGCCATGGTTCCGGGCGTCTCGCGCTCCGGAGCCACGATCCTGGGCGGCGTGCTTCTCGGCCTCGAGCGCAGGGCGGCCGCCGAGTTCTCCTTCTTCCTCGCGATCCCGACGATGCTCGCCGCGACGGTTTACGATCTCTACAAGAACCGCGCCCTGTTGGCCGGCGACGACCTCTTGACCATCGCCGTGGGCTTCCTCGCCGCTCTGGTCACGGCGATGCTCGTCGTCGAAGGCCTGCTCCGCTGGCTCCAGCGGCACACGTTCGAAGTCTTCGGCTGGTACCGGATCGTCGTCGGGCTCGTGATGGCCGGGGTGCTCGCCTTGTCCGGCTGAGCGGGTCAGCCGCGCTGCTCGATCCGGCAGACCGGGTCGCCGACCTCGAGGTCCGTGCCCGCTTCGGCCAAGATCTCGATCAGCACCCCGTTGCAAGGGGCGGTGACCTCGCTCGTCACCTTCTCGGTCTCGACCTCGTAGAGGACGTCACCCGCCGCGAAGGCCGTGCCTGGCGCCACCCGCCACGCGACGATCGTGCCTTCCTGCATGTTCATGGAGATCCGCGGCAGCTTGAGGACGACCTTCACGCCGGCCTCCGCCAGGCGAGGGTCTCGCGCACCGCGCGTTCGATCGCCTCGACGTTCGGCAGGATCGCACGTTCGAGCACCGGCGCGTAAGGAATGCAGCAGTCGGGCACCGTGACCCGGCGGATCGGGGCGAGGAGCGCATCGAACGCCCGCTCCGCCACCAGCGCGGCCAAGTGGCTCGCTACCGAGCAAGTGTCGCGGGCCTCGTCGACCACCACGAGCCGACCCGTGCGCCGCACCGAGGCGAAGATCGTCTCGAGATCGAGGGGTACGACGGTCCGCGGGTCGACCACCTCGACCTCGATCCCCTCCCCGGAAAGCGCCTCGGCGGCCTTGAGTGCGGGGCGAACCATCGCGCCGATGGCAACCAGGCTCAGATCGCGCCCCGGCCGCCGGATCGCCGCGCGACCGAGCGGGATGAGGTATTCGTCCTCCGGAACCTCGCCGGGTTCGCCGCCGCGGCCCGCCGCCTGCAGGAAGAAGACCGGGTCGTCGTCGCGGATCGCCGACTTCAAGAGACCCTTGGCGTCGGCCGGGGAGCCCGGCATCACGACCTTCACCCCGCCGAGATTGGCGAGCACCGGGTGGATCGCATCGGAATGTTGCGCCGCGGCGGAGCGCCCGCCACCCGAGACCGCGAGATAGGTGATCGGCAACTTGATCTGGCCGTTGGTCATGTAGCGCAGTTTGGCAGCTTGGTTGGCGATCGCGTCCATGCCCGTGTAGACGAAGTTGCCGAACATCATGTGACAGATCACACGCCGACCGGCTGCTGCAGCGCCCACCGCCATTCCCGAGATGAGCGCCTCGCAGATCGGGGTGTCGCGGACGCGATCGGCGCCAAACCGTTTCCACAGGCCCTTGGTGTCGCCGAACAGGCTCGCTTTGACGTCCTCGCCGAACAGCACGATCGAGGGATCGCGCTCCATTTCTTCGAGGAGCGCCTCGTTCATCGCCTGGATCATCCGCTTCCTGGCCATCGCCGGCTCCTCAGGGTGCGGTCGCGAACATGTGTCCGCGGGCCGAGGCGGGGTCCGGTTCGGGTGAGCTCTCGGCGAACCGGACGGCGGCCCGCACCGTCTCCTCGACGGCCGCGTCGATCGCCGCCAGCTCGTCCGCGACCCCCGGATCCTCTTCGCGCAGCCGGCGCGCGAACCGGTCGATCGGATCGCGCGCCCGCCAAGCGTCGACTTCGGCCTCGTCGCGATAGGGCTCGGTGATGAACGTCACCTCGTACTCGACGTGCCCTCGCGTGCGGTAGGTCCGAGCTTCGATCAGGCTCGGTCCCCGGCCCTCGCGGGCGCGCCGCACCGCGACGTCGGCCGCCTGCCAAACCGCGATCACGTCGTTGCCGTCGATCTCTCGGAACGGTACGCCGAACGGCCGGGCCCGCTCGGCGATCGAGCCCGAGGTCACGGTCGCGGTCGGCGAGAATTCGGAAAAGCCGTTGTTCTCGCACACTAGGATGAGCGGCAGCTTCCAGAGCGAGGCGACGTTGAGCGCCTCCATGAGGACGCCTTGGTTCGCGGCCCCGTCGCCGAAAAACGCCACGGCGATCCGACCGTCGCCGTCGAGCTGCGCTGCGAGCGCGGCGCCGGTGGCGAGCGCGATCCCACCGCCCACGATCCCGTTCGCACCGATGATGCCCTTCGAGAAATCGGCCACGTGCATCGAGCCGCCGAAGCCACCGCAGATCCCGTCCGCGCGACCGTAGATCTCGGCCATCATGCGGGCCGGATCACCACCTTTGGCGAGGAAATGGCCGTGGCCGCGATGCGTGCTCGTGATCCAGTCGCGCTCGGAAAGGTGCCGGCAGACGCCGACCGCGACCGCCTCCTCGCCGATGTAGAGATGGACCGGACCCGGCAGCTTGCCGGCGGCACAGTCGCGCGCGAGCTGTTCCTCGATCCGGCGGATCAACACCATCCGGCGGTACATCTCCAAGAGCTCCTCACGCGGGAGATTGCTGCCGCCCGCTGCCATCGGCTCAGCCTCCGTCTCGCTCGGGCCGCGGCCCGAGATCGTCGCCCGGATCGCCTCGCATGGTCCAACCGCCGTCGACCGGCCAGACGGCACCCGTGATGAAGCCCGAGGCCGGCTCGCACAGGAACGCGATCACGCGGGCCACCTCCTCCGGCCGCCCCCAGCGGCCGACGGGCGTCCGCTCGGCGTAGCGCTCGTAATCGAGGATCCCGCGGCGGATCCGCTCCTCGAGCACGGGCGTGAGGACGTAGCCCGGGGCCACGGCATTGACGGTGATCCCGTAGCGGGCGTTCTCGAGGGCGAGGGCACGCGTGAGCCCCACGAGCGCGTGCTTGGCGGTCGTGTAGCCGGCCCGCCAGGGCAGCGCCATGAGGCCGAGGATCGAGCTGATGTGCACGATGCGGCCGAAGCGTTGGCCCCGCATCGCCGGCACGCAAAGGGCCGCCATCCGTGCCGAGCCGTGCACGTGGATCGCGATCATGCGCTCGAAGAGGTCGAACGGCTGTTCGTGCAGCGGCTCGATCCGCTGGGCGTTGATGCCCGCGCAGCTCACGAGCACGGCGATCGGACCGAGCGCGTCGGTGAGCGCAGCATGGGCCTTCGCGCAGGCCTCGGGATCGGCCACGTCGCAGCCCTCGCCGACGCAGCGCACGCCGAGCTCCGCCTCGATCTGCTTCGCGGTTGCGGTGATGCGATCCGAGTCGAGATCGACCAGAGCCAAAGCTGCACCCATCCGCCCGAGGGCGCGAGCGGTGACCAGGCCGATGCCCGAAGCCGCACCGGTCACGAGCGCCACGCGCCCGGCGAGCGTTCCTGCCATGGTGCCTCCCCGGCGGGTCGAGGCGAGCGTCTTCGCCGGCCGATCGGGCGTCAAGTCGCGCGCGCTCCGTGTTCCGCAGAGCAGCGCTGCAGCCGGCGGCGGAGGCAGCACGGGCTTGCCCGTGCCGCCGCCGGCGGGCACCATCGAGGTGGCGCGGGCGCTGCCTCTCCCCGCAGCGCGGCGCCGAGAAGCCGGAGGACCGACCATGTTTTGGACCGCGACCCGCCGTCACTTGCTCGCCCTGGGCGGTGCCACGCTCGGCGCCGGCGTACTCGGTGGACGGCTGGATGCCGCCGATCCGCTCAAGGTCGGCTTCGTTTATGTCGGGCCGATCGGTGACCACGGCTGGACCTACCGGCACGATCTCGGCCGTCAGGCGATCGAAAAGGCTTTGGGGGAGAGGGTCCGCACGAGCTACGTCGAGAACGTCTCCGAGGGGCCGGACGCCGAACGGGTCATCCGCCAGCTCGCGAGCACCGGCCACGGCCTGATCTTCACGACCTCCTTCGGCTTCATGAACGCTACGGAAAAGGTCGCACGCGCTTTCCCGAAGGTGAAATTCGAGCACGCGACCGGCTACAAACGGCTCGAGAACCTCGCCACCTACGATGCGCGCTTCTACGAGGGGCGAGCGGTGATCGGCACCATCACCGGCTATTTGAGCCAGACCAAGAAGATCGGCTACATCGGCAGCTTCCCGATCCCCGAGGTCGTGATGGGCATCAACGCCTTCACCCTGGCGGCCCACAAGATCGACCCCTCGATCCAGGTCCGCGTGATCTGGGTGAACAGCTGGTACGATCCGGGCAAGGAGGCCGACGCGGCCAAGGCACACATCGATCAGGGGGCCGACATCATCGTCCAGCACACCGACAGCCCGGCCGCCGTCCAGGTCGCCGAGGAGCGCGGCCTCATGGCGTTCGGCCAAGCCTCCGACATGCGCCGCTTCGGCCCCAACGCCCAGCTCACCGCGATCGTCGACAATTGGGACGCTTACTATGTGAGCCGCGCGCAGGCGGTGCTCGACGGGACCTGGAAGAGCCACGCCGTCTGGATGGGCATCAAGGACGGAGCGGTCGAGATCGCGCCTTACGGACCCAAGGTACCCGAGGCAGTCCGCAAGGCCGCCGACGCGGTCAAGGACGGAATCGTCGCCGGTACCCTCCACCCGTTCACCGGGCCGATCAAGGACCAGAAGGGTGTCGAGCGCATCCCGGCCGGCCGCCATGCGACCGACGAGGAGCTCCACAAGATGGATTGGTACGTTCCCGGCGTGACGGCCTGAGGAGCTGCCGGCGAACTCGCCGCGGGCGGCCGAAAAAAAAGGCCGCCCGGAGGCGGCCGAGTGAAAGGGGAGGCATCACAACGTCAGGGAGGACAGTGACCCGGGAGGGCCGGGACCGGGCGCTCGCCCGGACACGGTCGCTACCGCGTCACGTCCGCGTTCTACACGCCGGACCCTGAAGAAATCGTTAAGGGCGAACGGTTTTTTTCGGTGTGTCGGCCCCGATGCGGGGTCAAGGGTCCCGGGGCGGCTCGGCGGGGGCGAGGCGGCCTTCGAAGGCGGCACGCACCTCCTCTTCGAGCAGGTCGTATCGACCGGCGTAACGCGGCGAAAAATGGAACGGGATCACGCGCCTCACGGCGGCCCAGCGGCCGAGCGTGCCCGCCTCGCGGGCCGTGAGGTGGCGGCGGGAGCGTGCCTGCGCACGGTCGGCGTCGAGGAACGGCGCTTCGATGACGAGCGTGTCGGCGCCGCGGGCGAGGTCGAGGATGCGCTCGACGTTGCGACGCGTCCACGCGCAGTCGGTCACGTACACCACCCTTTGGCCCGGCACGACCTCGAGCACCTTGCGGCGCAGTAGGCCGAGCGGGAGGATCCGCTCGACCGAACCGTGCGGCGTGTGCCAACGGGCGACGATCGACGTCACATCCGGCGCGTCGGCGAGCACCGCGTCCTTGAGGCTACGAAGCCAAGGCCCCGTGCCGAGGCCCATGGCGTCGAGCCGATTCCGCCAGATCTGGACGTGTTTCGGTTCGGCGAGGGCGAAGGCGAGGCAGGGGATCTCGTGGTCGAGCGGGACGGCGCGGATCGACAGGCGAGGCTCGTCGAGTACATGGTCGGAATCGACCGCGTACGTCTCGATCTGTCCGCAGCGGAAGCGATCCGCGAGGGCAAGACTCGCGCGCCTGCGGCCACCGCTCTCGAGCACCTCGACGACCGAGAAGATCACGCCTTCGCGGTAGCTCCCGGCCAGGTTCCAGCTGTAGGAGGCGAGACGGTGCTCGAGCCGCTCGATCGTGCCCTCGGGGCCGACCAGGCGAACGGTGCGCGCTCGCCCGAGGACCACGCGCAAAAGATGTTCGAAGCCGCAGAAGTGGTCGAGATGAGCGTGGCTCAGCAGAACGTCGCCCACCCGGAGGAGCTTGCGAGGCGACAGACCGGCTAGGGTGCCGAGATCGCACAAAACGGCGCGACCCGCACCCACGAGATCGGCCACGAGGGCCGGATCGCCGTCCGGCCCGTTGACGAGCGTGAGCTCGAAGGCGCTGCGCATCAGAACGAGACGTGCCCGGTTCGGGCCTCGGGTCGGAAGCTTCGCGCGGAGCCGGCCGGGCCGGCGGGGAGTGCCACCGCTACGCGTGCGAGGCCCGTCACTGGCACCGCGTCCCACCCGAAGCAGAGGACGCAAGGGGAGTGCGGCCGCATGGTCGATCGGGAGCCGCCGCGGCGATGGTTGGTGCCCCAGGAGGGACTCGAACCCCCACGCCCTTGCGGGCAGCAGATTTTGAGTCTGCCGCGTCTACCGGTTCCGCCACTGGGGCACGCTCGCGGGCTCTAAGGCTCGGGCCGGATCGGGTCAAGGCGGCTCCTGGTCGGGCTCGACCGAGAACGCCCGGCCGCGCTCCCCGCCGCCCCGAGGGGCCGACCGGTGTCGCCCACCTCGGCCTCGTCATGCCGAGCGCGGTGCCGATCCGCCCGACGAACGGGACGATCAGGTGGAGGCCGAGCCCGAGCGCGCGGACGTGACGGCCGAGCCGCTCGACCGTGCACGCGTAGTCCTGCGGCACCGGGCGTGCGCCCATGAGGGCCAGAACCGGCACGACGCCGAGCAAAACGAGCGGGAGCGAGGCGACCGGCGCGACCGGGGTCTCGACCGTGCGGCGAGCCGATGGGGAGAACGATCGCACGCCGGAGGTCGACGAGTCTTCGACGTTCCCGCCGGATGCGACCGGCTTGCCGTCGCCGCGCTCCTCGCCTAAGCGCAGACCGGACCGCGTGTCGGGAGAGCGGCGTGCTGCGCGCCAGTTACGATTGGATGATGCGCCAGGCGTCGAGCCCCGGGGCGGAGCGGGCTCTCGCTCTCGTTTCCTTCGTCGAGAGCTCGGTGTTCCCGATCCCTCCCGACGTCATGTTGATCCCGATGGTGCTCGCGCGTCCCGAACGCGCCTGGCGGATCGTCGCGATCGCCACGGTGGCCTCGGTTCTCGGCGGCATCGCCGGCTATTTGATCGGCTATTTCCTTTACGAAACCGTCGGGCTCTGGGTCATCGAGCTCTACGGGCTCGCCGAGAAAGCGGAGGCCTTCCGCCGCGGCTACGAGGATTGGGGGCTGTTGATCGTCCTCGTCGCCGGCTTCAGCCCTCTGCCCTACAAGGTGATCACGATCGCGAGCGGCGCTGCTGCCTTCGATCCGGTGGTTTTCACCCTGGCCTCGATCGTCTCCCGCGGCGCGCGCTTCCTGCTCGTAGCCGTCCTCCTCCGCTTGTTCGGTTCGGCGATCCGCCGGTTCATCGAGGCCCGGCTCGGGCTCGTGACCGGCGTTTTCGCGCTCCTCCTGGTCCTCGGCTTCTTGGCGCTGCGCTATCTTTGACCCGACACGCGGCAGCGGAGGGAAAGCGTCACCGTGCAGGCCGGCGGAACGACCATCGGGCACCTCCTCCCGTTCTCGGAACGGCTCTTCTCCTGGGCCGTCGCGCTCGCCGCGGCGACCGCGCTCGCCACGGCCTTCGGTCTCGAACATTTGGGCGGGTGGGCACCGTGCTCGCTCTGCATCCTCGAGCGCTGGCCCTGGGCGGTGGCGTTGGCTGCAGCCCTCGCGGGCCTCGCCTTCGGCCGGCCGCGGCCGGCACTGACGATCGTGGCGCTCGCGCTCGCCGGCAACGCCCTGCTCTCGGCCTATCACGTGGGCGTCGAGGCCGGCTGGTTCGCCTTGCCGAGCACCTGCGCCGCCGGGGGCAGCGCCGCGACCATCGAGGAACTGCGCGCCCAACTCGCGGCCGCGCGACCGACCTGCGATCGGGTGGCGCTGCGCGTGCTCGGCCTCTCGCTCGCCGCTTGGAACGGGCTCGCCGCGGCTGCCGTCGCAGCGGCGGCGACCGCGGTATCGGCGCGGGCGCGTCGTGTCAGCAGCTGAACAGTGTCGCACCCGTGGCGTGCTGGAGCACGTGTCGGGTGGCACCGCCCAAGACCAGCTGACGCCACCGCGAGTGGCTGTACGCGCCCATGACCAGAAGATCGGCTGCCACCTCGGCCATGCGCGCGAGCAGATCGGCTCCGGCGTTCGCCGATTCCGGCAGGCGGCGCCCGGCGGCCGCCACACCGTGCCGCTCGAGCAGGGCGAGCGCGTCGTCCAGGCTCTCCGTTCCCTGCTCGCCCACGGTCACGACCTCGACGAGCTGCGCCGAGCGGAGGAACGGAAGGGCGTCTTTGAGCGCCCGGGCCGCTTCCTTGCGACCGTTCCAGCCGACCAGGACGCGGCGGCCGAGGTCGGTGGAAAAGCCCTCGGCGGGGACCAGGAGGACCGGGCCGCCGGCGCCGAGTGCCGCCTGTTCGATCGGCTGGAGTGTGAGGGCGTCGATTCCACGGGCCTCGAAGCGCGGCCCGATCGTCAGATCGGCGGTGCGCGCGAGTTGCGC
Organism: Geminicoccaceae bacterium; assembly: GCA_023512415.1. GTDB lineage: Bacteria > Pseudomonadota > Alphaproteobacteria > Geminicoccales > Geminicoccaceae > JANXAZ01. Next base: position 18,467 of record JAILZQ010000007.1, on the reverse strand, counting down.
GAGGCGCTCGCCCGGATCTCCCTCGAGATGCCGCCAGGAGGCCTCCGAAGTCGACCCGCAGACGCGTCGGAAGGTCGCTTCGAGCCGTTCGGCCACGGCTTTCGCAGCCTCCCGCTGGGTCTCGACGATTTCGGGGCCGACATAGGCGGCCCCCTCGCCGTACCCGACGGGGACGATCGGCGGCGGTGTCACGTGAAGGGCCACGAGCCGGGCACCGAACCGTCGCGCGAGCTCCAACGCCGCGCGCAGGCGCGCCTCGTTGCCGGCGTCGTCGGTGAGCTGGAGCAAGATGGTCCGGTAGGTCATGGGCTGCCGCATCCTCCTCGCTGCAGGGGCCTAACCGTCGCGACCTCACCGTAGCAGCCGCCAGCCGGCAGCGATACGGCCGGCGGTCGTGAGCCAGCACATGGCCGCGAAGACCAGAGCGAGGACCGGGAACCACGCGGGCCAGAGGCAGGCGAGCACGAAGAAGGCGATCGTCTCGCTCCCTTCGGTGAGACCGCCCAGGTAATAGAGCGACTTCTTGCCGCGCGCCTCGCTCACGAGGCCGCGTCGACCGGCCATGACCGCGAAGGCGAGGAAGGAGCTGCCGGTCCCCATGAAGGCCAGCAAGAGGAACGCCGCCGGCAGGGCGTTGGCCGCCGGGTCCATGAAGGCGAAGGCGCACGCCATTGCGGCATAGACGATGAAGTCGAAGACGATGTCCAAAAACCCGCCACGGTCGGTGATGCCGTTGTGGCGGGCGACGGCACCGTCCAGCCCGTCGGCCAGTCGGTTGACGAGAAAGAGCACGAGACCCCAGCCGGGCCGGCCGATGGCGACGAGGATTGCCGCCGAAACCCCGAAGAGGAACCCCGCGACGCTCACGGCGTCGGCCCCGATTCCCAGGGCTGCCATCCGTCGTCCGATCCGGGCGAGCGGCGGATCGACGAGCCGGCGCGCTGCGGCATCGAGCATGCGACGGCCGGCACTCGTTCGCGCTGCTCAGGGACGGCCTTGGCGCGGCTCGAAGGGCACGATCCGATCCTTGTCCGAGCCGGCGGCAGCGGCCATGGCCGCCGGCGTCTCGCTGGTCGGAGGCGTGCCCGTCACCGCTACCGTGACGGCCTCCTCGCGCCGCATCCGCACGGCGAGGAGCACGGTCACGGGGATCGAGGCTACGTAGAGCAGCGCGAGGATCGAGAGGCTGAGCCAGGGCTCGGTCACGAGGAGCGCCATCGCGAGGCCGGCTACCGCGAGCGTCGGGACGATTTGATCGGGGCGCAACCGGAGCCGTTTCAGCGAGAGCGTCGGCACCCGGCTGACCATGAGGATCGCCACGACGGTCAAGGTCGCGGCGTTCATCGCCCAGCTCTGCCACAGCTCTTGGCCGAAGGCGAACCAGGCGATCATGGGCGTGAGCGCCAGCCCGGCCGCGGCGGGTGCCGGCACGCCGGTGAAGAAATGTTGCGTCCAACGCGGACGCTGGGGATCGTCCACCTCGGTGTTGAAGCGAGCGAGCCGCAGCGCGCAACAGACCGCGAACAGAAGAGCGATCGCCCAACCCACGCCCCGCACCGGTTGCAGCGCCCAGAGATATACCAAAACAGCCGGTGCCACGCCGAAATTGAAGAAGTCGGCCAGACTGTCGAGCTCGGCGCCGAGCTTGCTCTGGATTTTCAAGAGCCGCGCCGCTCGACCGTCGAGCCCGTCGAGCACGGCAGCTGCGACGATCAGCGCGACCGCCAAGTCGTACCGACCGTCGAGCCCGTAGCGCAGGCCGGTGAGGCCGGCGCACAAGCCGAGGATCGTGAAGAGGTTCGGCACCATGTGCAACAGCGGACGGCGCATCCGCTGGCGCTGCCGGCGCCGGCCACGCAGCATCATGTCATCCGTCTCCGCCTCGGGGCCCGAGCCCCGTCGAGCTGGGCCAGCACGGTCTCACCGGCGATCGCTCGCTGACCCAAGAGGACCAGCGGTACCGTCCCCGCCGGCAGGTACACATCGCAGCGGCTGCCGAAGCGAATCAAGCCCACGCGATCGCCGGCGCCGAGCAGCGTTCCCGGTTCGACGAACGGCACGATCCGCCGCGCCACGAGCCCGGCGATCTGGACGAGTCCCACCCGCCGCCCGTCGGCCGTTTCGATCAACCAAGACAGTCGCTCGTTCTCCTCCGAGGCCTTGTCGAACGATGCGTTGAGGAAACGGCCGGGATGGTGCAGCCGCAAGGCCACTCGCCCGGCGATCGGGGTGCGGTTCACGTGCACGTCGAAAACGTTCATGAAGATCCCGATGCAGGGCAACGGCTCGGGACCGAGGCCGAGCTCGGGTGGTGGCCGGCGCGAGCCGACCGCGACGATCCGCCCGTCGGCCGGACTGACCACGAGGTCGGGCTCGTCCGGTGTGACGCGCGCGGGGTCACGGAAGAACCAAGCGCACCAGCCGGTGAGGGCGACCCCGACCCACGCCAGAGGCGGCCAGAGGAGGCCGAAAACAAGGGAGAGGAGGAGGAACGCCGCGACGAACTTCCAGCCGTCCCGGTGGATCGGGGCCAAGAGCCCGGGCATCGTCTCGTCACCGGTCGTCGCTCTCTCGGCCCAGCTCATCCGTCCCCACCGCATCGGCGCGCAGGAACACGCCGTCCATCTGCAGCTCACGGCCGCTGCGCGGTTCGACATAGCCCGGCAGGAAGAGCCAGGGAACATAGCCGAGCGCCTCGACCCGATCGATCATGGCCCGCCAGCCGAGCTCACCTTCGTAAAGTGTCACGAGGGCGAGCTCGAGCTGCAGCCCGACGATCCGCGGCAAGAGGCCTCGTGCGCCCTCGAGCGCCGGGCCCTCGAAGCCCTGCAAGTCGAGCTTGAGGAAGATCCGCTCGGCTGGGCTCGCGACGAGCTCCGGCAACGCGTCGAGCCGGACGACCGGCACCTCGATCCGACGGACCGGCCGCGAGCTGGGCGAGAGCCGCTCGAGCCGCGACGTGCGCGGCAGGAGGGAGCTCATGTCGCTCTCGGCGGCGACCTCGAGGGTCGCCCGGCCGGGCGCGGCACCCAGCGCCACGGGCGCTGCGACCCGCCAACCGGGGTCGCCGGCCGCGCGGTGCACGAGCTCGGCCCGGAGCTCGGGGATCGGCTCGATCGACAGGATCGGCCCCCGCCAGCCGACCTCGCGCAGGAGCGCCGCATATTGGCCTCGATTGGCTCCGCCGTCGACCAAGAGGTCGACGCGCGACCGCTCGAGGAGGTTGACCAGACGGCGCGCCGGCTCACGTGCTTTGCGCAGAGGCAGGAGCTCGAAACCGGCGGCGCGGGCGAGCCGGCGAAAAAGTCTCAAGACCGGTGGGCCAACGCCAGAACCTCGAGGGGCTCGGGCACGCCGCGCAGCGGAAAGCGGCCGAGCGGCTCGAGGAACTCGCCGTCGCAGGTGCACATCGCGGCGAACGGCCCGGAGAGCAGCACGTCCCGGTCGAGATCCTTGGCGAGCTGCTGCAGGCGAGCGGCCACGTTGACCGCCGGGCCGATCACCGTGAAGTCGAGCCGGCTGGGCGTGCCGATGTTCCCGTACATCACGTCGCCCACGTGCAGCGCCAGAGCGAAGCGCAGCGGCCCCACGCGCCCCTGCCGCTTTTCGTTGAGCCGGGCGAGACCCTGCCGCGCTTCGACAGCCGCGCGCAGCGCCCGATGGCACGCTGCCTCGCCTTCGAGCGGGAAGATCGCGAGCATCCCGTCGCCGATGAACTTCAAGATCTCGCCACCTTGCGCCTCGACCGGCGCACCCATCACCTCGAAGAAGCCGTTGAGGCAGGCGATCACCTCGTCGCGCGGCAGGCATTCGACGATCGTGGTGAAGTCGCGAAGGTCGCACTGCCAAATGGCCGCCCGAACGGTGGCCCCACTGCCGCGGCGGATCTCGCCCGCGAGGATGCGGGCCCCGGCATGCCGTCCGACATACGCGTCGAGAAGATTGCGGGCGATCCGCCGGCTGAGCCGGATCTCGGTTGCCATGGCCAGAGCCGGCAGCAGGTCCCCGAGTGCGGCGAGGTCGCCGGCTCGGAACCCACCGGGTCGGTCGGTCGCCCAAGTGCAGGCGTGGCGCGTGCCGTCGGTGAAGGCCATCGGCATGGCCACGTAATCGGTCATACCCTCGGCCCGCAGCTCGGCGTAGACGGGATATTCGCGGGGCACCGGGGTCGCCAGGTCGAGACGCTGATGGATCGCCTCGGCGCCTTCGTAGAGCGCGCGGACCGGGCTGTCGAGAAAGCGCCGATCGGTGATCGAGTCGTGGTCGAGGAAGGTGATCTCGGCCTCCTCCATGCCCGGTCGCCAGAGCAGACGGGCGCCGAAGAACTGCGGATGGAGCGTGCGGACGTGGAGGGTGGAGCGGGCGATCGGCAGGCCGTCCTCGAGCAACCGGACGCAAAGCCCTGCGAACAGGCGCTCGACGAAGCGCTCGCGACCGCTCTCGAGGATCAGCCAGTCGAGCGCGATCAGGCGGCGCTCGGGCCAATGTCCCGCGGCACGGCTCACGCTTTGCTCGCCTCCAGCTCGGCCAAGCGGAGCGAGACGTTGGTCAACCTCTGGGTCGTGTGGTGCAACCGAGCCGCGAGCTCGTGCATGATCTCCACACCCACCTCCGGGAACTGGGTGACGAGGTTGAAGAACCCGTCCTTGCCGATTTTGAGTGTGTGAAGCCGGGTGGCGGCCACGACCGTCGCGGTCCGCGGCACGTCGCACAGGATCGCGATTTCGCCGACGATGTCGTTCTTTCCGAGCGTCGCGACCTTCACTCGGCCCCGCGGGGTGTCCACGAACACGTCCGCGGTGCCCTCGAGGAGGATGAAGGCGGCGTCGCCGGGCTCGCCTTGGCGGCAGAGTATCTCCCCCGGCTCGAAATCGAGGTGCTCGGAGGTGAAGGCGAGGAGCTTGAGTCGCGACGGTTCGACCTTGGCGAACAACGGGATCGCCCGGAGCGCGTCGACGTCGCGTTGCAGGCTCATACCACCTCCTCCGCTGCTCAGCCGGGCGCATCGACGGGTTCGAGCTGCGGCCCAGAGATCTGGGCGAAGCTGCCCTGGGCGACCACCCGGCCGCGCTCCAACACGATAACCCGCTCGAAGCGACTGGCCCATTCCTGGTCCTGCAGCGACCAGACGATCGAGCGGTCGCGAAATGCCTCGAGCAGCGCGTCACGCACGAGCGGCTGGTCCGCTGCGTCGAGGGCCAAGGTGGGCTCGTGCAGCAGGACGAGCTCGGGCCGCCGCAGCACCTCACGGGCGATCGCGAGCTTTTGCCGCTGGGCGAGGCTCAGCCGGGCACCGCCGATGCCGCACTCGGTCCGGAGGCCCACCTCGATCACGGCGTCGCGCAGACCGTGCGCATCGATCACCTCGGCGAGCAACACGGCGACCCGCGTGGCGGCATGCGCTTGGCCGTGCGCGATCTTGCCGAACAGGATGTTCTCCTGAACCGAAGCCGCCGGGTTCACGTGGTCGGGATCGAAGAACGCCACCGCGCCCAAGAGGCCAGCCGGGAGCCTTGCCCGGAAGCGCTTGCGCGCTTCGAGCAGGCGCTGCTGGAGCGCCTCGTCGATCAGCCCCAAGCGGTGCCGGGCGACCACGAGTTTGAAGGGAAGGTCCAACAGGCGGTCGCGCTCGGCGGCGGACAGGCGATTCAACCGCTCGATGGTGGCTTTTCCCAGGATCGCCTTGAACTCAGGTAGGTCCTCCGGGGCGATGAAGCTGAATTGTCGGTAATATTCGTGATCCGCTGGCAGATCGGCGAACAGCTCGACCATGGTCTGTGCCAACCGATAGCCGACCCGCTGCAGCTCGTCGACGAGGTCCGTCTCTTCGAGGATCGAGCGCACGTAAGGATGGCTCGCGAGGTGCTCGAGGTCGAACACGTTTCCCACGGGCATGCCGAAGAGGAGGTTCTCGGCGAGCGTCGCGTTGCTGTTGTAGCGTTCCGGATCGAACGGCTCGACCAGCCGCGCCAATCGTTCGTCCCCGGCCAATCGGGCGCGCATCGACCGGCGCGCCTCGAGCACCCGCCCGGCGAGCTCGGGTCGGTCGGCCGGCAGCGGCCCTCGCAGCCCGAACGTGTAGACGTCGTCGCTGAGCCTGGCGACGGCCAAGGCCGCGAGCATCGCCGGAAGCCGCTCGGCCGGGTCGCGGACCCCGGCCGCTTCCCAGTCGACCCAATCGGCATCGAGGGGATCGACCGAGTTGCCCGAGGCCAGGGCCTCGTGGCGGTCTCGGGCGCGCCGCGCTCGGTCGGCGCCCGTCGGCTCGACCAGCCGACGCGGCCGCTGCTTCAGGCCGTAGAGGAGGTTGTCCTCGATCGTTCCGGCGATCAGCGCGGGTTGACTCCCGATGTAGGCGATCTTGCGACCGAGCAGCGGTTCCGGGAGCTCGTGGAGGACGAGGCCGTCGATCAGCACACGCCCCGAATCGGGCACGAGGAGTCCGGCGAGGACCAGGGTCAACTCCTCACGACCGCCCCCGGCAGGGCCGATCAGGGCGACCCGACAGGGCAGGTCGAGTTGGAGCTCCACGCCGTCGAGAACCGGCTCGCCGCCGTCGTCGAGCAACGTCACGCCGGTCAGCCGCAAGCTCGTGCCGGTGAAGGACGGTTCGCGGCTCGGCTCCCCGGTCAAGAGCTCCGCCGGCTCGAGACCGGGCGGGGCGAATTGGGCCACGGTTTGCTCGTATTTGATCCGGACGTCGTAAAGCGTTTGGTAATAGGTCAGCAGCTCCTTCCAAGGCGAGGAAAGGTCCTTGTGGGCGCCGACCACGGCCACCAGCGCGCCGAGGGTGATGTCGCCGTGGATCACGAGCCAGCCGCCGATCGAAAAGAAAAAAAACGGACCGAGCTGGGCGAGGAAATTGTTGAGAAATTTGATCAAGAACTTCTTCTTGTAAATCGCGAAGCGGATCCAGAACACGGCTCCCAGCTGCTCGCTGAAGCGGGCGAGCTCGTAGCGGGCCGTCCCGTGGGCGTGGATCTCCCGGATCGTGGCGCAGGTCTCGCTGATCCGCTCGGCGTTGCGGCGGACCTGGCGGACCCTCCTCTTGGCGAGCTCGTTCACTTGGCGTTGCAAGCGCGGGATCAGCCAGATCTGCAAGGGGTAGAGAGCGATCGCCGCGACACCCAGAATCGGGTCCTGCATGAACATGAAGGTGAGGATCGTGAGCAGTGTCCCACCCTGGAACGCCGGCACGGCGAACGCGTCGCCGACGAAGCCGCCGAGCGCTTCGGTCTCGGCGTTGATCATTTGCACGAGCTCGCCTTGGCTCACCTTCCGGAAATGCGGTAGCGGGAAGCGCAGCACGTGTTCGTAAAGTTGGTATCGCAGTCGGCGGAGCATCCGCTCGGCGACGATGCCGGCATAGACGTTCAGAACATATTTGAGCCCGCCGCCGATCAGGACGAGTAACAAGAACAGGCCGCAAAGCCCGAACAGATAGGTCGTGCGTTCGAGATCGTAACCGAACAGCATCCACGGGCCGTCCGGATCCCCGAGTGCCCGATTGATGATGATCTTGGGAAGCTCCAGTGAATAATAAAGCGGCGGAAACGACAGGAAGGTGAGCGCCAAGATCAGAAGCTGCTGCTTCCAGCTGTACTTGCGAATGAAGGCGAAGATCGAGGGTTCCATGCCGTCCGCCGGGCCGATCGTGCGGCGGAGCTTAGAGGAAGCCCGCAGCCGACGCAAAAGGCCCGACCGAAGGGCGGGCTTCAGGTTCGCGCGGAACCCGGGCGGTTCGGCGTGGCAAGCGGGAGTCGCAAGCAGGCGCGCAGCCCGCCTTCGGGGCGGTTGAGAAGGCTCACCTCGCCACCGTGCGACCGAGCGATGCCCCGGGCGATCGCCAGACCGAGCCCGACGCCCCCGGTCTCGGTCGAGCGCGACGGGTCGAGGCGCACGAACGGCTCGAAGACCTCCTCGAGCTTGTCCGGCGGGATTCCGGGTCCGTCGTCGTCGACCCGCACCACGGCCTCCTCCGCCTCCCGTACCAGGCCGACCCGCGCCCGCTTTCCGTAGCGGACCGCGTTCTCGATCAGGTTCCTCAGTGCGCGTCGAATCGCGGCGCTCCGGATCCGAGCCACCACCGGTTCGCTCGCCACGAGCCGGACGTCGAGGCCCAGCTCGCTCAAGTCCTCGACCGTGCCTTCGACCAATGCGGCGAGGTCGGTTTCACGCACCGGTTCGGCCTGCGCCTCCTCGCGCGCGAAGGCGAGCGTGCTTTCGACCATCCGCTGCATCTCGTCGAGCGTCTCGACGATCCGCTGCTTCGCTTCCTCGTCGTCGAGCAGCTCGGCGCGCAAGCGCAGGCTCGTGATCGGCGTTCGCAGATCGTGGCCCAGGGCCGCGAGGAGGCGCGTGCGATCGGCGATGAACCGGGAAAGCCGCTCTTGCATGCGGTTGAAGGCCGCGACCGCGCGGCGAACCTCCTCCGGTCCGGTCTCGGGCAGGGGTGCGACCGGCTCCCCGCGGCCGAGCCGTTCGGCCGCCTCGGCGAGCCCGGCGAGCGGCCGGATCGCCCGCCGGGTGCCGAGCGACACCGCAGCGACCAGGAGGGCCGCGAGGATCGCGAGCATCGCCACATAGGGGCGGGCGAGAGCCGGCACGGGCGCGGTCGGGACGCTCCGCGCGTTCAACCAGCGGCCGTCCGGAAGCGCGATCGAGACGGCGGCGATCACGCGCGGACGGCGCCAGGGCTTGCCTTCGTCCTCTTCGTCCTCGCCAGCAAACCGGCCTTCGGGCGTGGCGAGCTCGATGCGGACCCCGCGCGGCTGGGTGCCGAGCTCACGGGCCAGACGCCGCGCCAGCGGGTGGCGCACGTTCGCCTCTTCGGTGACGATCGGTTGGCGATCGATGGCGAGCACGAGCGACGGGGTGGCGAGAGCCCGGATCACCGCTTCGTGCTCGTCGGGCCGCGTGGCCGCCAGCAGGCGCACGGCCGGGACGAGCTGCTCGACGATCCGCTCCCGTCCCAACCGAGCGAGCGCCCAGTGCCGCTCGTCGACGAAGACCCACCAGACCACGAGCTGGGCCGTCGCCACCGCGAGCAGCGCCAGGGCCACGAGCCGTCCGGCGAGCGTGCGCGGCCAGAGCCGGATCACGCCCGTTCCACCTCGGCCTCGAAGCTGTAGCCGCCGCCCCAATGGGTGCGGATGAGCTCGGGTTTCTTGGGGTCCCGCTCGATCTTGCGGCGCAGCCGGAGGACCTGGTTGTCGATCGCCCGGTCGAAGGGGGCGGCTTCGCGACCTCGGGTGAGGTCGAGCAGCTGATCGCGCGAGAGCACCATCTTGGGGTGCTCGAGGAAGGCGGTGAGCAACAGGAACTCGCCCGTGCTGAGCGGCACCGCGACGCCATCCTCGCGGGTGAGCTCGCGCCGACCGACGTCGAGGACCCAACGGCCGAAGCGGAGCCGCTCGGCGTTCGGTCGACCACGCCGTCGAGGCAGGGCCTCGGCCCGCCGCAGCACCGCTTTGATCCGGGCGAGCAGCTCACGCGGGTTGAACGGCTTCGCCACATAGTCGTCGGCACCCATCTCGAGACCGACGATCCGGTCGGTCTCCTCGCCGAGAGCCGTCAGCAGCACGATCGGCAGGTCGCCCTGGGCGCGCAGTTGGCGGCAGAGGGCGAGGCCGTCTTCGCCGGGCATCATGATGTCGAGCACGAGCAGATCGATCGCCGAGCCCTGCAAAATCTTGCGGGCGGCTGCGGCGTTCTCGGCGGTGCTCACCCTGAAGCCGTGCTTGGCCAGGTAGCGTGCCAGGGGCTCGCGGATGTCGCGATGATCGTCGACGACGAGGAGGTGCGGCGCGTTTTCCATGACCCGATCCTGCCAAATCGCCGGTCCGCCGGCAGCCGTTCGACTGTAACGGACCGTCGCGGCTGCAGCGGCGCGCCAGATGTGGCGACCGACCCGGTGGCTGCTCGACATTCCGCCGCGACAGGAGGATGGTGCAAGGTGGACGTTCGCAGCGAGCGGAGGAGCATCGCGATGACGAAGGACGATCGGATCGAGGCCGAACCCGGTCGGCGGCGTGTCCGCACGCTTCTGATCCTGGGCGCCGGCGTGCTGGCCCTCGGTGCCGTCGGCTGGGCCGGTCCGAGCTGGGCCGACGCTTGGCACGGCCGTGGCATGGGCCCGATGGGCTGGGGACCCGCCGGCATCGGCGCGATGATGTTCGACCAGCTCGACGCCGACGGCGACGGACGGGTCTCGCGCGCCGAGATGGAGACGTACCGGGCCGAGCGGCTGCGCTCGGCCGACAGGAACGGCGACGGGCGGCTCGACCCGCAGGAATTCGAGACCTTCTGGCTCGAGGTGACCCGGCCGATGCGGATCCGGGCGTTCCAGTTCCTCGACGCCGACGGTGACGGCGTGGTCGGGGCGGTCGAGGTCCAACGGCCGAGCGATCGGATGTTCATGCGGATGGACCGTGACGGCGACGGCTATCTGACGCCCATGAGTGCCGCCGAGCGCGAGCGCATGCGCGAGCGGATGCGGGAGCACGGCCGCGAGCGCGGACCGGGTCGCGACTGACGCCGCCCGGACCGGGGCCGGCGGTCGCGCCGGCTCCGGTCATCGCGCGGCGTTGCGGTACCCTCGAAGGCGCCTATCGTGATCCGGTCCGCGGTGAGGGAGGACCGGCCATGAGCGTGTACCGGGCGATCTGGGAACGTAGTCTGCGCGATCCCGAGGGTTTCTGGGGCGAGGCGGCCGAGGCGCTGCACTGGGACCGCCGCTGGGACCGGGTGCTCGACGCGTCCCGCCCGCCCTTCTACCGCTGGTTCGCAGGCGGCCTGCTCAACACTTGTTACAACGCCGTCGACCGGCACGTCGCCGCGGGTCGCGGCGGACAGGCCGCGCTGATCCACGACAGCCCGGTCACCGGCACCGTTCGGACCCTCACCTACGCCGAGCTGCAGCAGGACGTGGCGCGCTTCGCCGGTGCTCTCGTTCGCCTCGGCGCGCGCAAGGGCGATCGGGTCGTCGTCTACATGCCGATGGTGCCGGAGGCGATCGTGGCGATGCTCGCTTGCGCGCGGATCGGTGCCATCCACTCGGTGGTGTTCGGCGGCTTCGCGAGCCACGAACTCGCCAAGCGGATCGAGGATGCCAAGCCCGTCCTCGTGGTGTCCGCCTCCTGCGGCATCGAGCCGGGCCGGGTCGTCCCCTACAAGCCGTTGCTCGATGCGGCGATCGAACAATGCAACCACAAGCCCCGCCACTGTATCGTCCTGCAGCGGCCACAGTTGCGCGCCGAACTCGTGCGCGGCCGCGACCTCGACTGGGAGGAAGCGATGGCCGACGCGCACGCTGTCGACTGCGTGCCGGTGGCCGCCACCGATCCGCTCTACATTCTCTACACCTCGGGGACCACCGGGCAGCCGAAGGGAATCGTGCGCGACCAGGGCGGTCACGCCGTGGCGCTGCTGTGGAGCATGCGGAACATCTATGGCGTCCAGCCGGGTGAGGTCTACTGGGCGGCGTCCGACGTCGGCTGGGTCGTCGGGCACAGCTACATCTGCTACGGGCCGCTTTTGAACGGCAACACCACCATCGTCTACGAAGGCAAGCCCGTCGGCACCCCGGACCCGGGCGCCTTCTGGCGGGTGATCGCGCAGCAGGGCGTGAAGGTGCTCTTCACCGCACCCACGGCGTTCCGCGCCATCCGCAAGGAGGACCCGGAGGGCGCGCATTTGAAGCGCTACGACCTCTCGCATTTCCGGGCCCTGTTCCTCGCCGGGGAACGCTGCGATCCCGACACGCTGTTGTGGGCGGAAGCCCAGCTCGGGGTGCCGGTGATCGACCATTGGTGGCAGACCGAGACCGGCTGGGCGATCTGCGCCAACCCGCTCGGCATCGAGAAGCTGCCGGTCAAGCCCGGCTCGCCCACCCTGCCGATGCCCGGCTACGACGTCCGCGTGCTCGACGAGGACGGTCACGAGGTCCCGCCGGGCAAGCTCGGCGCGATCTGCATCAAGCTGCCCTTGCCACCGTCCTGCCTGCCGACGCTGTGGAACGCGGACCAGCGTTTCGTTCAATCCTATCTCTCGCGGTACCCCGGCTATTACTTGACGGGTGACGCAGGGTTCAAGGACGAGGATGGTTATCTTTTCATCATGAGCCGAATCGACGACGTCATCAACGTCGCCGGCCATCGGCTCTCCACGGGGGCGATGGAAGAGGTGCTGGCCTCGCACCCCGCCGTCGCCGAATGCGCGGTGATCGGCGTGGCCGACGAGCTCAAGGGCGAGCTGCCTCTCGGGCTGGTCGTGCTCAAGGCCGGGGTGGACCGACCGCACGCCGATATCGAGCGCGAGCTCGTCCAAAAGGTGCGCGACGAGATCGGACCCGTCGCCGCGTTCAAACTCGTCACCGTGGTCAAGCGTCTGCCCAAGACCCGCTCGGGCAAGATCCTGCGCGGCACGATGAAGAAGATCGCCGACGGCCAGCCTTGGACCATGCCGGCGACGATCGACGATCCGGCGATCCTCGACGAGATCGCCCAGGCGCTCGCCAAGCTCGGCTACCCGCGCACCGGGGCGGGCTGACGCGGCGCCCTCGCTCCTGCCGAGCGCTGCTCGACAAGAGCGTGCGGCGGCCTGCCGCAGCCTCGCCGCAAGGCCCTTTTGCGGCTTGCGCATGGGTACCCTTCCGGTAATTTCGAAGTGAGCGAATTGCAGAACGGGAGGCGCCCTGGCTTGACCGCGAGTCCGGTCGCCGTCGGCCGAAATCGTCCTCGCCCGCCGGACGTGCCGAGCGCAGGGTTGGTGGTCCGCGCCGATCGTTGCCTGACCGTCACGCGGCCGGGCGTGCCTTGTGATGCGTGCGCCCGCGCATGCCCGACCGGGGCGCCGAGCCTGGCCGAGCGATCGCTCGCGATCGCCCTCGATCGCTGCCTGCGCTGCGGCCGCTGTGCCGCGGCCTGCCCGACCGAGGCACTGGTCGTCGAAGGGTTCGGGCAGCTTCCGGGCGATACCGTGCGCCTCGAATGCAGCCGGGTTCCGGTCGAGCTTCGGGCTCGCGGTACCGCGGTCGTCCCCTGCCTCGGCGGGGTGGGTCCCTCGCTTCTGCGGAGCTGGCTCGCGCGCACCGGAATCGAGGCCCTCGCCCTGGTCGACCGGGGCTGGTGCGCCGACTGTCCGGCCGGCGGCGGGCCAGAGCCGTGGGGTGCGGCCGTCACCCGCATCGCAGACGAGCTGGAGCGTCTCGGGGTGCCGCGCCGCGTCGAGGTCGCGCGGGAACCCGTGCCCGCCGCGCTCGCCGGGCCGCCGCCGGCGCCGCCGCGACCGACGGGGGTCCCGCTCGCCCGGCGCGCCTTCTTCCGAGGCGCTCCCGAGATCCGCGGGCGGCTCGGGCCGCAGCGGCTCGTCGCTCGCGGCGAGGGGCGGCCCCGAGGGATCGACCCGGCGGCTTTGCGCGAGCGCGCAGCCGCGCTGGCCCGGATCGCCGGCCGCGAACATCCGCCCGCCGCTCTGTTTCCCGATCTCGCGATCGCCGACAGCTGTTGTGACCGCCGGCTGTGCGCCGCGAGCTGTCCGTCGGGCGCTCTGCACCTCGAGCTCGGCGAGGAGTCGAGCGTCCTCGCCTTCGATCCGACGGTCTGTACGGGCTGCCGAGCCTGTATCGAGGTCTGCCCCACGGGCTCGCTCGCGCTCTTGCCGGCGGGCGAGGAAGGGTCGGTCGGGTGCCGCGTGCTGCGGCGGCGCGCGCTCGCCCGGTGCAACGAGTGCGGGGCCACCTACGGGCCGCCCACGGCGAGCGGCCGCTGTGCGGCCTGTGAGAAGGATCGGGATCTGCTGCGGTTCGTTCACCGTTGGGTGCGCGGTTCCGGCGAACCGCGGCGGCCGGCGGACGCATGAAGAACTCCGAGACGGGGTAAGCTGGGAGGTCGAGGTGATGGAGCGAACGGTTCCGGCGGCGAGCCGACGGCGGTTCCTGCAGGCCACGGGCGCGGGCTCCGCGCTCGCCCTGGGCGGGCCGAGCCTTCTACCCGGCGAGGCCGGGGGTGGCGCGGTGCAGGCGCAACCGGCCGCCGCCACGAAGATCGTCAAGAACATTTGCCATCAATGCCCGGCCCGCTGCGGCATCGACGTCTACGTGACCAACGGCCGGGTCCACGCGATCTACGGCACGCCCGACCACCCGATCTCGAACGGTAAGCTCTGTCCGAAAGGCCCCCTCGGGATCTACGTGCTGTACGATCCGGATCGCTGGAAGGGTCCGATGAAGCGGACCAACCCCAAGAAAGGCCGCAACGAAGACCCCAAGTTCGTGCCGATCAGCTGGGACGAAGCCCTCAAGACGGTCGCCGACCGGCTCAATGCGCTCCGCGAGAAGGGGGAGAGTCACCGCTTCGCCATCCTCTACGGCCGCGGGTGGGGCGCGTCGTGCGCCGGTCTCCTGGGGACGTTCGGCAGCCTCTACGGCTCGCCGAACATCCCGATCGGGCATTCCTCGATGTGCTCCGACGGTTCGATCATCGCCAAGAAGGCGACGGACGGTAACGGCGGGTACAATGCCCACGATTATCGGCACACGAACTACATTTTGATGTTCGGTTGTGGCTTCCTGGACGCCTTCCGACCGTACAACAACAATATGCAAATCTGGGGATACATCCGCGGCGAGAAGACTCCCAAGACCCGCGTCACCGCGGTCGACGTGCACGTCAACACCACCCTCGCCGCCGCTGACCGCGGATTGCTGATCAAGCCGGGCACCGACGGCGCGCTGGCGCTCGCGATCGCCCACGTGATCCTTACCGAGGGGCTGTGGGAGCGGTCGTTCGTCGGCGACTTCACGGACGGTGTGAACCGCTTCAAAGCCGGCCAGGCCGTCGATCCCGCGACCTTCGAAGAGAAGTGGGTCAAAGGCCTCGTCGAATGGTGGAACGTCGAGCTCAAGGACCGCACGCCCGCCTGGGCGGCCAAGGTCACGACGCTGCGGGAGCGCGACATTCTCGCCACCGCGCGCGAGTTCGGCACGACCCGCCCGGCCATGGCGATCATGGAGCGCGGCGCGCACGCGCACTCGAACGGCATCTACAACGCCATGGCGATCCACACGCTCAACGCGCTCGTGGGTTCGCTGTTCGCTGAAGGCGGCATGATGTACCAGATCTCGCCACCCTACGGCGCGCTCCCGGCCAAAGCCGACGATTACATGGACGATTACGCGAAGAACGGGCCGTGGAAGCAGTACCCACGGATCGATCTCAAGGGCCACGAGGACGGCTATCTCCTCGCCAACAACATGATGCAGGAGGTCGGGCCGAACCATCTGGCCGGTAAGCCCTACAAACTCGACACGGTCATGTTCTATCAAACCAACCCGATTTGGACCGCACCGAACGGTCAGGTCTGGGAACAGGCGCTTCAGGACGTGTTCGTGATCGACACCTCGCCCTTCCCCTCCGAGACCGGCCATTTCGCGGATCTGATCTTGCCCGACCACACTTATCTGGAGCGGATGCAGGACGCGCCCACCTACCCCTTCGAGGGTTACCCGCTCACTCAACTGCGCGTGCCGGCGGTCAAACCCTTGTACGACACGAAGTACTTCGGGGATACGCTCATCGAGATCGGCAAACGTATGAAAGGTCCGATGGGCGAATATTACAAGAAGCTCGAAAGTGCCGAAAACGTCATCCGGCATCTCGCCAAGGGCTTCGAGAAGAATCCGGGCGACAACGGCGTCGACAGCTTCGAGAAGTGGGTCGAGAAAGGCGTTTGGTACAAGAAGCCCTATCTCTGGCGCCAGGTGCGCGGCGAGTTCTTCGAGTGGGACGGTAAGGGCTACAACAAGCCCATGACCGCGGAGGAGGTGAAGGCGAAGCTCCTCAAAACGCCATCGGGCAAGTTCGAAATTCGCTCGGGGCTCCTCGAGGCGAACGCGGATTGGATCGCCGCGAAGACCGGGCGCGACAAGGCGAAGCTCATGTTCCCGATCTGGGAGGAGCCGAAGCACCCGGGCGGTGGCGACCTCTATCTCGTGACACCGAAACAGGCCCTGCACGCCGAGGGCCGCGGTCACAACATCCCCATGGTGATCGCCCACCTGCAACCCGTCGTCGGTGGCCGCGGCGAGGCCTTCGTCGAGATCCATCCCGAAACCGCGCGGCAGCGCGGCATCAAGGACAAGGACTGGGTGAAGATCCGCTCCTCGGTGGGCGAGATCCGCGTCCGCTGCCGGCTGTTCGAGGGTACGCGGCCGGACACCATCGTCCTGCCCATGGAGTGGGGACACTGGCGGGCAGGGCGCTGGTCGATGGCCGTTCCTGGTGGCCATTCCGGCGAGTGCACGGTGAACCAATCCGACCGCATCACCGGCCAATGCAACTACTATACGACCAAGGTCACAGTCGAGCGGGCCTGAAGCCGAGGAGACGTGAAGATGACGAAGTGGGGCATGGTCATCGACCTCGACAAGTGCACCGGCTGCCAAGCCTGCACGACCGCGTGTGCGATGGAAAACTCGCGTCTGCCGGGTGAGTCGTGGCAGGACGTGCTGTTCTACCACGAAGGCACTTATCCCAACGTCAAGCTGTCCTGGCTGCCGCGGCCGTGCATGCAGTGCGAGAACCCGTCCTGCGTGGCCGTCTGCCCGACCAAGGCGACCTGGAAAACCGAGGACGGGGTGGTGCTCGTCGATTGGGACAAGTGCATCGGCTGCAAGTATTGCATGATCGCCTGTCCGTACGGCGTGCGCTTCTACATGGACGAGAAGCCGGTCGTGCAGCCCGACGTCCGGGAGGTTTATCCCGGCGACGGCGACCGGATCTGGAACCCGCCCTACAAGATGCCCGATCATCTCGAGGACCGGAAGAAGGGCATCGGGATCCAGCCGGCCGGCGTCGTGTCGAAATGCACGTTCTGCTACCACAAGATCTCCAAGGCGCCGAAAGGTGTCGCCGACCTCGACGAGGACAATCCGGAGACCCGCGAGTATACACCCGCCTGCGTACGGGTCTGCCCGCCGAAGGCGCGGTATTTCGGTGACCTCGACAACCCCGACAGCAAGGTGAACCAGCTGATCGCCGACAAGCGCGGCGTCCGGCTCAAGGAGGAAACCGGCAACAAGCCGCAAGTCTACTATCTCTCGGGTGGCGGCGCGCCGGTCGTGCCCGGCGAGCGCTCGCAGCGGCGCGGCTGACCAAGGGGAAGACGGAGATGGCGACCGCTACGCTTCCGAAGCTCGGCTTCAAGCCTTCGCCTTACCTCGTCGGTGCCGGAGCTCTGTTCCTGGTGGCGCTCCTGTACACGATCTATCTCGAAGTGACGCTCGGTCACCACGGCTTCAACACGACCAATTACGGCGTTTTCTGGGGCCTTCCGATCGTCGCCTACGATTATTTCCTGTTGACGTCCACGGGCTTGACCTTGCTCGCCTCGCTGCCGCTGACCCTCGGCCTGCGGCAGTTCGATCCGATCGCGAAGCGGTGCATCTGGCTGGCGCTCGCGGCCCTGGTCGGCGGGGTCTCGATCCTGTTCTTGGAGCTCGCCCATCCGATCCGGGCTCTCTGGGCGGCTCCGCTCAACTTCCAGACCGCTTCGCCGCTGTTTTGGAAGATCTTGTGTGTGGGCGCGTACACGATCGTCCTCGTGCTGATGGGGCTCGCCTTCGCGAGGGGCGCCGCGCCGGCCGACATCCCGCGGGGACTGGCCGTGCTCGCCACGCTGCTCGCGCTCGCGATCACGCTGATCGCCGGCTCGGTCTACGGCATGATCGTGTTCCGCCCGTTCTGGTACGGCGGGGAGTTGCCGGTGGCGTTCCTCATCGAAGCCTTCATGGGCGGCATCGTCTTCTTCGTCTTCTTCACCTACCTGATCCATGGACTCTCGCCGGACCGGGTTGCGCAGCCGACCCGCGAGCTTCTCGGGGGGGCGCTCGGGGCACTCGTGGCGGCGGGCATCTTCCTCCACGTGCTGTTCGTCGTCGCGCGGACCGTGGCGGGCCTGTGGAGTTACGGCGAAGGGCTCCAGGTCTGGCAGTACACCGTCGATCAACCCCTCTACTGGGCCGCTCTGATCGGCGGCGGGCTCGTGCCGCTCGTGATCTTCGCCGTGCCGGCGCTGCGTGCGCAGCCCCGGCTGCAAATCGTGGGCTCGCTGTTGGTCGCGGCGGGTCTGTTCGCGAGCCGCTACGAGTTCGTCATCAACGGGCAGCTCCTCCCGCCGTTCAAGGGCAGCTGGGCGGAAAGTCCGCTGGAGTACGTTCCCTCCCAGCTCGAATGGATGCTGTTGATCGTCGGGGTGTTGCTCGCCAACACGATCTACGCCGCGCTCGAGAGCTGGTCCTCGACCAAGGAGGCATGAGAGCATCGCGCCTACGCTCGTCGACGATCGGGCGGCCGGCCGCGGCGGCCGGCCGCCCCCCCGCCCCGGGCCCACAAACCCCCCCCCCGCGGGTCGCCGCGGCGGCCAGCTCGGCGCGGGTGGCCGCGCCCAGCTTGCTCATGGCGTGCTGG
>JAILZQ010000177.1 GCA_023512415.1 Geminicoccaceae bacterium | reverse complement strand
CCGGAGGAGAGCCGCGCCTTCAATTTCGTAAGCGGCACGCTGGGCATGGCCTGGACCCTCGTTTCGCAGCTTACCTATCGGACGCAGGACGTGCGCGACACCTTCGACTGGGACCAGGCGCCCTGGCCGCACGCCGAGGGCAGGGATGTCAAGGTCATGTTCTGGTACAGCGCCTGGGTGATGAACCAGGCCACCAGGTACCCTGAAGAGGCCTTCACCTGGTTGCACCACGTCAGCGGGCCGGAGGGCACCATCCCCGGCGTCGAGCTCGGCTGGGAGCTGCCGCTGTTCAAGGAGCTGGACGCGCGCTACAACAAGCGCATCGCTGACTGGAAGAAGAACATCAAGCCCCCGCTGGAAGGGCTGGACTTTGCGATCCAGCGTCACTATTATCACCACCCGAAGTGGAGCGAGCTGTGGAGCAAGTACGTGGGCCCGGCTCTCTCGGAGATCGTCACCGGCAGGGCCCCGGCGGCGCGCGGCGCCGCCCGCACGAGGTGGGTTGCCGAACCCGCGAGCCGTGGACGGGACAGCGTCCCGGCTGGTCGGGCGGCAGTTCCTTCCCACGCACCGGTCAGCGGCCGGCCTCGGGCCGGAAGCCCGGCGGATCACCCGCCCCCTCCGCCCCCGAAGTCACCGCCGACCGTCGGGTCGGCCGGGTGGCGCCGCCGCCACGTGCTCGAACCGCCGGCCAACCGCGCCGGGCGCTCGCGTGCACCGTCGGCCGATGGGCCTGCGGGGGAAGTGCATGCGACGCGGGCCGGGGCAACGGGATCGCTCGCTGGGAATCGGAGAGACCGAGCGGGGATCGAAGAAGCCGGGCCGCGGGTGTTGCGGCCGGCTCACCTCCGGCGTGTACACCCGTTCGCCACGAGCGGCGCTGAACTCCGCCGAGAAGTCGATGGGTACCCCCCGGGCGGGTCGGCTCGCCCGGCAGGGCTCACCGGTCCTCGCGGGAACGAAGACGCCACCGCGCGGGCGATCGACGCCGCGACCGAGCCGGCAACCTCCCGATCGGCGGATCCGGGCGTCGATACCGGATCGGCTCGTCCGACCCCACCGGCGAGGCTTCGCGATCTCTCGATCACCGGCCTCGCTGCCCGGACGGCCCTGAACGCCGTCGGGCGCTCGCGGAGTTCACCTGCCGCCGAACCGGTGCCTCGCCTCGAGCGTCACGCCGATGCCCGATCGTTCGCCGCGACCCACCGAGCGAGGAGATCGGCGACCAGGGCCCCGAGACTCCGACCGGTCAGGTGCCCGGTTCCGGAGGACCCGAGGAGCGAAGGCCTCGGCGCCGATCGAGCAGGTGCGGCCACCGGTCCGCGCCGCAGCGGTCGGTTTCGGGAACGGCCCGCGAACGGGCGACCCGCGGCGACGCGGGGGCCGTGAAGGCTTCCTCGTCGAAGAAACGCAACAGATCGTCGAGCAGACGCGTGCGCACCGCCGGCTGCTCGAAGAACAGATCGTGGCGGGCTCCCGGATGGTCGATCAGCCGGGCGCGGGGCAGCCGCCGGGCGATCCGCTCGATCGCCCGGTTGCAGACGACCCGCTCGTCGCCCGCACGCACCACGAGGACCGGGACGTCGACCGACTCGGGCACACCCGGGGAGTGGACCGCCTCGATGGAGCGCAGGGCGGCGGCGAGCCAACCCCAGGTCGCCCCGCCGACCCGGCGCTCGGGATGGCGGCGCCGTAGCTCCCAGGCTGCAGCGAAGCCTTCCGGACAGGAGGTCAGAGGGTTGCCTTCGAAGGCGCAGTTCGGCTGCGGGTCACGCTGGCCGAGCGCATAGTGTCGGCCGGCTCCCACCCGAACGGCCGTCTCTGCGAGGAGCCGGGCCAGCGGCCGCGGCGGTGGCACGAGCGCGATGTCGAACATCGGCGTGACGAGGGCCGCACGGGCCACCGGCCGGCGACCGCCGGCCAGCCAGCGGAGTGCGAGGTGCCCGCCGAGGGAATGGCCGAGCAGGGACCAGGGCTCCGGCAGGGCGAGGGCCTTCGCCCGCTCGACGAGGCGGCCGAGGTCGTCGAGGTAATCGGCGAAGTCGTCGACATGGCCCCGAGGTGTGCCGGGCACGAGCCGCGGCGAGCCGCCCTGACCACGCCAGTCGAGGCCGAGGACCACGAGCCCGGCCTCGACGAACCGCTCGACGGTCGCCGCGTATTTCTCGAGGAACTCGCCACGCCCCTCGAGCAACAGAACCGTGCCCCGCACCGTCCGACCGCGCGGCCGGGCGAGGCCGGCGCGCAGCGGCCCGACCGGCGAGGGCAAGCTCAGGGTCTCGGCGGCGAGCGCTGGCCAGGGCGAGGGCATCGGTCCTCGAGGGTTCGACGTCGCGCTCGATGGGTATCCGACCGCACCGACGAACGCGAGACCGTGGCCGCACCGCGTCCCGGCCCCGGCCGGTGACAGCGGCCGGCGCGAGGCGGGCGCCGCGCGGAACGGCGACCCCGATGGCGGACCTGCCCACCGTCTCACCCGTCGGTCGAGCGAACCACGCCGCGCCCCACGCGCCGCCGGGCCCGGTTCACCGCCGCTCCGGCCGGCCGGACGGGTGGGGCGCTCGTGCAGCAGCACGAGCGAGATCCGTCGGTTGCGCGGGTCGTTCGGGTCCGTCGGAAACAGCGGCTCGGCATCGGCCCGCCCGACGACCTCGGCGATCCGGCCAGGGTCCAGCCCGGCCTCGATCAGCGCGAGCCGCGTGGCGTTGGC
This sequence comes from Geminicoccaceae bacterium, assembly GCA_023512415.1. Taxonomy (GTDB): domain Bacteria; phylum Pseudomonadota; class Alphaproteobacteria; order Geminicoccales; family Geminicoccaceae; genus JANXAZ01. Next base: position 4,367 of record JAILZQ010000177.1, on the reverse strand, counting down.
GCGATCGCTCGACAGGCGCCAATTGTCGTAGCCGGCACGTTGCGCGAACGGCCGGGCGTCGGTGTGGCCGCGGATCGAGATCCGGTTGGGCATGCCGCGCACCGCCTGCGCCACCAACGCCAAGAGGCGCCGCGTCTGCGGATACATGACGTCGCTGCCGAGCGGGAACATCGCGTATTGTTCGCGGTCGACGATCTGGATCCGCAGGCCCTCCGGCGTCTGATCGAACACCAGGCTGTCCTTGAGCCGCTGGAGTTCCTCGGGCGCGCTCGACAGCGCGGCCTCGATCGCCCTCTTGGCGCTCTCGAATCGCTCCGCGTCGCGTCGGCGGAGCACTTCCTCCAAAGCTTGCGGATCTTCGTCTCCGCTCGGGCCGGTCGATCGGGCGGAGCCGAGTTCGATCTCCTGCAGGTCGGGCCGGTCGGTCCTGCTCACCGCGGCCGTCGGTTGCAAGTCGAGCAGCGAAGCGGGAGCGCGTGGCACGGCGTCGGGAACGACCGTCAGACCTTGCAACGTTCCGCCGACGCCGCCGGGCGGACCCACCTGGGCGATCGACTCGCTGAAGTACTCGGCGAGCCCCTTGAGCGTCTCCTCGCTCGACGTGCTCAAGAGCCACAGCAACAGGAAGAAAGCCATCATCGCCGTGACGAAGTCGGCGTAGGCGACCTTCCAGGCACCCCCGTGGTGGCCGTGGCCACCGCCCTCGACGACCTTCTTGACGATCAGCGGGCGGCTGTTGGCTTTGCTCTTGGCGGCCACGGTTCAAGCCGCCAGTGGATCGGCCGGCACCGCGGCCAGGATCTCGTCGAGCTCGTGGAAGCTCGGCTGCATCTCGCTCGGGACGTTGCCGCGAGCCAGTTCCACCGCGACCGGCGCCGAATGGCCTTGGAGATAGGCGACCAGGCAATCACGGATGATCGCGTAGAATTGGGCGTCCTGTTCGTAGGTCTGGTTGAGCTTGGCGGCGAACGGCCCGAAGAAGCCGTAGGCGAGGAACACCCCGAGGAACGTGCCGACGACCGCACCACCGATCATCTTGCCGAGGATCTCGACCGGCTCGTTGATCGAGGCCATGGTCTTCACCACGCCGAGCACCGCGGCGACGATCCCGAGGGCGGGAAGCGCGTCGGCGACCGTCTGCAGCGCCGCTGCCCGGGCGTGGACCTCGGTGTGGTGCTTCTTGAGCTGCCGCTGCATGCAATCCTCGACTTGGTGGGGATCGTCCATGCTCATCGTCATCATCCGCAGGGTGTCGGCGATGAACGGTAGCGCGAAATGATCCTGTTGGATTTTCGGGAACTTTCCGAAAAGCGTACTTTCCTCCGGTTTTTCCAGATGCGGCTCGAGCGCGAGCACACCTTTCGTTTTCAGGATTTTGACGATCATGAACATGAGCGAAAGCAGATCGCGATAATCTTCCTTGGTCCATTGGGGGCCGGCGAACACGCGCTTGAGATCGACCAGCGTGCCTTTGACCACGCTGCCGTTGTTGGCGACGAGGAAGGTGCCGGCGGCGGCACCACCGATCATCATGAGCTCGAAGGGCAGCGCCTTGAGGATGATGCCGAACTTGCCACCCGCGAGCAGGTAGCCGCCGAACACCATCGCGAAGACTACGACGATCCCGACGATCGCGAGCATCCGAGCGCCCCTCGTGCGTCCCGTCCGATCCCTTAGACGACGAGGGTTAACGAATCGTGTGGGCGACGGGGCCGGCCGCTTCAGCCGACCCGCCGGTCGCCCTTGAGGAGCCGCTCCCGCTCGCGCTGCCAGTCACGGTCGCGGGTCGCAGCCCGCTTGTCGTAGAGGGTCTTGCCGCGCGCCAAGCCGAGCTCGACTTTGACCCAACCCCTGGGCGAAAAATAGAGCTGCAGCGGGATGAGCGTCATGCCCTTGCGTTGCACCGCACCCTTGAGGCGCTCGATCTCGCGTCGGCGCAAAAGCAGCTTGCGTGGCCGTCTCACCTCATGGTTGAAACGGTTCGCCCCGCCATACTCGGGAATGTAGGCGTTGAAGAGCCAGAGCTCGCCGCCCATCTCCCCGGCGTGCGCCTCGGCGATTTGCGCCCGGCCCTCGCGCAGCGACTTGACCTCACTGCCGGTGAGCTCGAGCCCGGCCTCGATGCGTTCCTCGATCGCGTAGTCGTGCGTCGCGCGCCGATTGACCGCGACGACCCGACGATCGCCACCGCGCTGACCCGCCGCCACCGTCTCAGCTCGACAGCCCGACCGCCGCCATGGCCCGGTCGATCAGGGCCCGCGACCGCTCGCTCGGCTCGACGAGTGGCAAGCGGACCGTCGGTGCGCACCGGCCGAGCCGGCTCAGCGCGTACTTGACCGGTCCGGGGTTGGTCTCGCAGAAGAGAGCATGATGCAGCGGCATCAACTTTCGATGGATGGCGAGCGCTTCGTCGGGCCTGCCGTCGGCCCACGCCTCGTGCACCGCCGCGCAGAGCGCCGGCGCCACGTTGGCGGTGACCGAGATGCAGCCGTGGCCGCCATGGGCCAAGAACGCGACGATGTTGGCGTCCTCCCCAGAGAGTTGGCAGAAGCCCGGGCCGCACGCCTCGAGCGTAGCGAGCGGGCGGAGGATGTCGTTGCTCGCGTCCTTGACGCCGACGATGTTCGGCAACTTGGCGAGCCGGCCCATCGTTTCCGGGGTCATGTCGACCACGCAGCGGCCCGGAATGTTGTAAATGATGATCGGCAGGTCGACCGCGTCGTGGATCGCCGCGTAGTGACGGTAGAGCCCCTCCTGGGTCGGCTTGTTGTAATAAGGTGTGACGATCAGAGCGGCGTCCGCGCCCACTTTCTTCGCGTGTCGGGTGAGGCTGATCGCCTCCTCGGTCGAATTCGAACCGGTACCCGCGATCACCGGGGCGCGTCCCGCCACGGCCTCGACGCACAGTTCGATCACCCGCTGATGCTCGGCGTGCGTGAGGGTCGGACTCTCCCCGGTCGTGCCGGCCGGTACGAAGCCGCGCGTCCCCTGGCCGAGATGCCACTCCACGAGATCCTGGAAGGCGCGTTCGTCGACCACACCGTTGCGGAACGGGGTGACCAACGCCACGATCGAGCCGCGGAACATGGTTTCGGCCCTCGACGTTAACGGGATGTCAACCGACGGGGGCGACGATAGTGAGCGGCAGCCGGGGCGACAAGCGGCCGTCGGTCGACCGGGTTGGTGCGGAGCGAGCATGGCGCGTCGGATCCGGATCCTCGCAGGAGCACTCGCGCTCCTTTCCGCAGCTCTCGGCACGCACGGCGTCGCGGCCGAAGATCCCACGCTGGTCCGCGCCGTGTTGGCGGCCGCCGAGCGGCGCGACTGGGCGGCGGCCGAAATGGCCGCCCTTCGGACCGGCGAGCCCGCCCTCGTGGCGTGGGTGACGTGGCGACGCCTGCGCGAGGGCGAGGCCGACGACTTCGCGAGTTACCGAGCCTTCTTGGACGAACGTCCGGACTGGCCCGATGCCGCCCGTCTCCAAGCGCGCGCCGAGGAGCTGCTCGATCCGGGCCTGCCCGCAGCCGACGTCTTGCGCTTTTTCACCGACCGCCCGCCGCGTACCCGGATCGGCCGGCTACGTTCGGCCGAAGCGCTGCTCGCCGCCGGCCGGCTCGAGGAAGGTCGGGAGGCACTGCGCCGCAGCTGGATCACCGACGACCACCCCGTGGCCGACGAGCGCACGATCCTCGAACGCTGGGGTGGTCACCTGCGCCGCCAGGACCACGAGGCACGGCTCGACCGACTCTTGTGGGACGGCGCCGGCGGTGCTGCGCGGCGGATGCTGCCGCTCGTCGGCGCCCGCAAGCGCGCGGTCGCCGAGGCGCGCTTGGCGCTCCAGGCCGGGGGCAAGCTCGCCGATCGAGCGCTCCGCCACATGTCCGCCGAGGTGGCCGCCGACCCGGGGGTCGTGTTCGAACGGGTCCGCTTCGAGCGTCGCCGTGGGCGGCACGCCGCGGCCCGCGCCCTCCTCCTCTCGGTTCGCGACGAGCCGGGGAGGCCGGACGCGTGGTGGGCGGAGCGCAGCCATTATGTGCGCGCCGCGCTCGATGCCGGCGACGCCGTGACCGCTTACCGGCTGGCTGCCGGTCATCGGCTACCCGAAGGCTCGGCGATGGCCGAGGCGGAGTGGCTGGCCGGCTGGCTGGCGCTCCGCCGGCTCGACCGGCCGGTCGACGCCCTCGCCCATTTCGAGCGACTGTTCGAGCGCGTGAGCACGCCCCTCAGTCGCAGCCGTGCCGCCTACTGGGCGGGACGCGCCGCAGCCGCCGCGGGTCGGGTCGAACCCGCGCGTGGCTGGTTCGAGCGGGCGAGCCGCTGGTCGACCACCTGGTACGGCCAGCTGGCGGCCGCCGAGCTGGCCGTAC
>JAILZQ010000176.1 GCA_023512415.1 Geminicoccaceae bacterium | reverse complement strand
CTGCCCAAGGGCCTGATCGACGCCCTGCCGAAGCTCGAGATCTGCGCGATCAACGGGGTCGGCCTCGAGACGACCGATCTGCCCGCGGCCAAGGCGCGCGGGATCGTCGTCACGACCACGCCCGTCCTGTTCGACGACGTGGCCGATCTGGCGATCGTGCTCGGCATGGCCGCCTGCCGGCGGATCGCCGAGGCCGACCGTTTCGTGCGCGCCGGAAAATGGCTGCAGGGCCGCATGCCGCTCGGCAAGAGCTTCTGGGGCAAGCGCTACGGCATCTTGGGCCTCGGCCGGATCGGCCAGGCGCTCGCGCGCCGGCTCGAGGGCTTCGGCGGGACGATCGGCTATCACGACCCCGTCCCCAAGAGCGGGGTCGCTTGGCGGGCCTACGGCTCGGCGGTCGAGCTCGCCGCCTCGAGCGACATCCTCTTCCTCTGTGCCGCGGGCTCGCCCGGCGGCGGGGTGATCGTCGGCCGCGAGGTGCTCGAAGCACTCGGACCGCAGGGCGTGTTCGTCAACATCGCCCGCGGCTGGCTGGTCGACGAGCCGGCGCTCGTCGAGCTCCTGGCAGGCGGCGGGCTCGGTGCCGCGGGTCTCGACGTGTTCGCCGACGAGCCGAACGTGCCCGAGCGGCTGTTGGCCCTCGACAACGTGGTCTTGACCCCGCACATCGCGAGCTCGACGCAGGAATGCATGCGGCGAATGGGCGAATGCCTGATCGCCAATCTCACCACCTGGTTCGCCGAGGGCCGGGCGGTCACGCCCGTGGCGATGTGAGGGAGGAGCCAGCCTTGCCGAAGGTCGTGATCACCGGAGCCGCCGGCTCGATCGGCTCGAAGCTGCGCCGTCACTTCGAGACGCTCGGATGGCCCCTCGTTCTGTTGGACCGCGACAGCCGGGGCGACCCGGCGATCGCGCAAGCCGACCTCTCGGTCTGGGACGAGGCGTGGGTGGAGCGTCTCGAGGGGGCCGATGCGCTCCTCTTGTTGGCCGGCATGGCCTACCCGCACGCGAGCTGGACCGAGGTCACCCGCGACAATCTCGACCTCGTCCTCAATTGCTACGAGGCGGCGGTGCGCGCGAAGGTGAAGCGGGTGATCTTCGCCTCCTCGAACTGGGTCCTGGGCGGCCGGCGCTTCGAGGAGGGACCGCTGCGGCCCGACACCCCACCGCATCCGGTGAACGCCTACGGCATGGCCAAGCTCGTCGGCGAGCGGCTCGGCAAGTCCTTCGCCGAGCGGCACGGGCTCTCGGTGATCTGCTTCCGGATCGGCTACGCCCAGCGCGAGCCGGGCAACCGGCCGGGACCGCACATGGCCTGGGGGCTCTGGGGTCAGGCGATGTGGCTCTCCGACCGCGACCTCTGCCAGGGCTTCGAGAAGGCGGTGCTCGCCCCGGACACGCTCCGCTTCGCCGTCTTGAACCTGATGAGCGCCAACCCCGGCATGCGCTGGGACCTCGAGCCCACCCGCCAGGCGATCGGCTACGTCCCCCAGGACGGGGCGGCACCCGTGCTCACCCCCGAGATCGAGGCCGAGGAAGCGGTGAGCCGGCACGGCTGGGCGGCCATGGAGTCGATCCGCGACTTCCTGATGCGCCGCCGGCGCTGAAGGCTCCCCCTGAACCGCCCCGGCCCCGGCCGCGTAGAGCGGACGTGGTCGAGGCGGAGGTCGGAGCATGCGGGGCAAGGTGGTGATCGTGGGCGGGACGGGCGGGATCGGCGTGGCCCTCGCCCGAAGGCTCGCCGCGGCCGGCCGGCCGTTGCATCTGGTGGCCCGCGAGGCGGGCCGGCTCTCCGCGCTCGCGTCCGAGCTCGGCGCGAGCTTCGCGACCGCCGATGCCGCCGACCCGGCTTCGCTCCGCCCGGCGATCGAGGCCGCCGGGAGCCCGCTTTCGGGGCTCGTCTACGCGGTCGGTACCATCACCCTGAAGCCGCTTCCTCGCGTTGCCGTCGAGGACGCCGAGCGCGACTTCCGGGTGAACGCGCTCGGCGCGCTCGCGGCGGTCCAGGCAGCACTGCCCGCCTTGCGCGCGCAGGGGCCCGGGGCCTCGGTCGTGCTGTTCTCGACCGTGGCCGTGCAGCGCGGCTTCCCGCTGCACGCCTCGATCGCCATGGCCAAGGGTGGCGTCGAAGGCCTGACCCGGTCCCTCGCCGCCGAACTCGCCCCGGAGATCCGGGTGAACGCGATCGCCCCCTCCTTGACCCGCACACCGCTCGCGGCCGGCCTCACCGAGAACCCCCGGATGGCGGAAACGATCGCCCGCCAGCACCCATTGCGCAGACTGGGCGAGCCCGAGGACGCCGCGGCGCTGGCGGCCTTCCTCCTCTCGGCCGATTCGGGCTGGATCACCGGCCAGGTGATCGCCCTCGACGGCGGCCGGGGTACGATCGAGACCAAGGGGTGAAGGGTCCGCCCCCGGACTCGGCATGCTTCAGTTGAAATCGCCGGGTCCCGGAAGCGTCTCGTCGCAGTCCTGCACCGACACGACGCCTTCACCGGGAGCGGGATAGCAGCGATCCGGACTCTTGAAGTGGTGCGGCTGCCCGCCTCTCAGCGTCAGGAAATAGCCGCCGGCGGAGAGGTAGGTCGGATCGAAGACCACCTCGTCGCCGCCCAGGCCCCCGTCGAGCGACGCCGTCACCGAGCCACTACTGCCCGAGGTGAGATCGAGGCGGAGCTTGACCGTATCGCCCGCATAGGCGGGATCGTTGCGGATGGCGGCCTCGAGCCCTCGAGGCGCGTCGCAGGTGGGCCACTCGAGCGGCGTCGGAGGCGGGCAAGGCCCCGAGGCGCACTCGCATCGGAAGGCGCAAACCGGCTCGACGCAGGCGACGTCCTTGAGCCGAGAGATGTTGTCGTCGCCGACGAGACTAATGACGAGCGATCCGAGCACCTGACCACGAAACCCTGCAACGAGTCGATCGCTGCCGTGCTTCGCCAAGTTATCCGATATTTGAGCAAACGTGTCGAGCGTGTCACCCGATACATGCATCGTGATCGAGCTGCCCTGTGGTACGACGAACGGAACGGTGTCGTACAGATCGAGGAAGATGCCGTCGTTTCCTTGCTTGCCTTCGACCCGTAGGTCGAGCGAGCCCTGCATCGGCTGCGACCGGGTCACCAGCGTGAAGCTGTCATTGCCCGAACCCAGATCCGCCGTCGCCGCGACCGCCGGTCCGGCGAGCTTGTTCGGCCGGATCTCGACCTGATCCGAACCGGACCCGGTGCGGAGCGCGATACCAACGGGCTGCTCGACCGTCACGTGATGCCCGCTGCGGTTGGCAAAGAGATCGACGGTGACATAGTCCGGTCCGTCGGCACCGGTGATGTCCAACTGCCTCGGTCGTGTCAGCGTCCTGTTCGACGCGGCCAACTGGTAATGGAAGCTGTTCGAGCTCCCGCAGAGGTGCACCTCGATCCGCTGGAGCGCCGACGCCTTCACCTCTTGAACGATCGGCCCCAAGGAAGAGGGAGGGCTGGTGTCGACCGTGACGGTGGTCCGACCCGCCGCAAGGTCGTCGACCACGTCGACGGTGGTGGGCAAGGTGTGCGGACAGGCGGCGCTGCCGTCCGAGGCCGTATTGACCCGAACGACCGGCGTCGCCGGGAGCAGCAGCCATTCGAGTTGGCCCGCCGGCACCTCGACCGGCGCCAGGCCCGCCCCCTCCGGCGTACAGGCGACGAGCCCCAGTGCCGCCAGGATCGCCGATCCCCATCCGGCTGCGCGACGGGACGAGCCCGGACGGCTGGACAGGCCGTCTCCCCGCTGGGGAGCGAGGAAGGGCGCCGACCCGCCCCATCCGCTCCTCCGCGTCACGGCACCTGCGCCCCGTTGACGTGGGTCCAGACCGCGTAGAGCGCGGTCGTGGCGCAGATGTAGAGCCGGTTGCGCTTCTTGCCGCCGAAGCAGAGGTTGGCTGCCCGCTGCGGCAGCAGGACCTTGCCGAGGAGCGCCCCCGACGGATCGTAGCAATGGACACCGTCGCCGGCGCTCGCCCAGATCCGCCCGTCGCTGTCGACCCGGAACCCGTCGAACACGCCCACGTCGCACGTCGCGAAGACCTCGCCGCCCGAGAGTCGTCCCGCCTCGTCGACCGCGAAGCGGCGGATGTGTCGGGGCCCCTCGGGATCGTGGCTCACGCCCGTGTCGGCCACGTAGAGGAACCGCTCGTCCGGCGAGAAGGCGAGGCCGTTCGGCCGCTTCATCTCCTGGACGACGGGCGCGAGCCGGCCGTCGCGCGGATCGAAGCGGAAGACCCAGCAGCCGCCATATTCCATGGGCGCGCGGAAGCCCTCGAGGTCGGTGTCGATCCCGTAGGCCGGGTCGGTGAACCAGATCGTGCCGTCGGACTTGACGACGACGTCGTTGGGCGAGTTGAGCCGCTTGCCCTGCCAGCGGTCGGCGAGGACCGTGATCGTGCCGTCGTACTCGGTCCGCTCGATCCGCCGATGGCCGTGGCTGCAGGAGACGAGCCGACCTTCCCGGTCGCGGGTGTGGCCGTTGGTGTAGCCGGCCGGCTGGCGGAAGACCGAGACCGTTCCGCCGAGGCCCGTGAGGTCCGGGACGAAGCGGAGGATCCGGTCGTTGGGGATGTCGGAGAACAAGAGAAAATCGCCGTCGCGGAAATAGACGGGTCCTTCCGCCCAGGCCGCCCCCTTCCAGAGCTCGACCACGCGCGCGTTCATCGAGGCCAGACGCTTGAAACGCCAATCGTGAACCTCGTACTCGGCGATCCGCTCGGCCATCCCCGCCTCCCCGCGCGTACCGCGCCGGGTTAGCGGGCCGGACCCGGGCCGACAAGGCGCGACGCACACCGCGTGCCGTGCTAGCATGCATGTGGGAGGGGACCAGATGGCCGAGCCGGCCCGTCGTTCGATGACCGTCGAGGAGTTCCTGGCCTTCACGGACGGGACCGACACCCGTTACGAGCTCGTGGGCGGCGAGCTCGTGGCGATGGCCCCACCGCTCGAGCGGCACAGCGTGGTGGCTTTTGCCGTCGCCGTTGCGATCGATCGGCGCCTGCCGCGAGGTTGCCGCGGCTTGGTCGAGGCCGGGATCCGGCTCGATGCGCACACGCTGTTCCAAGCGGACTTGGCAGTGAGCTGCGCCCCGCTCGACCCGAACGGGCTGGTCCGCGATCCGGTCTTGATCGTCGAAGTTCTCTCGGACTCCACGCGGAGCTTCGACCTCGGCGAGAAGGCCGACCGCTACAGCCAGCTGCCCTCCTGCCGGGAGATCTGGCTCGTGGACAGCACGCGACCCTGGATGCGGCTCTGGCGACGGGCCGGCGAGCTCTGGACCGTGACATTGCCGATCGTCGAGGGCAGTTTCCCGAGCGAAGTCCTGGGCACCTCGATCCCGCTCGCCGAACTCTACCGCGGCACCGATTTCCCGGCCGCGGAGGGCTGAGCCCCCCGGTTCGCGGCACGGGCCCGGGCCGGGCGGAAGGCTCCTTCCGGACGACACCCGGCCCGCCGGATGAGCCGGCCCGACGCTCAAACTGGCTGGGCCAACTCCTCCTCGACGCCTTCGGGGACCGGCGGCCACCAGTCCTCGGCCAGGATCTGCTCGACCGTCCAGGGACAGCGCTTCGGCAGGTCGCGCACTTTGTACTGCGCCAGAACCTCCCGTCGGGCCTTGCTCCAGAGCCGGTCGAGTTGCTCTTCGACCCGGCGTCGAAGGCTGGGACTTTCCTCGAACAGGAACCCTATCCGGTCGCGTTGCTCGCGCACGGTTCGCTGCCAGCCGTTGCGCGGGTCGACCATCGGCGCGTAGGCCAATTTCGCGAGGTGCTCGCAAAGGACGAGCAAGCGCGACTTCAACTCGTTGCGTTCCGCTGCCGCCACGGCCTCGAGCTCCTCGGCGATGCCCTCCCAGTCGATCGCGATCGGCAGGTTCGGCCGGAGCGCCGCGGCACGGCGCAGGGCGGCCGCCTGCGCGAGCAGCCAGGCCTGCGAGTCGGAACGGTCCGGGAGCACGGCGTGTTCGGTCATGGTCACCTCCGGCTCGCCCCACTATAGCCGCCGGGGACGGTCGAGCCACGAGGGGAGAGCACCCTTGGACGAGCCCAGGACCACCACCCCGGCCCAGTCCACCACCCCGGCCGAGCCGGTCTGGCACGCGTTTGCGGCCGAGGCGGTCCTCGCCGAGCTCGAGAGCCGCCCCGAGGGCTTGACCAGTGGCGAGGCCGAGGGCCGGCTCGCCCGCTTCGGCCTCAACCGGCTGCCCGAGCCGCCGCGCAAAGGGCCCCTGGCGCGGTTCCTCCTGCAGTTCCACAACCTCTTGATCTACGTGCTCTTGGTAGCGGCCGTCCTCTCGCTGCTCTTCGAGCACCCGGTCGACGCCGCGGTCATCCTGGGCGTCGTGCTGATCAACGCGATCGTCGGGTTCGTCCAGGAAGGCAAAGCCGAGGCCGCCCTCGCGGCGATCCGCGCCATGGTCGACCCCAAAGCCTCGGTGCTGCGCGAGGGCCGGCGGCTCACCGTTCCGGCGGAACGGGTGGTGCCGGGCGACATCGTGCTCTTGGAGGCGGGCGATCGGGTGCCGGCCGATCTGCGCTTGCTGCGCGCGAGGAATCTCAAGATCGACGAGGCCATCCTGACCGGCGAGTCGGTCCCGGTCGACAAGAGCACCAACCCCGCGCCGCGCGAGGCCGCGCTGGGCGATCGGCCGTGCATGGCGTTCTCCGGCACTTTCGTCGTCGCCGGCCAGGGCGCGGGCGTGGTCGTTGCGACCGGTGCCGAGACCGAGCTCGGCAAGATCGGCACGCTCCTCGGCCGGGTCGAGCGGCTCGAGACCCCGCTCTTGCGCCAGATGGCGGGCTTCGCCCGGACCCTCACGGCGGTGATCCTTTCGGTCTCCGCGGCCGCCTTCTTCTTCGCCTGGCTGGTCCAGGGCTATCCGCTCGACCTTTCCTTCATGGCGGTCGTCGGGCTCGCGGTGGCCGCCATCCCCGAGGGGCTCCCCGCGGTCATGACGATCACGCTCGCCATCGGCGTACAGCGGATGGCCCGGCGCAACGCCATCATCCGCCGCCTGCCGGCGGTCGAGACCTTGGGCTCGGTCTCGGTCATCTGCTCGGACAAGACCGGCACGCTCACGCGCAACGAGATGAC
>JAILZQ010000175.1 GCA_023512415.1 Geminicoccaceae bacterium | reverse complement strand
CTCCCCGGATCGGTCGGCGGCGTCTCGAAGGTCCAGGTCGTGGGGTCGTAGGCCGTGGCCGGCCCCGCCCGCGCGAGCAGCAGGTTGGCGGCGAGCGCCTCGACCGCGTGGAGGACCTTCCGGTCGGGCCGATAGGGTCCCCAGGACGGCACGGCGCCGACCCGGGCCGCGATCGACCCCCCGGCCTTCACCGCTCGGGCGAGGAGCGGCCGCAGGCGGGCGAGGTCGCCGCGCGCCGGCCGCCGCCCGGCCGGGCGACGGGCGAGCGCCCAATGCGCCCTCAAGCGGCTCGCGACGGTCGAGCCCGCGGCCATGCCGACATAGACGGGGCGGCCGGCGAGCTCGATCGCGTAGAGGCAGACGGTTCGGCGCAAGTCCGGGGGCAATGGTCCGGCACGGCCGGCCAGGAACGCATCCGCGTTCGCCGTCGGGATCGCGACCGCCGGGCCCCAGAGCACCCTGATCCCGGGAAGCGAGAACGGACCGGGGCGCAGCGGGCGCGGCGCAGCGGCGGCTTCGCGCGGGCTCTCGGTTCGGATCGCCGCCTCGGCCTCGAGCCGGCGCAGCGCCGTGCGGGAGAGCCGGTCGACCGTCCGCCGCGCCTGTCGGCAGGCGGGGCAGCCACAAGGCGAGACGTGTGCGTCGCCCGCCGTCACCGGAGTTCGTCCCAGATCGCCACGGCGTCGCGCCACAGCTCGCGCCCTTCGGTCGCTGGGCCGTTGTCGGCGAGGAGGAGCTCGTCCGGCTCGTCGAGAGGCGCGGCCGGCCAAGCCCTGGCCGCCGGCAAAGGTCGCGGCGCTTGCGGCAAGCACAGCTCGACGAAGCCGATCCGCACCAGCCCACAAGCCACCAGGCCGAGCACCCGGGCGGCGGCGAGCCGGTCGAGGAGCGGCTCGACCAAATGCCGACGCTGCTCGCCCTCCTCGAGGCGGTGGGAGGCGACCCCGAAGCGTTCGAGGGCGTCGACCGCGGCCGGGACGGTCCGTCCGCCGAGCAGGGCCGAGAGCAGGACCGGTCGCTCGCGCGAGAGTGCCGCGGCGAGTGCCAGACAATCGCGCTCGGCGTCCAGGAGCGGGTCGGGCGGACCTTCGCCGCCGACCCGCTCGAGGCCCTGGTGGAACTCGTCCATCCGGTCCAGGAGGGCCGCCGGCAGGCCCTTGCGCGGGCGCGAGAGATCGGGCGCGTCGGCGAGCCAGAACACCCGCGGCTCCTGGGCGAGCTCAGGCCACGCGGCACGCCAGAGGCCGAGTGCGGCCGACAGATCCTCCTCGCCGCGCAACCCGAGGCCGACAGCCAAGAGCGCCGCGCCGCCGTCGCCGAGCTCGGTTTCGCCCTCCTCGATCCAGCGCAACAGCGCCCGCGGCAGCCAGACCTCCCCGTTGCCGGCGAGTCGCTGCACGAGCCACGGCCCGAACGGCCCGAGGAGGAGCGGCAGGTCGAGCACCAACGGCGGCGGCGCTGCGCCGGCTCGTCCGCGCCGGTCGGCCCCGGGCGCGAGGTCGGTGGTCACGGGCCGGCTCCCGGCTCAGCCCATGACCGGGGCGTCGGCCGCGCGCGGCGGCAGCCCCACCGCCCAGCGCAGGCTGTCGGCCACACCCGGGAAGCGGCGGCCTTCCTCGGTCAAGCGATAGGCGGCGATCCAGGCCTCGGCGGCAGCACCGGCGGGTCGCGCCTCGGTCTGGAAGAGCTGCGGGTCGATCCCGCTGTCGAACGCGTTGCCGGCCACCCAGAGCAGCACACGGCGGCCGGCCTCGGCCATCTTGGCGCGCTGGCTGAGCTCGCGGGCGCCGCCGAGGAACCGGTTCAGCACCTGCTCCAGCACGTCCCACTTGGTGTTGGCATCGAAGGCCTTCTTGATGTCGGGCGTGTCGAACAGCTCGAGGAGCTGCTTGAGATACATCCCGACCTCGAAGGCGAGGGCGACGACGTTGCCGTAGCTCGCCCGATCGAGGGCGTAGCGCAGGTCGATGCCGAGGCGCTGGACGGTGGCGATGTTGCCGTAGGGCCGCTGGTCGATCTGGGCGGCGCCGCGGATCACCTCGCCGATCGTGAGATCGCGGTAGTACTGGGCGAGCCCGCTCATCAGTGCCACGAGCTGATAGTGGAAGTTCTGGTTCACGATACCACCCGCCGGCGCCGGCTGCCGGCCGTAGTTGAACACCCGCTTGTAGGCGGCCATGCGGTCCTTGGGGCCGTAGCGCAGCGGCTGCCACTTCTCGATCAGGTAGAGGAGCCGGGCGCCCGGGCCGCGCTGGATGCGCATCCGGCCCTCGCGGAACAACTGGCGGAGCACGGCGGCGACCCGGAACACCCCCATCCGCTCGTGCTGGTAGATGAAGTAGAGTTCGGCGGCGGCGTGCAGTTGGCTGGCGATCACCGCCTCGTCGAAATCGGCGGCGAGGAACGGCCAGGGGACCTCGCCGAACGGCTTGAGCCCGTCCTTGCCGAAGCCGACGAGGTCGATGAAGGCCGCACCGTCCTCGCCCGCGGCCTTCTCGAGGAGCTCGGCGAAGCGGGCCTCGAAGGCGGCCTGCAGCTTGGCGCGCTCCTCGGGCGAGAGGCCCGCGAGCTGGTCTTGCGCGAACTGCTGCCAGAGGCGCTGGATCGTCTCGTGGGTGGTGTAGCTCATCGCCGGGCCTCGAGCGGGGGTTGCAGGATCGATCGGTGGTCGGGCTCAGCTCTTGTCCGTCGGCCTGGGCGGGCCCTTTTGCGTTCCCGTTTGCTCGGATTTCCCTTGACCAAGCGGGCCGCCCGCCGTCTCTGTGGCGGCTGGAGCTTCGTTTTGCGTGACTGGAGCGACGGCCAGCCGGGCGGACTTACGGAAGCGATCGAAAGACTTATGAAATCCTGCGAATGACTGCGGGGTGGTGGGCGGCACGAACGGCCGGAGTTCGGCGCAGTCTGCGGTCGTCTGGAGCCCGTCTTCGCTGGTGATGGTGGTGTCGACGAGCCAGCCAAGGCAGGCCATGATCCGCTCGAGGTCGGCGCAGCCCGGGGTCAACGCGGCCACGGTTTCGAGCCAACGTTGGTCGGCTCGCCGCTGCAGACAGAGCTCTTCGCGCATCAGGTTCTTTTGGTCAGGTGAAGGATCAATTCTCTCTTGGCCTCCCGCTGAATTTTTCGGAAACGGAGCCAACAGCGTGTCCTTGATCGTGGAGAGCGACCTGTTGACCTGCTCCCACGCGGGGCCGCAGTTTCGTTGGCAATTGATGGTCCGGCCTTTCACCGCGACAGTTGCCGAATTGGCGAGGAAAGTGCCGATCAGGTAGCCGAACGCGGCGGCCCGCACCTCGGGCTCGCCGTCCGCACCGTCGCCTTGGACGTAGAAATCGATCGCCCGGTCTATGTCGGCGAGCAACTTGTCGAGCAACACCTGGCAGGTGACCTCGCCCGAACAGCAGTCGCAGGCGAGGTAGCAGTCGATCAGCTGGGCCAGCACGCCGCGCTCGACCACGAGCGTCTGGAGGCGCCGGGTGGCCTGGTCGGGGCCGCCGAAGCCGTAGAGGCCGTAGGCCACGATCGGCGGCCGGGCGATCGCCACGAGGCGGGCGGCACCACCGCCATGGAACGCGTCGATGAACAGCTGCACCGCCTCGAGGAAGGTGGTCACAGGGGGCGATCCCGGTTGCAGGTCGACCGCGGCGGCGACCTGGACCAGCCGCTCCAGTCGCTGCAGCGCAAGCCGGCTCGTGGCGGCGAGCGCCCGCAGGCCGCGGCCGGTGGTGCTGCTCGCCCGGTCTATCAACTCGTCCATCATCCGGGCGAGGGTGTTCTCGTCGAACAGCGCCCGGACATCGGCCATCGCCCCCTGGCCGAGTCGGGCCATCACGTCACGGTAGCCCCTGAGCCCCCAGGGCCAGGTCGCCTGGTCGAGACTCTCCTGCGCCGAGCCCACGAGGTTGCGCAGGGCCACGAGGGCGGAATCGCGCCGGGCCACGAGCTCGCTCGCCGGTGCCGCCAGCAGGAACCGGCCGCCGCCGCTGCCGAGCCGGGAGAGGCCCTCGCCCGCGAGCACGAGCAGGAGGGCCCCCACCTGGTCGAGGCTCTGGGCGAGCCGCCGATAGGGCAGCGAGAAGCCGGGGGTGAGCGCGCCCACGAAGCGGGCCATGCGGGCATAGTCGCCGAGCGCCCGGCGGGCGGCGAAGGCCCGGTCACGGGCGCGCGGGTCGAGTGCGAGCGGGGCATTGGCGAGCCCGTCGGCGACGTGGCCGCGGATCGCCTGGGCCCAGCCCTGCAGTTCGGCCTCGACGTCCTTGAGCTGGGCCGAGGTCGTGAGGAAGCGGAGGTCGTTCTCGATGTCGGCCTGCGCCTGCTCGACCTCGGCGCCGGACGGTCCCGCCGCGGCGACCGGCCGCTCGAGCGGGGTCGGAGGGAGGACGGGCAGGCCGCGCTCCTCGCGCTCGATCGCCGCGTCCCCGGCGCGGTAGAGGCGGCGCAGGCCGCCCGCCACCTCGACCGGGTTCGACGGATCGCTGATCCGCAGGCTGCGGCGGATCAAATTGTCGAGCTGGATCATGAGCGGCGAACGGTCGCGCGGGGTGCTGTCGGTCGCGGGCATCGTTGGTCACCTCAAGCGGCCAGGGCCAAGGGCTCGGAGCGAAGGGAGGGGGTGCCGCCGGGCGGCGGCCGCGCTGCCGCCACGAGCCGCTCGCCCGACCAGCCGGTGCCGCCACGGGCCAGGAGCTCGGTCACGAGCAGACCGAGCCGGCGACTGTCGGCCCCGGCGTTCAAGGCGTAGCGGCAAGCAGCCGGGACATGGCGCGGCGGGACGTTCGTGGCCGGCAGGCCGGCGGCGAGGTCGAAGGCGGCGCGGCGGATCGCGCGCTGGTGGTCGGCGGTGAAGCGGATCACGCTGGCGAGTGCCCGCTGGGCGAGGTTGCGGCGTGGCTGGAAGGCGATCTCGTCGACCACCGCGGGGATCGCCCGGCCGCTCGTGGCGAGGAGCTCGGTCGGGATGCGGTGGCCGCGGCGCGGGTCGTAGAGGGTCCGCCAGATCCCGGCCAAATCCTCGGCTTCGCGGGAAAAGCGCATCCGTCGCAACATCTCGGCGAGCAACAGGATCCGCAGATAGCCGACCGGATGCGGGCCGCCCGGCCGGTAGGTCATCACCCGGTCCGCGGGGTGGGCGAGGAACTCGGCCATGCCGTAGGCGGCGGCCGGCCCGCCCAGCAGCAGGGCCGCCAGATCGGCGAAGATCTCCTTGTGCCAGCGGCCGTAGATCGCCACGACCCTGAGCGGCAGCCGTGCCTCGTGCAGCCGCACGATCACCGCCTCCCGGGTCTCGTGCCAGATCCCGAGATCGGCCATCAGGTTGTGCGCGACCTCGTGGAGGAAGACCGCCTGCCAGGGCTGGTCGCGGTCGTAGGGGATGCGGATCAGCGGGAACGGGTTGGGCTCGCCCAAGAGCCGGGCGAGGCTCACCCCGCGCCGCATCGTAGCCGGGCTGTAGCCGTGCTCGAGGTAGGTGAGCGGCTTCAGGACCGGTCCCTCGAACACGCCCGGCAGCCCCTCGCGCACCGCCCGGTAGCAGTCGGCGGCGATCGCATCGTGGGCGGCGAGCGCGGGTCCGAAGGCGGTCCCGCGCTGGGCGAAGATCTCGAAGAACATGCCGAAGGCGCGTCGTGCCCGGTCGACCTCGCGCTCGACCATCGCCATGGCGAGCAAGAGGTCCTCGGTCGAGGGCGGGTCCGGCGAGCGGGCCGTGCGGTCCAGGCGATCGAGCCGCCGCCGGATCGCCCGGTCGATCGCCGCGAGGCGAGCCTGGGCGGCGGTGAAGTGGGCGGGCGAGGGCGCGTAGCGCAAGTCCCGGGGGCGCAGCCCGACCGCCTCCGGTGTGAGCCGCACGAGCCGTCGCGCGCGGGCGACGAGCGCCCGCCGCTTGAGCTCGAGGAACCGCTCGCTCGAGGGAACCGCCACGGCTCTCGCTCCCGCCCGCACCCCGCTCAGAGCGTCCGGATCGTGATCTCGACCGGCCCGCGCATGCGGAACGTCCGGCTGCCGGCGCCGACGCCGAGCCGCCGGGCGAGGGCGAGCCCGCGCGGGCTCGGCCGTGCCAGCCGGCAGGCGAGCGTCGGCCGGGCCGCGACCCGCTTCGCGGTGCGCAGGAGCACCTTGGGCCTGGCCGCCACCGGTGTGCCTTTGGCCGCGGCGGTGCGGTTGACGCTCGCGGCGATCCTCGGCAGTGCGCGCAGACCGCGCGGACCGACCGCGCGGGTCACGGCCCGCGCCGCCGCCGCTACTTGACGGACCGCGCGCAGTCGCTGGGTCGGGCTCAGCGTCGCGCCGCGGCTCTGCAAGAGCTGCCGCGCGACCAGGCCGACCACCACCGGGCGCGCCCGGATGTCGCGCGCGGCGAGCTCGGCGGCCGCCTAGGTCGCCTGCTGGACGACCGCCGCCGGGCCGGCGCCCGCCGCCTCGGCCTCGGCGCGGAGCTGGCTCGCGACGCGCGCGACCTTGGCGGCGATCTGCGCGGCCGGGTGGGGGATCACGGACAGCACCGGGGCGGCGACCCGGGCGACCTTGCCGATGACCGGAGCCACCCGTTTGGCGACCCTGGCGACGCCGCGCACGAGCTTGCCCAAAAACTCGTCCTCGCTCTCCGCACCCAGCGCCTCGCCGATCGCCTGGAGCATGGCCTCTTCGCCCGCCGCACCGTCCTCGGCCTCGAGGCCGTCTTCCATCGCGAGGGCGTCCCCCTCTTCGAGCGCGTCGAGCGGATCCTCGGTTTCGAGCCCGTCTTCGGCTTCGAGGGCATCCTCGCCCTCGAGCATGTCCTCGGCCTCGAACTCCTCCTCGGCGGCGAACAGCTCCGCCTCGCCCTCGGCGGCGTCGGCGCCGAGCTCCTCCAGGAGATCGCGTTCGCTTGCGGTCATGGTCGACTCCCTCGCGCGGCGGCCGAGCGGGCCGGCTCGCCCGCGCGCCATGATCGCCGCTGCGAGCGCCGGGCAAAGGTGCCGGTCTTCGGGCCGTGGGGTGCGGTACCGCCGACACGCTACCGCCGAGACGGGGTGCTCGCGTTGACAGCCGCGCGCGGCGCCCCCCATATAGCGGCCGCCGCGGAGGGGTGGCCGAGTGGCTGAAGGCGGCGGTTTGCTAAACCGTTATAGGGCCTCAAAGCCCTATC
>JAILZQ010000174.1 GCA_023512415.1 Geminicoccaceae bacterium | reverse complement strand
GTCGGCCGCGTCTTATGTGTATAAGAGACTGGGTCGTGGGGGGCCGCGACCATGACGGGGTGTTGGGGCTCGGCGGCGACGACCGACTCGAGGGCGGTGCCGGCGACGACGTGCTCGTCGGCGGGCCGGGCCGCGATCTCTACCGGGGCGGCAAGGGAGCCGATCTCGTCCGGATCGGAGTGGTCACCGCGCTGGACGCACCCGGCCAGCCGGACGGTCCCGACCGGTTCCTCGACTTCCGCGCCGAGGACAGCGATCTGATCGACCTGGCCCCACTCCTCGACGGCAGCGGCTTCACGGCGGACCGGGCCGATCGCTTCGTGCGCTTCGTGCGCGAGGAGGCGGCGGGGGCGGTCGCGGTCCAGGTCGACCTCGCCGGTCTCGGCGGGGCGCAGGGCTGGACCACGGCGCTCCTGGTCGAGGGCACGCTCGACGAGCGGCTCGTGGCCGGGCGCACCCTGCTAGAGTGAGTTGTCACAAGGCGGCTCGCCCACGAGCGTGGTCGCGAGCCGGCAAGTTGGAGCTGCCCGCCGGAAGCGTACGGACCCGAGGTTCGCTCGCAGCGAGCCAGCGATGGCCTTGCATCGCGGCAACGCGTGACAGGACAGGGTCGCCTCCCGAGACGGCCGCGAGGAAGATCGCGCTGGAGTGCCGTCTGGGCGCTGGGCTCGTTCCGGAGAAGGGTCGTGTCCGGGTGACTCGATGTGCATTTCGCATCGCCGCACCCCTCGAAGTGTCGGCTTGCTTACCGCCAATCCGGCAGCCGGTTCAAAATATGCCCGGCCCTCTCCCGAACCGAACGACCAACTTACCATCGACGGGAATTGGGCAATCATTTATGCTTGACAGGATCGAGAGACCAAAGTACGCTTCGATATGTTCGCGTGTCTCTCCATCTACGAGATAGAACTAACTTTCACTTATCAACTTGTCCTGTTCGCTTTGCTCGGTGCGGGCGGAAAGCGCCTGCAGAGCGGAGCGGGTTCCAGCGCGCGAAGATCACCAACGCCGCCGCCACCGGCCGCCCGGACGGAGGACAGCCCCTCCGCCCACACGCCCGGATGACACGAGAGGAAACGCTCCCCAACGCGCGCAAGCCCCACCGACAGCGGTCGCGAGGACGCGAACCCGGGTCCGATCGACCTCTATCGCCCGGGCCGAGACCTCGCTGTCGCCGCGGACCCGCAGAACGAGGCCAAGTCGGGCGTCGGCGAGGCGTCACCACTGCACCACCGCGGGCCCGATCCCGAGGACGAGCAGCGGATCGATCTGCTGGTCCCGGGCGCGCAAGCGTTCGCGGCCCAGAAGCCGAGGTCGATGGCCGGGATGCGCGGCGCGGAGGGCTGGACCGAGGGCTTGCCGACGAAGAACGGGGTGCCGACCCCGAAGGACAGCATGGCGCGGCATTCTTCCGCGCCGATGGAAGTCGTGAACGCTCGAACGGTTGTTCGTCCGATACCTGTGCGGCCAGAACTTGCGGAAGAGAGCGCGCCGGCAGCGGACCGGCGCCCCCTACACAGCCGGGGTCGGCTTCGCTCGGAACCCGACTCCCGGCGCCCGGCCATGGCGGCGACCTGCTCCGCCCGCCTGCGACGATCCTCGGCCATGGGCCGACCCGCGGTCCGCCGAAGGCCCGTGGCGCCCGCAAGGGCCGCCGCCGGCGCCGGCCGGTCAAAAGAAACGGCGCGCCGCCGCGGAATGCTCGGCGATCAAGCCCGCGGAATCGAAGCCCGGGATCGCCCCGTCGATCACCCGCCAGAGGCCGGCCACCATCACCCGGTCGGCCCGACTCGCCCCGCAATGTACGAGCGCGGCGACGGGGTCGTGCGCCCCCGAGAACCGCAACTCGTCCAACTTGAACATCGCGAGATCCGCCTGCATGCCGACGGCGATCCGCCCGATGTCCGACCGGCCGAGGCAGCGCGCCGATCCCTCGGTCGCCCAGCGCAGCACGTCGCGATGCGTCACCCTGCCGGCCGACATGTATCCCAGCCGGTTGACCATCAGCGCGTGCCGCACCTCCTCCATGAGATTCGAGCTGTCGTTCGAGGCTGCTCCGTCCACCCCGAGCCCGACCGGAGCCCCGGCCGCCTCGAGCTCGAGCGTCTTGCAGAAGCCCGAGGCCAGCACCGCGTTCGAGGTCGGGCAGTGGCAGACGCCGACGCCGTGACGGCCGAGCTTGCGGATCTCTTCGCCCGAGAAATGGATGCCGTGCGCGAGCCAGACCCGCGGTTGCAGCCAGTGGCAGTCGTCGAGCCAGTCCACCGGCCGGTAGCCCAGGGTGGTGAGGCAGAAGTCGTTTTCGTCCTGCGTCTCGCCCAGATGCGTGTGCAGTCGGCAGTCGTAGGTCTCAGCGAGCGCCGCGCTCTCGCGCATGAGCTCGACGGAGTTGGTGAACGGCGTACATGGCGCGAGCGCGATCTGGATCATCGCGCCGTCGCTGCGATCGTGATAGGCAGCGAGCACGCGCTCGCTGTCGGCGAGGATCGTGTCGCGATCTTGCACCGCTGTGTCGGGCGGCATGCGCCCGTCCTTCTGCGACTGCTCCAGCGAGCCGCGGGTGATGGTGGCGCGGATGCCCAGCGCGCGTGCCTCCTGCACCTCGATGTCGACCGCATCCTCGAGGCCGCCGAAGACCATGTAGTTGTGGTCCATGGCCGTCGTGCAGCCCGAGAGCAACAGCTCCGCGAAGGCGAGACGGGCGGCGAGGCGGAACATGTCGCGGTCGAGCCTCGCCCAGACCGGAAAATTGGCCACGAGCCACGGGAACAGCTCGCGGTCCCGCGCGCGCGGATGCGCCCGGCTCAGGGTCTGGAAGAAATGGTGGTGGGTGTTGATGAGGCCGGGAAGCACCACGTGGCGCGAGGCGTCGAAGGTCTCGTCGACCGGGCCCGAGGGCGCCGCGCCCGGGGGCAGGAGTTCGGCGATCCGGCTGCCCTCGATCACCAGACCGCCGCCGGCACCCTCGGCCAGAATGGCGAGCGGTGATCTTATCCATGTTCGCGACATCGCGACCTCCGGCATCGGCCCGAGCCGGTCGGGCGCGGGGCCGTTTCGCTCGGGCGTGACGCTAGGGACGGGCTCACCGGCCGGTCAAGAACAGCGCAGCCTGGACGTTCGGTTCGTGCCCACCGCGGTGGTGGAGGTAGGGGCGCAGGCCGCCGGGGTGGCCGTCGGGGTGTGCGGCCGAGGTGGCGTTCGCCGACCTCGCCGTGAGCCGCAGGATGTTCGACGCGACGCCGATCGTGGCGTCCGCGTCGGTCAAGTCGAGCCGGGTCTCCCGTCCGTCCTCGGCGGGGCGGTGGACGGGGATGCGACGACCGCTGCGCGGCGCGTTCTCCCGCTCGCGGGTCCAGCGGTTGCCGATTCCTCTCCCGACGCCGTTTCGGTCGAGGACACCGGCCCTGATCGGCCCTTCGGTCGGCGCGACGAAGGTCACGCCTTCCGTCCATGCGAGATCGCTCGGAGCGTCCCCCAGAAACGTCGCCCGGCCCGTCCGACGAGCGTGACGATGGCGGAGATGGTGACGCGGTTCGGCGGCGGCCTCGAGCTGTTCTCGGTCGCGCACGGGGCGTCGGCCTTTCATGATCCGTGCCAAGGTCCGCTCGACGACCCATCGGCCTCGGACGACGACGAACCCCTTCGCGCCGGGCGGGTGCTTCACGATCTCCGGCGCGAGAGGGGTCTCGTGCCGATCCCACCGCACGAGGTGGCCTGCGTAGCCGCCGTCGGCGTGGACCTCGAGCACGGGTAGGCGGCCGTCGGCATCGGTCGGGGCGTGCCGCTTGCGCCCCTCGATTCGCTGTCCGACGGGCGCACTTGCGTGGCCCCACTGGACCCACGGTCGCTCCTCACCGCGCCCTCCTCTCCCCCGTTGGATCCGCCCGCTGGACGGTCCGGCCGTCGACGACGGCCGCGGAGGGCGAGACGCACGAACCTCCCGCTCGCGGTCGGCGATGACCAGGGCTGGGCGGACGCGCGGCCACACGCCCTCCCGCTGCCAGCGTCACGGATAGCCTTGGACCGTCCGCCAGGGTGGGGAGCCGTGCAGCGAGAGGCGGCACGCGCGCCCTGCCCGCAGGACGTGGAGGATCGCCGCCCACCGGCCGTCGCTCGCGTCGCCGGGATTCGCACGTCGGCGCATGGACATCGACCTCGGTCAGCAAGGCCGGCGCCGCGGCCCTCCTCCAGGAACCCGGCGATCGTCGCCGCGTCGCACCCGTATCGGCTGCGCGGCACGAGATTCTCCGTCGGGCCCCCGCCTTCGGTCCTCGAGCGCGGCTGTCGCACGTCTCCGACGGGAGCGAACCGCCTCGTCAGTGTGCGATCAGCTCTGTCTCCCAGCAAACCGCCTCGTCGTTTTGTCGAGGCCCGAGCCGGCAACGGCTCACTCGACCGTGACGCTCTTGGCGAGGTTGCGCGGCTGGTCGACGTCGGTGCCCTTGGCGACCGCGGTGTGATAGGCCAAGAGCTGGATCGGCACGGCGTAGAGCAGCGGTGCGACGAACGGGTCGACCGCCGGCAGCTCGACCGAGCGCCAGGCGAACTCGCCCAGACGGTCGATCCCGGCGCGGTCGGAGAAGAGCACGACCCGGCCGCCCCGGGCCCGGACCTCCTGCAGGTTCGAAGCGGTCTTCTCGAACAGCTCGTCGGAGGGGCACACCACGATCACCGGGACGTCCTCGGCGACGAGCGCGATCGGCCCGTGCTTGAGCTCGCCCGCGGCGTAGCCCTCGGCGTGGATGTAGCTGATCTCCTTGAGCTTGAGCGCGCCCTCGAGGGCGATCGGGTACATCGGCCCGCGGCCGATGTAGAGCACGTCGCGGGCACCGGCGATCTCGTCGGCGATCGTCTCGATCGTCCGAGCTTGCTCGAGGACCTGGAGCATCCGCGCCGGGACCACGTCCAGCGCGCGGGCGAGTTCGCTCTCGCGCTCGGGAGGCAACAGCCCGCGGGCCCGTGCCGTACCGATCGCGAGGCAGGCGAGCGTGGCGAGCTGGGTGGTGAAGGCTTTGGTCGAAGCCACACCGATCTCTGGCCCCGCGAGGGTGCGCAGGCTGCCGCCGCTCTCGCGTGCGAGCGTGCTCTCCGGCACGTTGACGATCGCGAGCGTCGGATGGCCCTGCGCCTTGACGTGGCGCATCGCCGCGAGCGTGTCGGCGGTCTCGCCCGATTGGGAGACGAAGATCCCCGCCTGGCCCGGGACCAGGGGCCAATCGCGATAGCGGAACTCCGAGGCGATGTCCCAGTCGACCGGCAGCCGGGCGAGCTTCTCGAACCAGTACTTCGCGACGAGCCCGGCATAGGCCGCGGTGCCGCAGGCGCAGATCAAGAGGCGCGGCACGGTCGCGAGGTCGAAGGGCAGATCGGGCAGAGCGATCCGGTGGGTGGCCGGGTCGGTGAAGGAGCGCAGCGTGTCGCCGATCACCGCCGGCTGCTCGACGATCTCCTTCTCCATGAAGTGGCGGTGGTTGCCCTTGCCGATCAGCGCGCCCGAGAGGGCGGTCTGGAGGATCGGCCGCTCGACCGGGCGGTCGTCGGGGCCGAAGATCCGGGCGCCGGCCACGGTGATCAGCGCGACGTCGCCGTCCTCGAGATACTGGATGCGGCGGGTGAGCGGCGCCAAGGCGAGCGCATCCGAGCCCACGTACATCTCACCCTCGCCGTAGCCGATCGCCAAGGGCGCGCCCTTGCGGGCGGCGACGATCAGGTCCTCGCGGCCGCGGAACAGCAAGGCCAAGGCGAAGGCGCCGGTGAGCCGGCGCACCGCGGTGCGCGCCGCCTCCTCGGGCGGCAGGCCGCGGCCGATCAGCTCGACGACGAGGTGCGGGACGACCTCGGTGTCGGTCTGGCTCGCGAACACGTGGCCTTTGGCGACGAGCTCGGCGCGGAGCTCGGCGAAGTTCTCGATGATGCCGTTGTGGACGATCGCCACACCGTCGACCAGGTGCGGGTGGGCATTGTCCTCGGTCGGCGCGCCGTGGGTCGCCCAACGGGTGTGGCCGATGCCGGTCGTGCCGGCGAGCGGCTCTTCGGCGAGCCGGGCGGCGAGCCGGTCGAGCTTGCCCGAGGCACGCCGGCGCTCGATCCGGCCGTCGACGAGCGTGGCGATGCCGGCGCTGTCGTAACCGCGATATTCGAGCCGGCGCAGCGCATCGAGGAGCAAGGGGGCGGCCGGCTGGCGGCCGATCACGCCGACGATCCCGCACATCTTCCGCTCGTTCCCCGCACGATCGAGGCCCGGCGCAGCTTAGCGTGGCGGCGCGCCGACCGCGAGCGGCGCGGGCCTGTCCGGCTACTGGATCCTACCCGGGTGTCGCTCGATCGCCCGGGCCGGACCCGGCCGGAGAGCGAGAGAGGCGGATCGGGCCGCGGGCGGCCAGGGCATCGACGGGCCGGCCGCGCTGCGTGACGCGGAGCTCGCCGGCGGCGGCGAGCCGGGCCGCGACCGCGCGGATCACGGGCATCAGCGCCCGCCAGGCTCCTTCCTGCGGAGCCAGGGCGCGGGCGATCTCCGAAGGACACAGGCTCGCGCCGGGCCGGCGGGCGGCGAGCGCCGCCCGGATCGCCACCGCGATGGCCTCCGCCGAGGAGGAATCCGCGCTGCCGTTGCCCGCGGGCGGGGGGCTGCTATGTTGGCGGCGGGTCGAAGAGCGGTTCGGGTCGGCGGGGTTCATGGACGGGTCGCGAGCGATCGGCGGGACGTTGCTCGTCCTGGTCTTGGGCACGCTCTGGGTCAAGGCGAACGTGGCCGGGATCTTGGCACCCCTGGCCCGCTGGTTGCCGTTTTGAGCGCGCCCCGGCCCAGCTCGCGGCGGATCGGCGGGGCGGGCACCCCCGTCCCCAGCGGTGGCGCGGTCGGCTTCGCGCCGCGGCGGGCTTGGATCCCCAAGATCTTCGCCTTCCTGTTCCTCTGGCCGCTCCTGATCCGGCTCTTGGGCTTCGACGGCGGGCCGGCGTTGGCGATCGCGCTCGGGATCGGGCTCTTCTGGCTCGCTTCGATGCTGATCGAGCGCGGCCTCGCGGTCGAGGCCGAACTCGCCGGACGTCGGCTCGCGCAGGCCCCGAGGCTGCCGGGCAAGCTCTCCGGCTCGATCGCCGCCGCGGCGGCGGCGGCGATCATCGGCCTCTTCGCGACCCCTGGCGGGCCGCTCCTGGCCGCGGTCTATGCCGGCCTCACCTTCCTCGGTTGCCGGCTCGCCTACGGGCCCGATCCGCGCACCGACCGGGACGCCGTGTCCCGCGC
>JAILZQ010000173.1 GCA_023512415.1 Geminicoccaceae bacterium | reverse complement strand
GCTGTCGGACCGACCCGACCGAGGGGAGGCCGTCGGCAGCCGCGCCCGCCTATCTTCCGGCGGCAGGATCGCCGGCCGCCGCCGGCGGGCACGGCGATCCGCGAAGCTCGGCGCCGGCACCCGGGCCGCTCAGCCGCGCCGACATCGGCTCGCCGCGCGCCTCGCCATTCCTCCCCACTACCCGGCTTCGACCCTCACTGCTTCGCTTGCCCCGGTCTGCCGGGCGGCAGCCGCGCGGACGGCGCGACGACGCGGCGCCGCGGTCGGCTTGGGTCGCCCGGATCGGGGGTGGGGCGGCAGCCGCACGTCTTCCTGGGCCGGGAAACTCGACCGATGCGGCTTTCGTTCGAGGACCCCTGCCTCCGCGGGCGCACGAGGCGGTGCCGGAATGCCTCGTCGCCTCTTTCCACCGCGGTCGCAGACGACCCGCGGACCCCGCCCCGCCGACGACTCTGTCCGTGCAACGACGGCGAGCGACCGTCGGCTCGGCCGTTCGAGACCCGGGCGGGGGCCGGCTCGCGGGCACGGTCGGCGTTCCGAGGTCGCGCCAGCCGACGACGAGGCGCGAGACCATCGGCCGGCCCCGCTCGGCGGGCCCGGCTCGACGCCCTGCACGACCCGCGCGATCCGAGCCGGGGTCGCGCGCATCGACGCCGCGGCCCGTCCGCGCGGTTCTCCCGGCACGGTCCGCTCCGGCGGCACCGCCGACATCGTCCGACCGCCCCACTGCCGTCCCACGGCGGCACGCGCCCAGCCGATGCCGTCCGGGACCCCCTTGCCGGTCGCCGGGCCGGACCACGGACCATGGAGCCGAGGGCGGCTGCCGTCAGTCGGTCGACGGAAGGGCGACGAGCGCGGCCGCGGCGGGCCGCCCTTCGGCCAACAGAAGGTTCCAGGTGCGGCAGGCGGCCGGGGTGGCGACCGCCTCGACCGCGAGCCCCCAGCTGCGGAGCTCGGCCAGGAGTGCCGGCGGCAGCGGCCGCGCCGTCGCGCCGAGGCCGAGCACGAGCAGGCTCACGGCCCCGCCGGTGAGCGGCTGGAGCGCTTTCAGGTCCTCGGCCACCAGAGCCTCGGGGTCGACCGGGCACCAGCGCTCGATCCGGTCGGGCAAGAGCAAGAGCGAGCCCGCGAAACGGGTCGCCCCGATCGTGAAGCCGCCCGGTCCGTAGGCGCGGACGAACGGGCGCTCGCCGGTCGGAACGGGCCGCAGTTCCACGGCCGCTCAGCCGGCCCGCGGCGCCGACTCCTCGACCGGCACGGCCGAGGGGCGGATCTTCAGATAGTAGAGGACGGGCGCGGCGATGTAGGTGGTCGAGTACGTCCCCACCAGGATCCCGAACAGCATCGCGAAGACGAAGCCCTGGATGACCGGCCCGCCGAACACGTAGAGCGCCAAGAGTGCCAGGAAGGTGGTGGCGGTCGTCATCACCGTGCGGGCCAGGGTCTCGTTGACGCTCTTGTCGATCAACTGCTCGATCGGCAGGCTCTTGTAGCGTCGGAGGTTCTCGCGCACCCGGTCGAACACGACGACCGTGTCGTTCAAGGAATAGCCGACGACGGTCAAGATCGCGGCGATGCTGGAAAGATTGAACTCGAGATCGCTCACCGTGAAGACGAGGAGGACCGCGAAGACGTCGTGGACGCAGGCGAGGATCGCACCGACGCCGAACTGCCACTCGAAGCGGAACCACAGATAAACCAGGACCAGGACGAGCGCGATCACGACGGCGAGTGTGCCGGCGCGGCGCAGCTCCTCGCCGACCTTGGGGCCGACGAATTCGGCCCGGCGATAGTCGAGGCCGGGACCGAAGCCCTGCTCGAGCGCCTGCTTGATCTTCTCGATGGCGGCCTGCTGGGCGCTCTCGTCGCCGGGCTGGCGGACCACGCGGATCAGCACGAGGTCGCTCGAGCCCGCCTCTTGCAACGCGACCTCGCCGAGGCCGAGCCCGCCGAGCGTGGTGCGCATCTCGGCGAGCCGCGCCGGGCCCGGAGTCTTGACCTCGAGCAGGATGCCGCCCGCGAAGTCGATGCCGAGATTGAAGCCGCGCACGAGCATCATGACGATCGCCGCGACGATCAGCACCACCGAAGCGGCGAACGCCCAGTGGCGGTAGCGGAAGAACGGGAAGTTCGTACCGTCGGGGACGATCCGGGGCAGGACGCGCATCGGGGCCTCAGATCGCGAGTTGCGCCGGACGGGCGCGCCAGTACCAAGCGGCGACCATGATCCGGGTCACGGTCACGGCGGTGAACATGGTGGTGATCACGCCGATCACGAGGGTGACGGCGAAGCCCTTGATCGGCCCGGTGCCGAACTGGAACAGCACGACCCCGGCGATGAGCGTCGTGAGATTGGCGTCCACGATGCTCCGCAGCGCCTCGTTGAAGCCGGTCTCGAGCGCCGAGAGCGGTGTCCGGCCGGTCCGGACCTCCTCGTGGATCCGCTCGAAGATCAAGACGTTCGAATCGACCGCCATGCCCATCGTCAAGACGATGCCGGCGATGCCCGGGAGCGTGAGGGTGGCCCCGAGGAGCGACATGGCCGCCACGATCAGCACGAGGTTCAAGAGCAGGGCCAGATCGGCGATCACGCCGAACAGGCCGTAATAGAGGACCATGAAGACGATCACCGCGACGAGCGCCACGATCGAGGCGATCACCCCGGCGCGGATCGAATCGGCCCCGAGGTCGGGCCCGACCGTGCGCTCCTCGATGACCCTCAAGGGCGCGGGCAGCGCGCCCGCGCGCAACAGCACGGCCAGCTCGTTGGCCGTCTCGGTCGTGAAACTGCCGGAGATGATCCCGGAGCCGCCCAAGATCGGCTCGCGGATCCGCGGAGCCGAGATCACCTTGTCGTCGAGCACGATGGCGAACAGCTTGCCGACGTTCTCCTGGGTGATGCGACCGAATTTGCGCGCCCCCTGGCTGTCGAAGCGGAAGCTCACCACGGGCTCGTTGTTCTGGAAGGTCGCTTGGGCGTCGACGAGGTTCTCGCCCGAAAGCTCGACCTGGCGGTAGAGGACCCACTCGCGCGGCCCCGACCGCTCGGCCGATTCGACCAGCATCACGCCCGCCGGGCCGCGGCCGGCGCGCACTTCGGCCGGGTCGACCTCCATCGCCACCATGTGGAAGGTGAGCCGGGCGGTCTTGCCCAAGAGCCGCTTGATCGCCTCCGGATCGCGCTCGCCCGGCACCTGGACGAGGATCCGGTCGACACCTTGCCGCTGGATCGAGGCCTCGCGCGTGCCGAGCTCGTCGATCCGCCGGCGGACCACTTCGAGCGATTGGGTGACGGCGGCGCCCACCCGGTCTTCCCGCGCGCGCTCGGAAAGGGCGAGGCGGATCCGGCCGTCACGCTGGCCGTCGATCACCAGCTCGCGGACCGACCCGACGCCGAAGCCGGCCGCCGGCAGGAGCGGGTTGAGCTTGGCGAGTTCGGCCACGGCCTGGTCGAGCCTGCCCGGATCGGTCAGGGTGAGGACCACCGCCTCGCCCTGCACACCGAGGCCGCGATAGCCGATCTGCGCCGACCGGAGTGCCGCGCGCACCTCGCCCACGAGCTGCTCGAGCCGGTCCTTGACCACCGCCCCGGCGTCGACCTCGAGCAGGAGCTGCGAGCCACCCTGCAGATCGAGGCCGAGCACGACGTGGTTCTTGGGGAGGAACCCCGGCAGGCGGGCGACCGTCTCCGGGGAGAGGAAGTTCGGTACGAGCGCGAGGACCGCCACGAGGCAGACGACGGCCACGAGCCAGCGCTTCCAGGCGGGAATGCGCACGGCCGCCGGCTCAGCGCTTGAAGAACCGGCTCAGGAAGCCGCCCAGGCCCGGTCCGGCGGTGCCGCTCGGGGCACCGGCGTTTTCGTTGGCCGCCGGGGCGGGCTTGGTCAGCACGTCGGAGATCGTGCCCTTGGCGACCTTGACCTGCACACCCTGGGCGATCTCGACCATCACCATGCCGTCGGGATCGACGCGGGTGACCTTGCCGAGGATGCCGCCGCCGGTCAGCACCTGGTCGCCCTTCTTGAGCGCCTCGAGCATCGCCTTGTGTTGCTTCATCTTCTGCTGCTGCGGGCGGATCAGCAGGAACCAGAAGACGATGAAGATCAACACCAGGGGCAGGAGCGAGACGAACACGTCGCCGCCCCCGGCGCCCGAGGCCTGGGCGTAGGCCGGAGAAACCAGCATGGGGTCCTCGGAGGGTGGTGAGACCGATCGGACGCGGACTATAGCGGGGGGCGGCCGGGATGCAACCGCGCCTCGGCGAACGGCCGGGCCTTGTCGCCGCTCCTTGCGCTGCTAGCCTCCGCGCCCGCGCCGCAGCCCGGCGCCCCGCCGCCCCGCCCGGAAGTCCCGATGAGCGATCCCGAGCTCCTCCCCCTCCTCGGCCGCATCGCCGCGGCGCTCGAACGGCTCGCCCCGCCGCCGCCCGAGCCGGTTGATCTCGACGTGGCCGAGGCGTTCGTCTTCGAGGGCAGGGAGCGGCTGCGGCCGGTCGCCAAGGTGCATCGGGTCGAGCTCGATCTTCTGTGCGGGATCGACCGGGTCGCGCAGATCCTGCTCGACAACACCCGCCGCTTCGCCCGTGGCCTCCCGGCCAACAACGCGCTCCTCTGGGGGGCGCGCGGGATGGGCAAGAGCTCGCTCGTCAAGGCGGTCCACGCCCGGGTCAACGCCGAGGGGCTCGGGCCGTTGAAGTTGATCGAGATCCACCGCGAGGACATCGAGGCTTTGCCGCGGCTGTTGCAGATCGTGGCGGCGATCCCGCGGCGCTGCGTGATCTTCTGCGACGATCTCTCCTTCGACCAGGACGACACCTCCTACAAATCGTTGAAGGCGGTGCTCGAGGGTGGGATCGAGGGGCGGCCGGCCAACGTCCTGTTCTACGCCACCTCCAACCGGCGGCACCTGATGCCGCGGCAGATGATCGAGAACGAGCGCTCGACCGCGATCAACCCCTCGGAGGCGGTCGAGGAGAAGGTTTCACTTTCCGACCGGTTCGGCCTCTGGCTGGGGTTCCACCCCTGCTCGCAGGAGGTTTACCTCGAGATGGTCCAGCGCTACGCCGAACACTTCGCCCTGCCGGTCGAGCCCGAGCGGCTGCGCCGCGAGGCGCTCGAATGGGCGACCACCCGCGGCGCCCGCTCCGGGCGGGTCGCCTTCCAATTCGTCCAGGACCTGGCCGGCCGGCTCGGCCTGCCGCTCGCCTGACCGTCGCCCACTCAAAGCGGCTCCGGGGCCAACAAGAGATCGCGCTCGCGGGCCAGCCGGGCGGCCACCTCCTCGGCCGGCAGGCCGATCATCTCGAAGGCGCGGCCGGCGAGCTGCAGGCTCGCTTCGACGGTCTCCGGCACGACCGCATCGGCGCCGAGCTCGAGCAGCCGCCGCGCGTGCCCGGCGTCGCGGGCGCGGGCGACGATCGGCAGCCGCGCAGCGATCCGACGGGCGGCGGTCACCGTCCGCTCGGCGGTGGCCGGTGCGTCGAGGGTGACGATCAGCGCCTGGGCTTCCTCGAGCCGGACCCGCGCGAGGATCTCCGGCCGACCGGCATCACCCACGTAGACCGGCCGGCCGCGGGCCCGCTCCTCGGCGACGCGGGCGGCATCCAGGTCGAGGGCGAGCCAGGGCATCGCGGCCTGGTCGAGGATCTGCGCCACGGTGCGGCCGACCCGGCCGAACCCGGCGATCACCACGTGGCCGACCTCCTGGGCGACCGGCGGCAGCTCGGGCGTGGCCGTGGCGGCGGCCCGCTGCCGCGCGCGGAGCCGCTCGGCGAGCCTCGGGCCGAGCCGGGCGAGCAGCGGCGAAGCGAGCATCGAGACGAGCACGACCACGACCATGAAGCGGGCGGTCTCGGCCGGGACGAGCCCACCGCGCTGGGCCAGGGCCACGACCACGAGCGCGAACTCGCCCCCCTGGCCCAAGAGGATCCCGACCTCGAGGGCGACCGGCAGGGCCAAGCCCATGCCGGCGCCGAGGGCCGCCACGAGGGCGGCCTTGATCGCCGCGAGGCCGAGCACCGAGAGGAGCACGAGCGGCAGGTCGGGCAGGATCGCGAGCGGGTCGACGCCGGTTCCGACCGTGACGAAAAAGAGCCCGAGCAGGAGGCCCTTGAAGGGCTCGATGTCGGCCTCGATCGTGTGGCGGAACTCGCTCTCGGCCAACAGCACGCCGGCGATGAAGGCGCCGAGCGCCGGCGAGGCGCCGGCTCCGGCGGTGATCCCGGCACTGCCGATCACGAGGAGGAGGGCCGCGGCGACCAGGACCTCGCGGCCGCCGGCCCGGCTCGCCAGGCGCAGGAGCGGGCGGATCACCCGGGGCCCGAGCAGGAGCAGCGAGCCGAACGCCAAGGCGGTCAAGGCGAGCGTCTCGCCGAGGGCCCCCCAGGGGTCGGCCGCGGCGAGCCCGGTCAAAAGTCCGACGAGGAGCAGGATCGGCACGACCGCGATGTCCTGCGCCAAGAGGACGGCGAAGGCGATCCGGCCGGCCTCGGTCGTCTGCCGCCGCTGCTCGATCAGGAGCTGCATGACGACCGCGGTCGAGGAGAGGGCGAGGCTCAGGCCCAAAAGGACGGAGGCCGAGAGCGGGTTGCCGAAGGCCGCGGCGATCGCCGCGATCACCGCGCCCGTGACCGTCACCTGCAGGCTGCCGAGTCCGACGATCCAGCGGCGGAGTGCGGCGAGCCGGTCGAGCGAGAGCTCGAGGCCGAGCACGAACAGGAGGAAGACGACGCCGAGCCCGCCGAGCCGCTCGAGCATCTCCGGATCCTCGAAGGTGGCGACGGCGAGCCAGGGCGCGTGCTCGGCGAGGCGACCGGCGACGTGCGGGCCGAGCAGTACACCGACCAGGAGGAAGGCGGTGACCTGGCCCGTTCCGAGCCGGTGGAGGAGCGGCACGACCACGCCCGCGGCGGCGAGGTAGAGCAGGATGTCGGCCGTACCGGCCGGGAAGACGTCGTGCTCCATGCGTCCTCGGATCGGCTGGAGGCGGGCGCCGGCGGCGCGGCGGACGACGGCGCCCCGCACCATATGGCGATGCTCGGGTGACCTGTCCGGCACGCTCGGCGATCTTCCCGAGCGGGCCGGACCGTGCCATGCGGCGGCGGCCGTGATCGACCCGCCCGCCTGGCTCGCCCCGCGCCTGTCGGCGCTGCACGACGGCCCGCACCGCACGGGCTCGTTGATCGTCACGCTCTTCGGCGACGCGATCGTGCCGCGCGGCGGCGAGCTGTCGGTCGTTTCGCTGCTCGCGATCATGGCGGCGATGGGGATCGGCGAGGGGCCGGTACGGACCGCGGCCTCGCGGCTCTCGGCCGAGGGCTGGGTTGAGCGCCGGCGCGTCGGCCGGCGGGCCTT
>JAILZQ010000172.1 GCA_023512415.1 Geminicoccaceae bacterium | reverse complement strand
GGGCACGGTCGACCTCGCGGCCGATGTCGATTTCGCGGCACTCCGCCGGGTCGCCAGGGCCGCGGGCGCGGCCGTGTTCGGCCCGGTCGGGCAAGGGCGCGTGCTCGAGCGGCTCGGAATCGGGCTCAGGCTCGAGCGGCTCGCGGCCGGCCGCACGGCGGCCGAGCGCGCGGCCCTCGAGGCGGGCGTGCGCCGGCTCGTTGCACCGGATGCCATGGGCGAGCGCTTCCAGGTCTTGGCTTTGACCGGGCCCGGGGCGCCGCCGCCCGCCGGCTTCCTGGCCGAGGAGGAGTGGCGCGGATGAGGCTCGAGGCGACACTCCTCGCCCTCCCGGGGATCCGCCACGGGTTCTTCGGCCGGCCGGGCGGGGTGAGCGAGGGGGTCTTCGCCTCGTTGAACGTCGGCCTCCGCTCGGGCGACGCGCGCGAGCGGGTGCTCGAGAACCGCAGCCGTGCTGCCGCCGCCCTCGGCGGCGTGCTCGACCGGCTCTGCGTCGCCCGGCAGGTGCACGGCACGCGCTGCCTGCGGGTCGAAGCACCCTGGCCGGCCGATCGGCCGCCCGAGGCCGACGCGCTCGTCACCGACCGTCCCGACCTCCTGCTCGGGGTGACCAGCGCCGACTGCGCGCCGGTGCTCTTGGCCGACGTCGAGGCGGGAGTGGTCGGGGCGGCGCACGCCGGCTGGCGAGGCGCCCTCGAAGGCGTGCTCGAATCGGTCGTGGAAGGGATGGTCGCGGCAGGCGCCGAACCCGGCCGCATCGTCGCGGCGGTGGGCCCCTGCATCGGCCGGCGCTCCTACGAGGTGGGTGTCGAGTTCCGCACGGCGTTCGTCGAACGCGACCCCGAAGCGGAGCGGTTCTTCGTCGAGCCGTCCGCGGGCGGGCGCCCGCGCTTCGACCTCGAGGGCTATTGCTGCGTCCGGCTCGCGCGGCTCGGCGTGGCCCGCGTCCAGGCCGTGGGCCGCGACACCTGCGCCGAGAGCGCGCTGTTCTTCAGCTACCGCCGCACCACGCTCGCGGGCGGCGGGCCGTTCGGCCTGCAGCTGAGCGCGATCGGCCTCGCGGGCTGAGCGCCCCGCGCGCGGCTCATTCGCCCACCTGGAGCAACAGGCCGCGGCGGCGTGCCGCGCGGAACAGGGCGAGGAAGGCGAGGGCCCCGCCCGTGAGCCAGAGCCCGAGCATGGCGACCGCCCAGGCCAACAGGCCGAGGTCGAAACGGCCCTCGATCAAAACGGTCCGCATGCCCTCGAAGACCGCGGAGGAGGGCAACAGCCAGGCCACCGGCTGCAGCCAACTCGGCAGGGTGGCGATCGGATAATAGACCCCGCTGATCGGCTGGACGAGGAAGATGGCCCCCCAAGCGAGGTTTTCCGCGGCGAGCCCGAGCCGGAGCACGAGCCCGACGATGACGAGGCCGATCGCCCAACCGAACGCGAGCAGCACCGCGAAATAGGGCAACAGTGCCCAGCCGAGGGCCTGCGACAGCACGAAGCCGAAGATCGGCACGGCCAGCAGTGCCGCCCCGCCGACGCCGATCAGGACCCGCACGAGGCTGATCGCGAAGACTGCGGCCAAGAGTTCCCAAGGCCTGAGCGGGCTCACGAAGAGATGACCCAGATGCCGCGCGTACATTTCCTCGAGGAAGCAGATCGCCACACCCAGCTGGCCGCGGAACAGCGTGTCCCACAACAGCACGGCCGAAAGGAAAAGGCCGCCCGCGCGCGCCACGAGCCCGCTCTGTTCCTGCAAGAAAAGGGTGAGGTAACCCCAGAGCAGCATCTGAACCGACGGCCAGTAAACGAGCTCCAGCAGCCGCGGCCAGGAGGCCAACAGGAGATAGGCGTGGCGGCGGAAGATCGCCCGGATCCGCCGGGCCGAGAGCCGGACGGGCGAGGGCTCGCTCACTCGGCGGCGCGCGGCAACGGGAGGATCTCGGCCGTGGGCTCGGCCCGGGGCCCGGTGCCACGGCCGCGCCACCAGGCGCCGACCCGGGCGCCGATCAGCAAGAGGCACGGGGTCAACACGAGCGTGATCGCGGTCGCGAAGGTGAGCCCCCAGGCGATCGCCAGGGAGAGCTGCTGCCACCAATCGGTCGAGGGGCCGCCCCGGGTGATCGTGCGGCCGATCACGTCGACGTTCAACTCGAAGACCAGCGGCAAGAGGCCGAGCACGCCGTTGAAGGTCGTCAACAGCACGGGTCGGAGCCGCTGCGCGCCGGTTCGCAAGATCGCCTCCTCGGCCGGCAAGCCGCGGGCTCGGAGCTCGTTGTAGGTGTCGATCAAGACGATGTTGTTGGAGACCACGATGCCGGCCAGGGCGATCACACCGATCCCGCTCATGATGATGCCGAACGGCTGGTCGACGATCAGCAGCCCCAAGAGCACGCCCACGGTCGAGAACGCCACCGCGGAGAGGATCAAGATCGTCTGATAGACGCTGTCGAACTGGGTGAGCAGGATCATCGCGATGGCGAAGAGCGCGATCACGAAGGCCTTGCCGAGGAACGCCGAAGCCTTGCGCTGCTCCTCGTCCTCGCCCTTGAACTCGTAGCGGATCCCGGGATCGCCTTCGCGGGCGAGCCAGGCGCGGAGTTCGGCGACCGCCGCGTCGGGTAACACCCCCGGCCGCACGTCGGCCGCCACCGTGAACGCCCGTTCCCCGTCGACCCGCTCGATCTCGGCCACCCGCAGGCCGGCCGTGCGGGTGACCATGTGGCCGACCGGCACCGGCCCCGAAGCGGTCACGACCACGAGCCGGTCGAGCTCGTCGAGACCGCGCAGCTCGGTCGGGAAGCGGGCGACGATATCGACCTCGCGGTCGCTGTCGTCCGGCCGGTAGGTGGCGAGAACGAGCCCGTTGGTGACGAGCCGTACGGTCGAGCCGATCGTCGCGACGTCGGCACCGAGCCGGGCCGCTTGCTCGCGGTCGACCTCGAGCCGCCACTGGATGCTCGGCACGGGGCGGCTGTCGCCGACCTCGGTGAGGCCCGGCAGGGCGTCGAACGCGGCGCGGACCGCGGCGGTGGCGGCCAGGAGACGCTCGGGGTCGCGGTCGGCGAGCTCGAGCTGCACGGGCTTGCCCACCGGCGGGCCGGCCCGAGGGGCCCGCACCTCGACCCGGATGCCGGCGAGATCGGCCATCCGGGCGCGCAGCTCGTCCATGATCTCGGCCGCCGGCCGTCGCTCGCGCCAATCGGCGAGTTCGACGAGCAGGATGCCGATCACGTCCTCGTCGACCTGTTCGCCACCGCGCCATTCGAGCGCGGTGCGCGCGTAGACCCGCGCGATCCCGGCCACCCCGAGGACCCGCGCCTCGACTTCGCGCACGAGCCGGTCGCGTTCGTGGATCGAGAAATCGCCGCGGGCGTGGACCGTCACCTGCACCCGGTCGGGCTCGACCGTCGGAAAGAACTCGACGCCGCGGCCGAAGCTCGCATAAGCCCACCAGCTCGCGACCAGGAGGAGGCCGGCGAGCCCGGTCACGACCACCGGCCGGCCGAGAACGAAGCGCATCAGCCGGACATAGGCGCCGATCACGCCGCCCACGCTCGCGAGGTCGCCGGTTTCGGTCGCCGCCACGTTGCGCTTGGCGGCGAGATCCTCGCCGGCCGGCCGACCGAGCAGGCTGCCCAACACCGGCACGAAGACGAGCGCCATGAGGAGTGCGGCGCCGAGGGTGGCCACGAGCGTGATCGGCAGATAGCGCATGAACTCGCCGACGATGCCGGGCCAGAACAGAAGCGGCGCGAAGGCTGCGAGGACCGTGAGGGTCGAGGCCGTCACGGGTCGGGCCATGCGGACCGCGGCGCGCCGGTAGGCGGCCTGCGGCGAGAGGCCCTCGGCCATCTTCCGGTCGGCGTATTCGACCACGACCGTCGCCCCGTCGACCAGCATCCCGACCGCGAGGATCAAGGAGAACAAGACGACGATGTTGACGGTTAGCCCCATCGCCTGCAGCACGACGAGGCTCGCGAGGAAGGCGACCGGCACCGCGAGCCCGACGAGCATCGAAGAGCGCAGCCCGAGGGCCGCCACGGTGACGATCATCGTCAAGATCACCGCGGTGATCACGTTGTTGCCGAGGTCGTTCAGCATGTCGGCGATCTCGCGCGATTTGTCTTGCGAGTAGCCGACCTCGATCCCGACCGGCCAACGTGCCCGCTCCGCCTCGACCAGCGTACGGACCGCCTCGGTCGTGTGGATGATGTTGCGGCCGATCCGCTTCTTGACCTCGAGCGCGAGCGCCGGCCGGCCGTCGACCCGGGCGAAGCCGGTCGGGTCGGCGAAGGTCCGGCGAACCGTCGCGATATCGCCGAGCGTCACGACCGTCCCGCCCTCGACCTTGACCGGCATCGCCCGCAGATCGGCCAGGTCCTCGATCACGCCGGGCACCTCGACCGCGAAGCGGCCTCGACCGACGTCCCAGGATCCGGCCGCGACCAGCTGGTTGTTGCGGCGGACCAGGGCCAAGACCTCGTCGACCCGCAGCCCGTGGCCTTCGACCCGCTCGGGATGGATCAAGATCTCGACCCGTTCCTCGCGCTCGCCCGCGACGACGACGTCGAGCACGTCCGGGAGCTGTTCGATCCGGTCCTCGAGCTCCCGGGCGAGCCGCAAGAGTGTGCGCTCCGGCACGTCGCCCGAGAGCGTCACGACCAGTACCGGGAAGAGCGAGAGGTTGACCTCGTCGACCACCGGTTCGTCGGCCTCGGCCGGGAACTCGGCCTTGGCCCGGTCGGTCCGCTCGCGCACCTCGCGGATCGCCCGGTCGATGTCGATCTCGGCCTCGAAGGTGAGGATCAACGAGGCCCGTCCCTCGGCGGCGACCGCGCGCAGCTCCTTGAGCCCCTCGAGGCTCTTGAGTTCCCGCTCGAGGGGCTTCACGAGGAGCCGTTCGGCGTCGCCGGGCGCGATCCCCTCGAGATGGACCGAGACGTAGACGATCGGCAGCTGGACGTCGGGCTCCGCCTCTTTCGGGATCTCGACCGCGACCATCCCGCCCCAGACGACGAGCAGGAGGAGGGCCGCGAGGACGGTGCGCGGCCTGGCGAAGGCGGCCTCGACGAGCGCCCTCACGCGGCCGGCCCCCCCGCCTCGGGTCCCGGCTCCGGCCGCACCGACACCCGCTCGCCCTCGCCCACGAAGCCCTGGCCGACCGTGATCACCCGGGCGCGCTCGGGAAGGCCCGCGAGCCACAAGGTCCCGCCTTCGGCGCGGACGATCTCGACCGTGGTGAAGCGGACCCGGTCGTCCTCCGCGACCAGCCGGACCCCGATCCGGCCGGCATCGTCGAGGACGAGCACGCTCGCCGGGAGCCGGTGCGCGGCGACCTCGGGAAGGCGGATCGTGAGCCGGGCGGTCATGCCCGCTGCGAGGTCGGCGGGCGGGTCGGCGATCTCGAGCTCGATCCGGAAGGTCCGGGTGGCATCCTCGGCCCGGCCCGCCACGAAGCGGAGCCGACCCTCGAGGGTGCGGCCATCGGCCAGCCGCGCGCTGCCCTGGAGCCCGGGCCGCAGCGCCCCGACCCGGTTCTCCGGCACTCGGGCGACGATCAGGAACGGCCGCGGCTCGACCAGGACCGCGACCTCCTGGCCGATCTCGAGGAAATCCCCGACCTCGACCAGCCGCCGCTCGAGCCGGCCGTCGAAGGGGGCGCGGATCACCGTGCGCTCGAGTTCGGCACGGGCTTCGGCGAGCCGGGCCCGGGCTTCCTCGAGCGCCGCTCGCGCCTCCGCCACCCGGGTCTCCGCCTGGAAGCCACGCGCCCCGAGCCGGCTCGCCGCCTCGTACTCGAGCTCGCGCTGGGCGAGCTTGGCCTCGAGCTCGCGGACCCGCTCCGGCCGCTCGCGCCGATCGAGTCGGACGATCGGCGCCCCGGCTGCGACCCGCTCACCCTGGGCCACCGGGGTGTCGACCACCCGGCCGGCGAGCTCGGCTCGCAGCCTGACCAACCGCGCGGGCTCGCTCAGTCCCGAAAGGACGAGTTCGGGCGCGGTCGCCACGGCCACGCTCTCGCGCACCCGCACGGCGGTGAGCGGCCGTTCGGCCGGAGCCGAAGCGAGCCCGCCAGCGGGCGCGGTCGGCCGCCGCTCGATCCCGAGCAGCTCCGAGAGCGGCCGCGAGCCGAGCCAGGCCGCGAGCCCGGCCGACAACAGCACCGCCGCGAGGATCGACCGCCGCATCACCCTACCGTTGGCTCCGTCCACCGCGGCATTCTACGCGCGGCAGCGGGCCCGCGACCACCGGGCCGGCTCAGCGGAGCTCTTCGGGCTGCTCGGTCCGCCGCCGCCGTCCCGGAAGGAGCTGCATCAGCTCGGAGGTGGTCACGGCGTGCGGGGTGAACAGCCGCTCGCGCGGTGTCTCGAACTGGAAGGATTCGGTGCCGCGGAAGGTCACGGTGCCCCATTGCGAGCGGACGACCAGCACCGCGTTGGGCTCCATGTCGACGACGATCCATCTGGCCAAGGCGTTCTCTCCATGTTCCCGTTGCGAGCTCGATCGGCATCCGCGGCCGTTGCCGCGAGCGTCTCCGGCCGCGTGCTCAGGCGGCACTCGCCGCCCGGCGGTCGCGGGCCAGGTCGAGGAACACCTCCTCGAGCGTCCGCCGGCCGTAGCGGGCGAGCAGCTCCGCGGGCGTGCCCCGGTCGACGAGCCGGCCGGCCTTCATCAACAGCACGAGGTCGGCGAGCCGCTCGACTTCGGCCATGTTGTGCGAGGCGAGCAGGATCGTCGCGCCGCGCGACCGCCGCCAGCGCTCGAGATGGCCGCGCAGCCGGTCGGCGCTGTCCGGGTCGAGCGAGGCGGTCGGTTCGTCGAGCAGCAGGAGCTCGGGGTCGTTGATCAGCGCCTTGGCCAGGTGCAGCCGGGTCTTCTGGCCGGCCGAGAGCTTGCCCGTCGGTCGGTCGAGCAGGGCTTCGAGCTCGAGCGTGCGGGCGAGCTCGGCGATTCGGCCCTCGGGATCGGCGAGCCCGTAGAGATCGGCGTAGACGAACAGGTTCTGCCGCACGGTGAGCCGCAGCGGCAGGTCGACGTAGGGGCTCGAGAAATTGAGCCGGTGGAGGACCGCGTAGCGCTCGTCCGGCATCTTCCGCCCGAGCAACCGGATGGTCCCGGCATCGGGCTCCAACAGGCCCAACAGCATCGCGATCGTCGTGGTCTTGCCGGCACCGTTCGGGCCCAACAGCGCGACCGTCGCGCCGGCCGGGACGCAGAAATCGAGCCCGGCCACCGCCTGGACCGCGCCGAACCGCTTGACGAGCCCCTCGATCCGGATCGCCGGCTCAGCGCCCACTCGAGAGCCCCTGTTCGCGGTACCAGCGCGCGGCCCCGGGGTGGAGCGGCACCGGCAAGCTCTGGACCGCCTGCTCCGGGACGAGCTCGCGGCCCTGCGGGTGGCCGGCACGCAGCCGCGGCCGGTTTTCCAGCCGCCAGAGCGCGGCCACGAGTGCGAGGGCCAGATC
>JAILZQ010000171.1 GCA_023512415.1 Geminicoccaceae bacterium | reverse complement strand
CCGCCTGGTAGCGCTTGACCATCTCCTGGATCAGCTCGCCCAGGCCCGGCGCCAAGGTCTTGGGGTCGAGCAGCTGGGCCGCCACCGGATCGACGTTGAAGAAGTAGTTGACGTCGTCCTTGAAGGCCTCGCGCAGCTTGTCGATCTGGCCGTAGCCGGCGCCGTGGCCGATCAGCGCCTTGAACTTGAGCCCCTGCTCCTTCGCCTGCCGCAGGAAGAGCGTGATGTCGGGGTTGTAGCCCGTGTGCAGGATCACGTCCGGCCGTGCCCGGCGCAGCTTGGTCACGAGCGAGGAAAGATCGGGGGCGGTCGCGGCGTAGCCCTCCTTCAAGACGATCTG
The DNA here is from genome assembly GCA_023512415.1 of Geminicoccaceae bacterium. GTDB lineage: Bacteria > Pseudomonadota > Alphaproteobacteria > Geminicoccales > Geminicoccaceae > JANXAZ01. The sequence goes on along the minus strand of JAILZQ010000171.1, from coordinate 7,130 downwards.
CATGCCGAGCTCTTTGCAGGTCGTCTCGTTGCCGGCGGCCACACCGGCGCCGTAGGGTCCGTCTTCGTAGATGATAGCCACTTTCAGGTCTTTGGGCTTCAACCCGAGCTTCTGCTCGCTGCGCTCGGCCAGGAAGCTGCAGGAGGCGGCACCGAACTGGTCGGTGTGGACCTGGGGGCGGAAGACGTATTCGAGGCCCTTGTCCTTGAACACGGCCGAGGAGGTGCAGACCGTCGCCCACATGAACTTCTTGGCGGCGTTGACCCGCTGCGCCATGGGCACGCAGTGGGCACTCGAATAGACGCCCAAGATCAGATCGACCTTCTCCTGGTTGAGGAGCCGTTCGGCCTCGGCGATCGCGACTTCGGCCTTGGATTGGGCGTCGGCATAAATGGCGTTGATCATGTAGCCTTTGACCCCACCCCGCTCGTTGTAGAAGTCGATCAGGGTCCGGGTGCCGATCTGCGCCGCCTCCGACCCACCCGCGGCGAACGGCCCGGTGACGTCGTAGATCACGCCGATCTTGATTTCTTTGGGTTGCGCCGCGGCGCCCCCGCCGAAGAGAGCCAGGGCGATCGCCGCCGCACCCGAGAGCCACGCCCGCCGCGCCGTCCGCATGACCCACCTCCCCGTCTCGCGCGGGGGACTGTCCGGGCCGCTTCGCGGCCTGTCAAGGCCACGGGCCGCCGGACTCGTTTCAGACCCCGACGAGGACGGGCGAAACGAGCCGGCGCAGGCTCTCGACCACCGCCATGGCGACCAGCTCGCCGGTCTTGGGGTTGGCCGCGGTCGGCCGGATCGCCTCGCGGAAGGCGAACGAGCCGAACGCCCCTTCGGCCTCGATTTCGACGACGTGCCGGTCGATCGTCGGATCGGCCACGATCACGAGCTCGGTCCGGTCGAGGCCGGCGCCGGCCAGGGCCGCGGCTGCGGCGATGTTGACGTTCTGCGGGTAGAGCCGGGCCCCCTCGCGGACCGGGCCGGCATAGAGGGTGGCGGGCTCGCTCAGAGCCGCGAGATGGACCAGCCGCTCGCCGGGCGTGCCCCACCAGGCCGAGGGATCCTTGCGCACCGTGACCCGGACCCGCTCGAGCCCGCCCACCGCCGCCGCGGCCAGGATGTCGAGCGCACCGATGCCGGCCGCGAGCACCCGCAGCCGCCGGCCGGCGGACCGCGCCGCCGCTTCGAGGCGCTCGCGGAACGGGTCGTCGACCAGCGCTCCGGCCGAGGTGACGAGCAGATCGGCCCCCGCCTCGAGGCAGGCCGGGCCGTGCGCCCGCAGCGCTTCGTGGCCCGCCACCTCGAGGACCGCCTCGGGCCGCGCCGCCAGGAAGGCCGCGCGGTCGGTGGTGGCGAGCGGCTCCTCCGGCCGCGGCCGGCGCGTCAGCACCGCCACGAGCTCGAGCCCCGGCCCGAGCCCGCCCGCTCGGGCGCGGGCGAGCACCGCCCCGCCGATCGCCCCGAGGCCGATCATGCCGACCCGCATCTTCGCCTCCTTGGCCGTGTCTCGAACCGCGGCGATGATGGTGTCACCGTGGCGACGGGGAGAAGGGCGGTGAGCGAGGTCGAAGCGTTGCGCGAACGGGTGCGCTTCCTCGAGGAACAGCTCCTGGCCGCGCACCAGGGCCGCGGCCTCGTCTACGCCGCCCTGTTCGACGAGCTCGCCCGCCGCTTCGGCGAGGCCGAGGCCGAGGCGATCATGAAGGCCTCGATCTGGCGGCGCGGGGCCGAGATCGGGCGGCGCTTCGCCTCCTTCGCGCCCGCCGACCTCGAGGGCCTCTGCCGGGCCTTCCTCGACTTCGTCCCCGACCGCGGCCGGCTGTTCGCGCCCGAGGTCCGGCGCTGCGACGGCTCCGAGCTGGTCATCCACATGCACCGCTGCCCCTTGAAGGAAGCCTGGCTCGCGGCCGGGCTGCCGGAGGAGCGGGTGGCGACGCTCTGCCGGATCGCCGGGCACGTCGACGACGGGACCTTCGAGGGGGCGGGCTTCACCTTCGCCGGCCGCACCTGGCGACCCGGGCAGGAGGGCTGCTGCACCCTCGTGGTCCGCCCGGGCCCGCCCGTCCGGGCGCGGGCTCCGGGCGCAGCCGAGCCGCCGTGAGGGGGTCGAACGGATCGCCGCCGCCATCGGGTCGGTATCGGCCGGCACCACGCGCCGGCCACGGCCTGTGGCCGGGCGGGCACGCCCGGCCGCTTGCCCGGCCGCGGCGGCCCCGTCATCATTCGGCCATGGCGCCGGACGGCTCGGACATCGCGGCGTGACGGCGGGCGAGGCGCGGACCATCGCCCTGCGGGGTCCCGATTTCGTTCCCGTCCTCGACGGTGCCGCGCATGTCACCCGGTTCGCCCCGAGCCCCACGGGCTATCTGCATCTGGGGCACGCTTATGCCGCCCGCTTCGCCCACGATGCGGCGCGGCTCACCGGTGGGCGCTTCCTCCTCCGCCTCGAGGACCTCGACCCGCAACGCTGCCGGCCCGAGTTCGCCGCCGCGATCGTCGAGGACCTGCGCTGGCTCGGCCTGCGCTTCGACGGGACCGTCGTCCGCCAGTCCGAACGCATGGCGCTCTACCGCCAGGCCCTCGACCGGCTGCGCGCGGCAGGCGTGCTCTACCCCTGCTTCTGCACGCGCAAGCAGGTCCGCGAGGAGGTCGCCGAATCGGCCGCGGCACCGCACGGCCCCTCGGGCGAGCGGCTCTACCACGGCACCTGCCGCGGGCTCGGCGCGGCCGAGCGGGCGGCCCGCATCGCCCGGGGTGAGCCTTATGCCTGGCGGCTCGACGTCGCCCGGGCGCTCGAGCGAACCGGGCCGCTCGCCTGGTACGACGTGCGCGCCGGCTGGGTCGAGGCCGACCCCGCGGCCCTCGGCGACGTGGTGCTCGCCCGCAAGGACGTGCCGGCGAGCTATCACCTCGCGGTCGTCGTCGACGACGCGGCCCAAGGGGTCAGCCTCGTCACCCGCGGCGAGGATCTGTTCCACGCCACCCACGTCCATCGCCTGCTCCAGGCGCTCCTGGGCCTGCCGGTGCCGCGCTGGTACCACCACAATCTGATCGGCGACCGCGACGGGCGGCGGATGGCCAAGCGGACCGGGGCCCTCACGCTGCGGCACCTGCGCGCCCGCGGCACCACGCCCGCCGCGCTCTGGCGGATGCTCGAGGCCGCCACCGCCGCCACTTCCGCGTGCGCCGCCTCCGCCGGCTCCTGAGCGCGGCCTTCCTGCTCGCCGGCGTCGCGGGACCGCTCGCCGGCTGCTCGGCCGTTCCGTCCGAGCCCGCGGCCGAGCCCCCGATCCGCGTGTTCGAGCCGACCGGCGTCCCGCGGGGCCGGATCGTGGCACTGCACGGCTTTGGCGACCACAAGGGTGCGTTCGAGGGGCTCGGCCGCTGGCTCGCCGATCGAGGCTTCGGCCTCCTCGCCTACGACCAGCGCGGCTTCGGCGAGCAGCGCGACCGGCCGTTCTGGCCGGGTACCGAGGCGCTCGTCGCTCAGGCCCGCCGGGTGGTCGCGGGCGAGCGGGCGCGCCATCCCGACCTCCCCCTCTGGCTGTTGGGCGACAGCATGGGGGCGGCCGTGGCCCTGCTCGCCGCGAGCGGCCCCGAAGCGGTCCCGGTCGAGGGGCTGATCCTCGTGGCGCCGGCGGTCTGGGGCGGCGAGACGATGCCGCGCTTCTACCGGGCCACGATGCGCGCGCTCGCGACCCTCCTCCCCTGGCTCAGGCTCTCGGGCCGCGGCCTGCCGGTCCGGCCGGCCGAGGACCTGGAGGTCGTGCGCGCCCTCGCCCGCGACCCGCTCCATCTGGGCGAGCCGCGCGCCGACGCGGTGGCCGGCCTGCTCGAGCTCATGGACGCCGCCCGGGCGGCCGGCCCGCTCGTCCGCGTGCCCACCCTCCTCCTCGTGCCCGGCCGCGACGACATCGTCCCGACCGCGGCCCAGCTCTCCTTCGCGCCGACCATCGCCGCCGCCGACTGCCGGCTCGTCCTCTACCCCACGGGGCGGCACCTCCTCCTGCGCGACCGCGACCGGCTGCTCGCCTGGCACGACCTGCTGGCCTGGCTCGAGCGACGAACGCCGCCTTCCGGCCTCGCCCGCCCCTGTCGAGCGCCGGATCCGTCCGGCCGGCGGCGCTCCGCTCGGAGCTCAACAGGAGCGCCGGCGCGGCGCCGGAGCGCCTGCCGGCCGAGCCCCGCAGGCCGGGCTGGGGCGTGGTGGCGAGGTCGCCGCGCCGGCGGCCCCGAGCGCGCCCGCGCCCGGCTCCGTCCTACCGGCCAGGTACGGCATCGCGCGGCGCCAGCGCTCGCCCTCCTCCTTCTCGCGCGGCTCGCCCAGGACCCCGGGCGGCCAACGGGCGAGCCAGCGTCGGAACAGATCGAGACGCTCGCCGTCGAGCGCGCGTGTCGCCTGTCCCTGCCCGTAGTGGCAGAGCTCCAGCAGGCTTTCCGGCAGCACCGGCCCCAGGCCGCCGAAGTACCAGAACGGCTCGAACCGGAGGCACCGCCGAACGCTCAGATCGCGTTTCTGCGGATGGTCTTCCGCATGGTAGGTGCCTCCGCGGTGCGCGAGCTCGCCGTTCGGCCCGCGCCGGTAGAGGGAGTCGGGCCGGCCCGGCCAGCGCTCCGCGAACTCCCCGGTTTCGATGGTTTCGGCGACCTTCCCGACCCAGGCCACACGACCGAGGCCGAAACGCTTCGGGAGGGTCGCGAGCACCCAGTCGCCGATGCTGGCTCCGGCACGGATGCGAGGCTTGCAGGTACACAGGGTGAGGATCCCCGCGTCCGCGCAGGGCGCGATGCCCAGGTCGCGCGCGAGCACGTAGACCCACAATCGTTCGAGTTCAGCCATCCGCCATCTCCGCGATCGTCGACAGGAGCCAGTCGAGGGCGTCGGCCCGCTCGCCCGCATCGGCCACGAACTCCTGGCCGCGGGCGACCACCCGGCAGCGCCCCTCCGACCAGCGCTCGGCCGAGCGGTGGTAGCTCATGCCGACCCCGCCGCGGCTCGGATCGAGCCAGGCCGGCACCGCCCAGAGCGAGGGCGGCCCGCCCTCCACGCTCAGCCGGAGACGCGGCGAGGCCCGGCGGGCGAGGCCGAAGCCCGGCAGCACCGTGCCCGCAAGGCCGAGTTCGGGGCTCGCCAGGTAGAGGGTGTTGTTGGCGTTCCAGCCCGGGCCGAGATGCGGGTGGCGGGCGAGCTCCGGCAAGCGCTCCCGGGCCCAGCTCCCGTCCGCGCCGAGCCGGACGATCCGGCCGATCCGGAGCCAGCCGAACAGCCGATGGTGCGGCCGCCCGCGGGGATCGAAGCGCGGCCGCCGCGCGGCCGGGTCGAGTTCGCGGAACAGGCCGAAGAAGAGGAAGACGTCGCCTTCCCGCACCCCCTCGTTGGCGAGGTGGCTCTGGGCGGCGCCGGTTTGGCCGAAGGCGCCCCGCTCGAGGTCCGGGTCGAGGTGGCAGAGGGTGGAGCCGGTCACGGCACCACGGGTGAGCGCCTCGACGAGCTCGCCCAGGCCGAGATCGGCGAAGCGGGTCGCGGAGCGATCGCGGGTCGGAATCGGCAGGCCGATCGGCCGACCGTCCCGGATCGGGCTCGGGCAGCCGCCCGCCACGCTGTCGAAGCCCTTGCGCGAGAGAACGATCCGCATCGCCGGGGCGCCCGTTGCGGGGATGCTGCGGGGATGCCGCGGGCGGCCGCCACGGTCCAGACCCGGCGCACCCGCGACGGGTCGGGCGGCCCGGCTCAGAGCAGCCAGAAGGTCGCGAGCGAGAGGAAGGTGAAGAAGCCGATCGCGTCGATCGTCGGGGTGACGAACACCGAAGAGGCGATCGCCGGGTCGAAGCCGAAGCGCTCGAGCAACAGCGGCACGGTCACCCCGATCAGCGCCGCCACCGTGATCGTCCCGAAGATCGAGGCGGCGAAGACGAGGGCGAGGTCGAGCATACCGAACCAGACGAGGGTCAAGGCGAAGGCCACGGTCATGATCGCGGTGCCGTTGAGTGCCCCGACCGCGAGCTCCTTCAAGAGCATCTTCGGCGCGTTGGCGCGGGTGAGTTCCTTGACCGCGAGGCCGCGGACCACGACCGCGAGGGTCTGCACCCCGGCATTGCCGCCGAGGGCCGCGCTGATCGGCATCAAGACGGCCAAGGCCACGAGCTGCTCGATCGAGGCGCCGAAGGCGTCGATCACGGTGGCACCGAGCGTGGCCGAGATCATGCTCACGAGCAGCCAGGGGACCCGTCGCCGGGCGGTCTCGAGCGGGCTCGCGAAGACGTCGGTCTCGGCGACACCGCCGAGCTTCAAGAGATCGTCCTCGGCCTCCTCGTCGATCACATCGACCACGTCGTCGACCGTGATCATGCCCAAAAGCCGCCCCTCGGGGCTCACCACCGGCGCCGAGACCAGACCGTATTGCTTGAAGAGGAAGGCCACCTGTTCCTGGTCGGTATCGGCCGGGATCAGATGGAGCTCCTTCATGCTCAGCGAGCGCAGCGGCACCTCGCGGCGGCTCCGCACGACCCGCGAGAGCGGCACGGCACCCACCGGGCGGAAGCGCACGTCGACGATGAAGAGCTCGTAGAAGTCGTCCGGAAGGTCGTCGTGCGCGCGCAGGAAGTCGATCGCCTGGCCGACCGTCCAATAATCCGGCAGGGCCACGAACTCGCGCGCCATGAGCCGGCCCGCGGAATATTCCGGGAAGGCCAGCCCCTGCTCGAGGAAGGCGCGCTCGGAGAGCGGAAGAGCCTGGAGGATCGCCCGCTGCAGCGCAGGCTCGAGGTCGGAAAGGAGATCGACCGCATCGTCGGTCTCGAGCCGGGCGACGATCCGTGCGGTGGCCTCGGGCCCGAGATCCTCGACCAGCCGGGCGCGGACCTCGGAATCGAGATAGCCCAAGGTGTCGGCCGGCAGCTGCTCGCCCAGCGCGCGCACCAGCCGCGTGCGCTCGCCCGCCGGCAACTGTTCCAAGAGATCGGCGAGGTCGGCCGGATGCAGGGGCGCGGCGAGCCCGGCCGCCCGCTCGAGGGCGTCGCCGGCGAGCGCCTCGGCCACCTCTGCGAGGAGCGCCTCGGAGAGGCCCGGGGCGTGCCCGGCCGCCCGCTCCTCGGCCCGCCGCTCGGCCGCCGTGGACCCGCTCACGGCG